>JAILOI010000059.1 GCA_024690885.1 Lachnospiraceae bacterium
GATACGCCGCTTATAAGGCCGTTGGTTTTTTCCCCGCGTGATCGCTCGCGCTTCCGGTCTTGGCGTAACGGACACATACAAAAAACTCTATGTCATTCAGCTTACTTCGTAGCTGTTTGCCATAGAGTTTTTTTAGTGCCGACGCCGCGACAGGCACGCTACAGAAAATAACGAAGGCCTCTTTGTAGCGGCTTCTCTGCAGGGTAGTGGTACGGATGCTACAACGAGTCCGACGTTACCAGATAAGCGATCAAAACTCTGAGCATAAGCAATCACGCGGGGAAATAACCAAGGATTTGAACCCATAGTGAAAACGACCCTGCGAGAAATAGAACCATAACCAGAGTAAAGCGGGGGATGCGAAACCTGCAGTACCGTCGCCTCCGTCCCGTGAAAGCGTGGTTAACCGCCCTTCGCCCCCCGTTGACGAATGGGTGTGGGTCTATTTTGGAGCGGGTGTGTGAGAACGTCGGCACTTGAAATTGCGAAGCAATTTCTTAGTACCGCTACGTTTGAACCCATAGCGAGAGCGACCCCGCGAGAAATAGAATCATAACCAGAGACAAAGCGGGGGATGTGAAACCTGCAGTACCGGCGACTCTGTCCCGCGAAAGCGTGGTTAACCGCCCGTCGCCCCCGTTGACGAATGGGTGTGGGTCTATTTTAGAGCGGGTGTGTGAGAACGTCGGCACTTGAAATTGCGAAGCAATTTCTTAGTACCGCTACGTTTGAACCCATAGTGAAAACGACCCCGCGAGAAATAGACCCATACCCAAAGTAAAACGGGCGAGGGGCAAAAAGCCTTCGAAAAACGATGCGGACACCTACAAAAGGTGACCTGCGAAAAGGGAAATATAACATTTTCGTGTGATTTTGAAAGAAGGGGGGTACCCTTTGGGAAAATTGTGGTACAATAGATTCATAAGGTACGTGCACGTGCACGAAAACATGTTTTAAAAGGGAAAGGGATAAGTATATGAAGTTATTTATCGACACAGCGAACGTAGAGGACATTCGGAAAGCCAATGATATGGGTGTGATTAGTGGAGTAACCACCAATCCATCATTGATTGCAAAAGAGGGAAGAGACTTTGCTGAAGTAATCAAGGAGATTACATCCATAGTAGATGGACCAATCAGTGGAGAAGTGAAGGCAACAACTACCGATGCAGAAGGAATGATTGCAGAGGGAAGAGAGATTGCGAAGATTCATAAGAACATGGTGGTTAAGATTCCGATGACCGTAGAGGGGTTGAAGGCAGTGAAGGCATTGTCTAAGGAAGGAATCAAGACCAACGTCACCTTGATTTTTACCGCAAATCAGGCATTGCTTGCAGCAGAAGCAGGCGCAACCTATGTATCTCCGTTCTTGGGACGCTTGGATGATATTAGTACAACCGGAATGGATTTGATTGATGAGATTGTAACCATCTTTGAGAACTATGGATATGAGACCGAGATCATTGCAGCATCTATCCGTAACCCAATTCACGTGAAGGATTGTGCATTGGCAGGCGCAGATATTGCAACGATTCCATATAGCGTGATTGAGACCATGACCAAACATCCATTGACCGATGCCGGAATTTTGAAATTCCAGGATGATTATCGTAAGGTATTTGGAGACTAATTTTTATTAATTTAATCTCATTATTTAAGTTTAAAAAATCCCCGTAGATAGTGACTTCTACGGGGATTCGTGTTAAAATATCCTCAGTAAAATACCTGATATAAGCGACATCATCGGAAGTACGTATTATCTCGTAACAAGTGGGGACTTTGGGGATTATAGAAGCTCCTTATCTTCAAGCGATATGGTACGGATATACAGCACGTCAGGGTGGGTTTCGCTTGAGAACATAAGGGGGCAATTCTATGAAAAAACCAAAGAATGTGGACAAACCACAGAAGACCAAGAAAGTGAAAGCGAAGAAGTCCGGACAGAAGGGCCTTCGTTTTAGCGTTCGAAACAAAATTATCTTAGGCACATTGGCGGTTGCATTGGTTATTACCTTGGCGGTCAGTGTTGCTATCTATGGCAAAGTTTCCTCTGCCTATGTTGACCAGGTGGCCAACGATACCCTATCTCTTACACAAGTTGCTACCAGTCAAGTGGATGGTAACTTAATTAGCTTGCTAGAAGCCGGCGGTGAGCGTGGTTATGCAAACCAGCAGGTGAAAGCAGCCCTGAAGAATATTGATGATCATTCGGATTTACATGCGATTTATACCATTGGCGAGCGTGAAGGTGCATTGGTATACTTGACGGATTTACGTACCGAGACCTTGTGTGAACCGTTAGAGGCAAAGCATGAGGCCGGTGTTCGTAAAGCAATGGAATCCGAGGGCTATGTATACGAGACCATTGAGCATGACAAGAATGGTGATTACATCGTTGCCTATGCTCCAATCTACGGATTTAGTGATACCGTAGTTGGCGTTCTGGGTATTGAATACAATGCAAGCGGCATCAGCAAGTCTCTGCGTGGAATTATTCTTGCAATCATTGAAGTTGCAGCCGTTATGGTGGTATTGAGTATTGTATTATCCATCCTGATTGCCAACAGCATTACCAGAGGCCTGAAGGTGGTAAACAACAAGGTTTACGACTTAGTAAGTAACGATGGTGATTTGACCAAGCAGATTGAGATTAAGAACAATGATGAGGTTGGTGATATTGCCCGCAACATCAACAACCTGTTGGATCATATTCGTGGCGTTGTCATCAACATTTCTGATAATTCCCAGACCCTATCCGATTCCGTTGCGACTGCATTGGATTCCACCAATCAGACATCGGTACAGTTGGATAGTGTTTCTCAGACCATGGAGACCATGTCTGCAGCAATGGAAGAGACATCTGCCAGTTTACAGCAGGTACAGTGCTCCACCAGCGATATCAAGGATGAGGTCAACGGTATGCATAACAATGTTATCCGTGGTACCGACTTTGCTAAGGCAATGGAGACCCGCGCCCTTGAGCTGCGTCAGAACTCTGAAGTGGAGACCGCAAGTGCACAGCAGGCAGCAGATGATATGACCGCTTCCTTGAATGAGAAAATCGAGAGATCCAAAGCGGTTGAGGACATTAGCAAGTTGACTCAAACCATTTTGGATATTGCCAGCCAGACCAATTTATTATCCTTGAATGCATCCATTGAGGCAGCCCGTGCCGGTGAACATGGACGTGGATTCGCAGTCGTTGCAGAAGAAATCAGTAACTTAGCTTCCAATTCAGCAAACGTTGCCAAGGAAATCCAGGATATCAGTAGTAATGTAATCGACAACGTACGTGATTTGGCAGATGAGGCCGGACGTATGGTGGAATTTGTTCGTGAGAAGACCATCGGTGGTTATCAGCAGATGAGTGAAGCCGGCGTTCAGTATGAGAAGGATGCGCAGGAATTGACCAAGATGTTGATGGAGATGGAAACCTTGTCTATGAGCATTGATGAGTCTATGAGTAGTGTATCGTCTGCAATGGAAGATGTTTCGCATGCAGTGGAAGAGAGTGCACGTGGTGTCAGTGATGTAGCGGCAGCCGTTGTGGATATGTCGGATAACATGAAGCAGAACCAGAACGTGGCCAATGAAAATTCTGAAATTGCCAAGCATCTGGATGAGGAAGTTCACAAATTCAAATATGAGTAATCATAACTGGCGAGTACCCGAGGCTGGGTACTCGCTTTTTTTATGAGAAAATTGAAAGGATTTCAGCCTTCTTATGGTTTGTTAGAAATAAAACACAAAAAATCGTATTTTTCTTGTATAAATATGTATATTTTAACGAAAAAAGTGTATAATATAAATAAGTTGTAGGTGAGTTTTACTGATTTACGACCGTATGAATTGTTGAAATACAGTTTACCTTTTTTCCTTTCAATCCTTTCTTTTTGAAAACGAGGTATCCTTTCGTACTTTTCCACTGAAAAGTATTGAAGGATGCCTCGTTTTCGTTTATTTTATATGTTAGGAAAGAAAAGGAAAAAGGAGTAACAAAGCAATGGATATGAATATGGAGTTTGTCCGGAAGCTGCCGACCCCCAAGGAATTGAAGGAACAGCATCCGGTCAGCAAAGAGATACAGCAGTTAAAGGAATCCCGTGATGAAGTGATCCGCAACATTATGGAGGGCAAGGACAACCGCTTACTTTTGGTTATTGGACCTTGTTCTGCGGACCATGAGGATCCGGTACTGGAGTACATTTCTCGCTTGCAGAAGGTACAGGAGAAGGTAGCGGATAAGATTTTTATCGTACCGCGAATCTATACCAACAAGCCGAGAACCATCGGCAAGGGATACAAGGGTATGTTTTCTCAGCCGGACCCGGAGAAGAAGGAAGACTTATTGAAGGGTATCATCGCAATTCGTTCCCTGCATATGCGGGCAGCCAGTGAGTGTGGATTTACCTGTGCCGATGAGATGTTATATCCGGAGAACCATCGGTATCTCTCTGACTTATTGTCTTATGTGGCAGTTGGTGCCAGATCCGTTGAGAACCAGATGCATCGTCTGACTGCCAGCGGTGTTGGTATTCCGGTGGGTATGAAGAATCCAACCGGTGGAGATTTGACCGTTCTTATGAATTCTGTTGAGGCGGCCCAGAGTGGACATACCTTCAACTATCGCGGTTGGGAAGTGACCACACCGGGTAACCCATTGACCCATGTCATTATGCGTGGTTGGGTAGATAAGTTTGGTCGTAACGTGGCCAACTATCACTATGAGGACTTGCGGGAAGTACAGGCACTCTACAAGGACCGTGGTTTACAGAATCCCGGAATTATCGTGGATTGCAATCATTCCAATTCCGGTAAGAAGTACAAGGAACAGATTCGTATCAGCAAGGACGTGATGCATTCTTGTCACGTTTCTGAGGACATTCGCAAGATGGTCAAGGGTCTTATGATTGAAAGCTACTTAGAGGATGGGGCACAGAAGGTGGACGAGCACATCTATGGGAAGTCCATCACCGATCCATGCCTTGGCTGGAAGAAGACCGAGAAGTTGATTTACGACTTGGCAGATATGTGGGAATAAGAATCATAATGAAAGGCACCCCTAGGGGTGCCTTTTGCTTATTAAATTCCAAGTCGGTCCGGATTTACAGCGAAGGTCAGAGCGGTTTCTTTGGAGATGCGTCCGCGCTGGTACAGAGACTTGATGGAGTTATCCATGGAAACCATGTTCTCGTTGCCGGAGGTAGAATAGATGACACCATCAATCTGGTAGATCTTGTTGTCACGAATCATATTCCGGATGGCCGGTGTAATGGTCATAATTTCGAAGGCCGGAACAATTCCGCCATCTACGGTTGGCAACAGCTGCTGTGATACAACAGCGTTTAAGACGCAGGATAACTGGACTGCAATCTGATGCTGCTGGTTGGCTGGGAACACATCCACAATACGGTTGATGGTATTGGATGCGCCGATGGTATGCAAGGTGGATAAAAGTAAGTGACCGGTCTCGGCTGCAGTCATAGCAACGGAGATGGTCTCGAAATCACGCATCTCACCTAGGAGGATAACGTCCGGGCTCTGGCGCAACGCAGCACGCAGCGCGGAGACGAAGCTTTCGGTATCCACATTCAACTCACGCTGGGAGACGATACTCTTGTTGTGACGATGCAGGTACTCAATGGGGTCCTCAAGGGTAATGATGTGGGAATTCTGGGTCTGGTTGATGTGGTCAATCATGCAGGCCAAGGTGGTGGATTTACCACTGCCGGCAGGACCGGTGACAAGCACCATGCCGTTGGTGTCGTTGCCGAGTTCAATAATCTGTGGCGGGATACCAAGCTCGGTTGGGTCCGGTAACTGGAATGCAATGATACGCAAAACAGCAGACATGGAACCACGCTGTTTGTAAGCGCTGACACGGAATCTGGCAATACCCGGAAGGGCGATGGAAAAATCGTCGTCACCGCATTCCAGCAGGTGAATATCACGCATGTTGGCCAGACGATACAGGGCTTCCACAAAAGCGTTAGTGGCATCCGGCATCAATCGTTCGTCGTTCAAGGCGCGGATGGAACCGTGTTTACGATAGGAGATGGGACGGCCGGCAACGATAAAGATGTCAGATGCATGGGCATTCACCGTCTCCTGTAAGGTATCTATTATTTTTTTGTCATATACTTCTATTTCTTCCGGTGTCATAAAACTTCCTCCCTTGTGTTACTGAATCAATGTGATCTGGTCCACAGACTCCCAAACTGTGGTATCTACGGTTTGCCAGCCAAGCACACGATAGTCGTGTCCGTCCTTGGCCGGAGCGATGGTCACTTGCAGCTCCTGGGAATCGCTAATGGTAAAATGCAGGGTCTGTTCCATGCTTAAGATGGATGCCCCACTCTCTAGTTGAGCGCTTAAATCCCGCAGACTTTCCTCTGCCTCATTGCAGGCGGCATAATAGGCTTCCTTGCGCGCGACGATGTCCTGAGCTTGCTTGGACTCGTTCAGTGCAGAGGAGAGGGCGATGGCTGCGAAGGTAAAAAGGCACAGCGCCAAGAAGACAACCAGCAACAGGGATATGCCCATGTTCACCGGTGGCATCTGGGTGGTTACCTTGGAATGTTCAATTTTGGTAAACCCTTGTTTTTCCACGTACATACTTATTCTCCTGAGGTGGCATGATAAAAATGCTCGATGGTTATATCATACACGTGAGCGGTATTACCGCCAACACGAATTCCAATTTCTGCGGTGAGAAATTGATTTTCCACGGCGAGATCCAGTTGTGTGCAATAGGCAGCATCTTCTGCTTTGCAAGGCTGGAAGTCGTTGTTGTAATAGATATAGCAGGTGGTGGGTAATCCTGGACGAGAAAGCTCCTTCAGAGGGGTTTCTTCTCCGGTATCGGTATTCACCACCATGGCATCCGGATAATAGGATGAGAGGGCTTCTGCGGTATCGTTCCAGCTATCGGTGGAACGCAACACCTCTGCTACGTTGGAGGCCATCGTAATGTAATGGGACTGCAGCGCCGCATCCCGACTGAGGGTGTGGGACTTTACAAATCCGGAAATACAGATGGTGGCAATGATGGTAAAAAGTAAAATGGAAAAAATCAATTCCATTAGAAAAAGGCTTCCGTGGGAAGCACGATGTCGTTGTGCCATGTTCTCCTCCCAATTATTCCGTAGCAACTGCAATCATCGCATCTGAGGTGTTACCTGCTGTATCCGTGCAGGCAAAGGAGATGAGATGGTTGTCGTCTTCGGTAATGGTAAAATCTGAAACTTCCATAATGGCAGTGCCGGTGCCGGGGGCTAATTCCGAAGCACGCTCGGATTCCGTTAGAACCTCGTAAAGCTTACCATCATAGAAGTAGATGTAGGTTACGTAGTCCACGCCTTCGATGTCCTTGTGCAACAGCAGGGCGTCGCAATCATGAAAGGCATCCACTTCGATACCGTCGTTGGTATCCCCCTGCCGAATCTTCTCGGAAACATAGGAGATGACCGTATTGGCGTTGTAATTGATGGCGGAGCGATCCACGATTTTCTGATAAATCTGGGCTGCAAACAGGATGATAAAAAGGGCAGCCAGAGTAAAAATCAAAAACAGCAAAATCGGAAAAACAAATTCAATTGGTCCGGTTCTCTTTTTGTTACTTTGCATGAAGCATACTCCTATTTCAATTCAAGGATGGTGACATCCGGAAAGATGTTGGTTCCTTGTACATGATAGTCAATAAAAAACAAGGATTCGTCATAGGTCAAACCGTAGGTGGATTTGATGTAATCCAAATCCGTAGGGTAACGTCCGGTGGTGGCATAGCAATAGGTGATGTCATTCATCAGTGCATGCTCTAAGCTTTCCTTCTGTCTGGCGGTGGTACCGCTGGAGAGAATTCCGGTGGCAAAGTAGAAAATACCAATGATTCCGGCAAAAAACAGGAGCGGAAGATATGCCATCCAGCGCTTTTTGGTACGACGGGGACGCCCATCGTTATAAGCAAAACGTGTCATAAAATCACTCCTTTACAGGCTGGACATAATGCCCAGCAACGGGAACATAACGGACAACAGGATAATTCCAACAATGATGGAGAGGACGATAATCAGCGCCGGCTCCAAGATGGCCAATCGGTTGTTGATCTTGTTATCGATGTCTTCCTGATACAAATCGGAAATCTGGCTCATCACCTGATCCAGGGCACCGGTTTTGTTACCGATGGAGGTCATACGGGAATATACCCCACCGAAGATGCGGGTCTCTTTTAAGGCGTCAGCCATGGTCAATCCGCTCATCATCTTCTCGTTGCACTCCGCCAATTGTTTTTTGAAGGCTTCGTCCTCGCTCAACTGAGACACCATCTCAAAGCATTGATCCGGTGAGATTCCGCTACGCAGAGTGATGGCCATACCACCCGCAAAGTGGCAGGCATTGATCCGCTGATTTAAACTACGGAAGAATGGAAACTTGTTTAAAAATCTACCGGCAATGTGACGACCCTTCTTGGTGCGGGCACCTAAGAATGCCAAAACCAAAATGGCGGCTAAAATCAAAATCAAAACCATGGAATAGCGTCCGATGGCAGTTCCTAAATTGAGAAGTCCGGCAGCAAAACCGGTCATCTCGGTACCTAATTGCTGAAATACCTGATTGAAAATCGGCATTACCCGCACCAATAAAATCAGGATGACCACGATAATCATACCGGCCATAATAAAAGGATAAATCAGTGCATTTTGGATGGATACACGGATGCTTTCCTCCCGCTCATAGTGCTCCTGCAAGGAGTGCATGACCTCATCTAGGTTTCCGGTCTGTTCTCCGATGCGCACCATCTGCAGCATGTAATTGGGGAAAATGCCGGTGTGCTCCATGGACTGATAGAGACTACCGTTCTGAATCATATCGTTCTTGATGGCATCCAAGATGGCCCGGTCTTCCTCCGAAGAATTATCGTCTTTCATCATGTCAATGCCCTCCAGTGAGGAGATGCCTGATTTAAGAATCAGAGCCATCTGACCACAGAAGTAAGATAATTCGTTGTTATCTAATGTTCTTCCGATTTTCTTTTCCTGTTCCATAACTTCTCCCTTATTGATTGTTGGAAATCAAACAAACTTAATAATTGTATTTGACGGTGTAGTTGCTGCCGTCTCCCACATATTCCTTGACTGCAGAAGAACTGTTGGCTTTGTTGGCGGCAAGGGTCGGATCCATCAGGGACCAACTGGTGCCGTTAAATTCAATGATATTATCCACCCATCCGATTTCGGAAATATACACACTAATCCAGGCATGGTATGCGGTGCCGGAGTAGCCCACCACCAATTTGGTGGGAACCTTCTGGGATCGAAGCAAGGCACTCATCAGAGAGGCATAATCAAAGCAAATGCCCTTCTTGGATGAGAGGGTTGCATTGGGGTCCGGAATATAGTTGGTGCCGATATTCGAAGCAAGTTCTTCGTCGTAGGTGACGTTGTCGATGACATAATGATAGACGTTGGCGACGTATCCTAAATCATCCGCAGCCTGATTGGACAAGGTTTTGCCAAGCTCTGTGGTTGCAGAGGCGGCGGTGTATTCCACGTACTGATTCGGATAGAGGAATGGTCGGAATTCATCGGTCAAGGCGACGCTGATGGTATCGGAAAATCCGATGGAATACATGTTGTCGGAGACATGTTCCAGTACATCAATCTTGTAGCTGCCGTCGCCGCCGGTTAACGGAAATACCCGTGGGGCCCCAAGATTTAAAGGGTAGGGGTAGACGGTCCCATCCGGATAGGTAATCTGAATCTGAACCTTGTCGGCACTGCCGCTGTAGGTGAGGGTGAAGTAGCCGTCTGCGGTGTTGGAAGCATCCAGGGAGACCACTTCGTTGCTAAGTACGGTGGTACCCGGTGCATCCGGCATCAGAACGTCTGTCGCCGTAGTCCGACCGCCGGCCTGGGCGGTTGCAGCAGGTGTACTTGTGTTGGAACTACCGAAATCATCCATTCCCGTGGCGTCCTCATTGGAGGAGCAAGCCGATAGGGTGAATAAGCAAGTACACAACAGGATAGCGATTGTTTGTTGTAAGAACCGTTGTTTTTTCATAATAAATAAGAATGGGAAAAAGAGGGAAATCCACAAAAGTGCGGGCAATACCCGTACGGATTTGCGGATGGCAATGGACGGATAAAAGTCCGCGTCTGTGGTGAACAAAAAGAAACATAGAATTGCTAAAACTGTAAATACGAAAAGCGGTATCGTTTTACTAATATCAAGCCTTCTCATATAAACTCCCCCTCACTCGATGTTTCTCTATCTACTCCTTTCGGAAACGATAATCATGGATGGCCTGGTTGATCTGTGTTAATTCACGAATTTTCACCGGGAATTGATTGTCGTCGACGAGAATGCAGATGCCATCCTCGATGGAACGAATGAAATCCATGTTAACGATGACGCCCTTGTTGATGGACAAGAACCGCTCGTCGCCATCCAAGTCCTCCATCAGCTGACTTAGGGTCATACGGACGCTGTGGATATCGCCATTGCCTACCGTAACATCCAGATAATGTCCACGGGTTGTAATGGAAGCAATATCACTAAAGCGCAGATTGATGTGCTGTCGATTGATGGTTAGGGTAACGAACCGCTCCACCTCCGGCAATACATGGGTAGCATCGTCCAACAGCTGATTGATTCGATCCGGCTTAGCCGGCTTCACAATGTAATCGAAGGCATGATACATAAAGGCCTGCGGCATGCTATCTACACTGGTGGTACAGAAGATAATCATGGCATCCTTCTCTCTCTTGCGAATGGATTCGGCCACATCCAATCCGGTGATATCTCCCATGTAGATATCCAGAAAAATAATGGCATAACGATCCGCTGTAAAGGTATCTAAAAATACCTGCGGGTCGGTAAAATGGTCAATGGTAATTTCCAAATTGTGTTCCTGGGCGTAGCGCTTCACTAACGCCTGCAGTTGCATGCAACTGATTTTCTCATCATCAACGATTGCAATGTTCATAAGTCACCGTCTTGTTACTCACATAAAACAGGGCAAATGGCCCATAAAATCTATCAAATTTACAAATACATTTTATAAAAGTGGGAAAGACAAGTCAATGAAATGGAGGGAGATATTCCGCGTTTTTCCTGACGTTTATGCCGGATAATTGACGTTCATGCCAAAGCTATTGTTTTCTTGAAAAAAAGACGATAATATCCATGCTAAGGAATGTATGATTTTTATCATGCGTTTTGAAAAGTGTTTTTGGAGGACGCTTTTCTGGCAGATAAGTAGGCAGAAGAGGAGAATGCTATGAATAACAATTTGAAGCTTCCGAAGCGGCTATTGGCGGCGCTACTGCTGACATTTGTTGCACTGATCAGTTCCGTATGCGTGGTCAATTCCAGCGGTCCGAAGGAGGATGTAAGGATGGAAGAGCACACAGAGGTTGCAGAAGAGATTCAAATTCCAACGAAGGAGGAACAGATTTCCAAGCACACACAACCCATTGTAGAAGTGGACGATATAGAGACACCATTATCTCAGACCACCATCGACAGTGGTTACAGCATGATTTATTGTGCGGCGATTATGGTGGTTGCTGTGCTGATTTGTGTAGCTGCAAGCTATCGGAAGAAACATCGAAAAACAAGTATTTCCCTGCGTCGCAATTGCAAGCGTAGTGGGGAGGATGTCTGTAAGGATCGGGAAATCGACGGTTAAGTTCGGTTGATTTCTCGCCCTTCCGGAGGAATGATAGGAGCAGAGCGTATTTACACTGGTACTTTATTGGTTGCAGTGTGGATGGTTCTGTTTTTTTATTTCGTTTTGTACCGGGGTATGTGGTAAAATTAAGAGAGGGATAACGATACGTCAACGGCACGCTTTTGGGGGAGTCTGGACATGGAGAAACTTTGTCCCGGGAAGCGAGCATTTTCTACCTGTATATGGTAGGCGCGTGGGGGTTGTTATATGAAGGCGGTTGCGCTTAAGACAGACAACCAAATAAATCCAATGGGCATCGACCAGAAGACACCGGCATTGCGGTGGCAGTGCGAGGGTGGTATTTATCAGACCGCGTATCGGGTGCTGGTATGGGACGAGGATAATCACGATGAAGTGGTCTTCGATTCCGGTCGGGTGGTTACCGGGGATAGTTATTGTGTATGCAAGGGAGATTTGCGCTCCATGCATCGCTATCGCTGGACGGTGACGTTGGCGGATGAGACGGATCGGGAGGAGACTTCAGAGCCGGCTTTTTTTGAAATGGGATTAGGTACCGGTGACTGGAAGGCACACTGGATTTCCGGAATGGGAACCGATGTGGCGGAGCGGATGCCGGCAGATTATTATAGTGCACATTTTTCTGCGTCCAAACAGGTGGTACGTGCGCGTTTGTACGCCTCTGCTTTGGGCGTCTATACCGTCCGGATCAACGGAAAACGGTTACCGGGGACACTGTCTCCGGGATTTAGCAACTATCGAAAACGGGTTTACTATCAGACCTACGACATCGGCGGATATTTATTGGATGAAAATGAGTGGGAGATGATTGTGGGAGACGGCTGGTACAAAGGCAAAATCGGTCGTCATAACACGGAATACTTCTATGGGAATCAGACGATGATCATCGGTCAGATTGTATTGACGTATGCGGATGGTTCCAAGGAAATCTTTGGTACCGGTGAGCATTTTGACTGGTGCAATGACGGTCCGATTCGTTATAACGATTTGAAGGATGGGGAAGTTTACGATGCGCGGATGATTCCCACTTATTCCATGAAGGCTGTGGTGCAGACACCGCTGGTGGAATTACAGGCGCAACGTGGTCCGCTGATCACGGAACATGAGGCCATGGCACCGAAGATTATCCCCAATTCCATGGGGAAAGTGATTTTGGATTTTGGGCAGAATTTCGCCGGTTATCTGCGGTTTCGCGTGAGGGGAGAATTCGGGGATTCCATTCTCTTTTGGATGTGCGAAACCTTGGACAACGGGGAATACAGCAATGTCACCTTTGCCTCGGAAAAACAGAATCTACAGAAGATAGAATTCATCTGCAGTGGTGTGGAAGAGGATTATCAGCCGGAATTTTTCTATAGTGGATTCCGCTATGTTTTGGTGGAAGGCTGGCGGGATATAACGCCGGATGCGGTGCGCGGCATTTCGGTGTATTCTGATTTGGATTATTCCGGATTGTTCCTTCGCACGTCAGACAAGCGAATCAACCAGTGGCTATACAATGCCCGCTGGACCATGAAAAGCAACTTCATCAGTGTGCCGACGGACAATGCGGCAGGCAGCAGGAGTGCGCGCTTGATGGATGCGTATATCTTTTTAAAAACCTCAACTTATCTGGCAGATACGGCGGCCTTCTACGAGAAATGGATGCAGGATATTGTGGATGAGCAGCAGGAGAATGGTTGTATTAACAACATTTGTCCGGGCGATTCCGACCAGGTGGGTAAGGCGACCATCAATGGAACGGTGGGCTGGGCGGACGTGGCACCGGAGATTTGTTATCGCATGTGGGAGTGCTACGGTAATCCGGTGTTGGCCCATCGGTATCAGCAGGCGTTGATTTCCTGGAAGAATTTTGTGGCCAATGCAGCCCGGGACAAGGGTATCTATAACTTGCCCAAGAACCATCCGCTGCAGAAAAAGGTCCTGCTATGCCTGCTGCGTCCATCTCCTTACAATCAATACATTGTGGAGTCGGGCATGCAGTGGGGCGAGTGGTCGGATCCGGAGGGCTTAGATGCACTGGGATCTGATCCAATTGCACTTCGTCCCAGACAGGAATTGAATGCGGCTGTTACAGTTTCTTCCATGGAGCATTTGGGAACGCTGTTAGAGGAACTGGCAGAGAACGAAGAAGCAGATGAATGCTTTGAAATTGCTTATGGTGCCAGAAGAGGCTATCGCTTCCATTACCTCACGGAGAATCATCATCATGTGGAGCAAAAGCGCCAAGCACCGTTGGTGCGTGCGCTTTCCTATGGATTGGCAGAGGAGGCGGCTGAGAAAGCCATCATTGCCAGGGATTTGGAGGAGATGCTGCATGATGCGGAATATCGGGTAGGAACTGGATTCTACAGCACGCCGTATTTGATGAAAGTATTGGCGGAACAAGGCTATGAGGAGTGTGCGTACAAGATTTTAGAAAACCGCAGTGTATCCGGATGGATGAGCCAATTGGAAGAGGGTGCCACCACTTCCTGGGAAAGTTTCTGCGGATACGATGAATTTATGCGGCCGCAACCCAAATCCATGAATCATATGGCAGCAGCGGCAGCGGTACTTTTTGCCATTGAAGACATTGCAGGCGTACAGATTCAGGCGCCATACGCCTTTCGAATTGCCCCGATTCCCGGAGGCGGACTGGACAGTTGTGAGTTGGAATATAACAGTCCTTACGGCATGGTGAAAGTTCATTGGGAGAAGGTGGCTGGTGGTTATGATTATGAGATTACCATCCCGTCCAATACGGATGCCACCGTTCAACTGAAGGATGGAGCCCGCTATCACATTACGGCGGGAACCTATCATTACCATACCAAGGAACCGGGGAAATTATCCTGATTTGTTCTTGCCAACGATGGAGGATTTCATTACAATGAACAAAGCGGGGAGGGTGTAGATGCACTCTCCCTGTCTTTTATTTATTACTGAGCTTGTGACTTTAAGGATGGAGGCAGATGAATATGGAAATTCGCAAGGCGAATGTCAATGACTTGCCGGAGATGCTGGATATCTACAACTACGAGGTGGAACACTCGACTGTGACGTTTTCGCTTGCACCGCGCGGCATGGAAGAAGGAAAGCACTGGCTGTTTGAGCACAATATTCGAAATCATCCCATGATTGTAGCAGAGGAAGATGGAGTGATTTTGGGGTATGCCAGTTTGTCCGGATATCGTGAACATGAGGCATATGATTCCACTGTGGAATTAGGAGTGTATGTGCATCGTGATCATCGGAGGGAAGGCATCGGCAAAGCCTTGATGGAGCATATCATCCGCATGGCCAAGGAAGACGAGAAAACCCACGTCATTATTTCGGTGATTACCGCAGACAATCAGCCGAGCATTTCTTTGCATGAAAAATTTGGATTCACATGCAGCGGAATATTACACGAGTGTGGCTTTAAATTTGGCGCTTACCATGGGGTAGCCAACTATGAAATGATTGTTTAAGACCATAAAGCTCTTGGTTGAGAGATTCCTCGACCGAGAGCTTTTTTGTTACAAACTTTTTGCCTTGTATTAATTGAAATACATGATAATTTTTTAACGAAATTTTATTGACACTACCCAAGAAACTCACGTATACTATTTATCGAATCGTTAGGATTATCTAACTTTTATTGTATACCAATTATATTTCTTGAGGAGGAAGATATGTCAAGAGAAGCATGGCGTGGATTTGAAGACGGACATTGGAATGAAGATGTCAATGTACGTGACTTCATCCAGAGAAACTACACTCAATATGATGGCAACGAGGACTTCTTAGCTGGTCCTACTGAAGCTACTGATAAGCTTTGGGGTGAGTTGCAGAAATTACAGGCTGCTGAGCGTGCAAACAAGGGCGTTTTAGATATGGAGACCGAAGTTGTTTCCAGCCTTACCGCTTACGGTCCTGGATATATTAACGAAGACATGAAGGATCTTGAGAAGGTTGTTGGTCTTCAGACGGATAAGCCTCTGAAGAGAGCATTCATGCCTTTCGGTGGAATTAAGATGGCTGAGGAGGCTTGCACCACTTATGGTTATACTCCAAACCCACGTTTCCACGAGATTTTCACTAAGTATCATAAGACTCATAACCAGGCAGTATTTGATGCTTACACACCAGAGATGAGAGCTGCTCGTCACAGCCACATCGTAACCGGTCTTCCGGATACCTATGGTCGTGGACGTATCGTCGGCGATTATCGTCGTGTTGCTTTGTATGGTATTGACTTCTTGATTGAGAAGAAGGAAGCTGACAAGGCAAACTGCGGATGCGGTGTTATGACAGATGATGTTATCCGTCAGAGAGAAGAACTTTCCGAGCAGATTCGTGCACTTCGTGACATGAAGGCTATGGCTGAAATCTATGGTTTCGATATTTCCCAGCCTGCTAAGAACGCTCGTGAGGCAGTTCAGTGGTTATACTTCGGATATCTTGCAGCAATCAAGTCTCAGAACGGTGCTGCTATGTCTGTAGGACGTATCTCTACTTTCTTGGATATCTATATTGAGAGAGATTTGAAGGAAGGTACTTTGACTGAGACAGAGGCTCAGGAGTTGATCGATCATATGGTTATGAAGTTCCGTATGGTTAAGTTCGCTCGTATTCCTTCTTACAACGAGTTGTTCACCGGTGATCCGGTATGGGCTACTTTGGAAGTTGCTGGTCTTGGTATGGACGGACGTCACATGGTTACTAAGAACGATTATCGTTTCTTACATACCTTGGAGAACATGGGACCATCCCCAGAGCCAAACTTGACTGTACTTTACACCAGCCAGTTGCCTGAGACCTTCAAGCTTTATGCTTCCAAGATCTCTGTTACTACAAGCTCTATTCAGTACGAGAACGATGATGTTATGCGTCCAATCTGGGGCGATGACTACAGCATCTGCTGCTGTGTATCCGCTACACAGACCGGTAAGGAGATGCAGTTCTTCGGAGCTCGTGCAAACCTTGCTAAGTGCTTGCTTTACGCTATCAACGGTGGTAAGGACGAGAAGTTCATGACCAAAGATGGTAAGCACATGCAGATCGGACCGGAATATGCACCAATTACCGGTGATGTTTTGGACTTCGATGAAGTTATGCATAAGTATGATTTAATGTTGGATTGGTTAGCAGGATTGTATGTAAACATCTTGAACCTGATTCACTACATGCATGATAAGTATTACTATGAAGCAGCTGAGCTTGCTTTGATCGATACTGATGTACGTCGTACATTCGCTACCGGTATTGCAGGATTCTCTCACGTAGTAGATTCCCTTTGCGCAATCAAGTACGCTAAGGTTTCTGTAGTACGTGATGAGGAAGGTGTTGCTGTTGATTACAAGATTGACGGAGACTTCCCTAAGTATGGTAACGACGATGCTCGTGCAGATGAGATCGCTGTTTGGTTGTTAAAGACCTTCATGAACAAGGTTCGTAAGTATGACACCTATCGTGATTCTGAGCCTACAACCTCTATCCTTACGATTACATCTAACGTAGTTTACGGTAAGGCTACCGGAGCACTTCCTGATGGACGTGAGGCATTCAAGCCATTCGCACCTGGTGCAAACCCTGCATACGGTGCTGAGCAGAACGGTCTTCTTGCTTCCTTGAACTCCGTTGCTAAGCTTCCTTATGAGTACGCATTGGATGGTATCTCCAATACTCAGACCATCAACCCAGGTGCTTTGGGACATGATGATGATGAGCGTAAGGCTAACCTTGCTAACGTACTTGATGGATACTTCGATCGTGGAGCTCATCACTTGAACGTGAACGTATTCGGTGTTGAGAAGTTGAAGGACGCTATGGAGCATCCTGAGAAGCCTGAGTACGCTAACTTCACTATCCGTGTATCCGGATACGCTGTTAAGTTCATTGACTTGACTCGTGAGCAGCAGTTAGACGTAATCAACCGTACATGCCACGATAGAATGTAATTATTCTACTGGAATATACTTTTCAAAAAGGAAGGCCGGGGTGTTATACCCCGACCTTTTCGATTATAATGGTATTGTTTATATAGGTAAGAAGTGGAGATTATATGATCAAAGGATTTATTCATTCAACTGAAAGTTTTGGCTCTGTTGACGGCCCTGGTGTACGCTTTCTCATCTTCCTCAAGGGATGTGATATGCGTTGCCGTTACTGCCACAATCCCGACACCTGGGAGAAGAACTGCGGCGAAGAGATGACAGCGGATGAATTGCTGGATAAGGCAGTTCGCTACAAATCTTATTGGCGCAAGGATGGCGGTATTACCGTCAGTGGCGGAGAAGCACTGTTGCAGATTGACTTCTTAATTGAATTATTTGAGAAAGCCAAGGAGATGGGCATCAATACCTGCCTGGATACCTCTGCTCAGCCATTCACCCGAGAGGATCCATTCTTCTCGAAGTTTGAGCGTTTGATGAAGAGCACGGACTTATTATTGTTGGATATCAAACATATTGATTCTGCAGAGCATAAGAAGTTGACCGGACAACCGAATGAGAACATCTTGGATTGTGCCCGTTATTTGGATTCCATTCATAAACCAATTTGGATTCGCCATGTCCTGGTTCCGGGAATTACAGATAATGATGTCTATTTGAAGGAAACTCGTGCGTTTATTGATACCTTATCCAACGTGGAGAAGGTTGAGGTATTACCATACCATACGCTGGGTACTTTTAAATATGAGGAGATGGGTTTAACCTATAGTTTGAAAGATGTGAATCCGCCGGAAGCGGACCGCATCGCCAATGCCATTGAAATTTTAACGAAATAGGAAGTTAGGCAAGCAGTTTTCTGCTTGCCTTTTTCCAATTCAGGAGGAACATTATGGGTAAGGAAATTGCAATTGTAATGGGGGCAAGCTCCGGTATGGGACGGGAGTGTGTGCTGCAAATTGCGGCAAAGTATCCGGGTTTGGAAGAACTTTGGGTGATTGCCCGTCGGAAGGACCGTCTGGAAGCGTTGGTTCCCATGGTGGGAACCATGGAGGTTCGGCCAATCGTCATGGACGTGACCAAGAAGAAGGAATTGGAACGTTTGGAGAAACTATTGGCAGAGGAAACGCCGCGGGTACGGATTGCTGCGCTGGCTGCCGGTTGCGGTTACAATGGGGCTTTTCGAGATTTGCAGACGGATGAAGTGCGTAATATGGTTCGCTTAAATGATGAAAGTTTGGCGGTATCCATGCATCTGTTCCTTCCTTATTTAAACGAAGGAAGCAAGGTGCTGCTGTTTGCCAGCAGCGCAGCGTTTGCTCCGCAGGTGAACTTCGGCGTTTATGCGGCCAGTAAATCTTTTGTACTTTCTCTGGCCAGAACCTTGCATTATGAATTGCGCCGCGATAAGATTTGTGTAACTGCGGTTTGCCCGGGACCGGTGGAGACAGAGTTTCTTGCCATTGCCAGTCACGGTGAAGCCTATGATCCTCTGAAGGCCAAGTTTTTGGTTCAGCCGAAGGATGTGGTAGCGAAAGCCCTCAAAGATATGGAAAGGGGCCGAGAGCTTTCGGTTTATTCCACCTCTATGAAGCTGGTGCGGTTTGCAACGAAGATTGTGCCGCATGCCTGGATTTTATGGTGGGAGAGCCGCGGGAAATAACGCATGGAAACATGTGATGGGATGAAGTGAGGGAATACAATGAGAAGATACGTATTTGGCCATCCCATTGAAACGGAAGCGGTGCTAGAGAAACCGCCTGTTACCACCGATGTAATGACAGAGCTTCAGGTGGGTGCAAGCGAAGAGTTTCCGCTGACCTTTTCTATGGAGATGGATGAGGATGATATTGTGTATGGTTTGGGCGAGAATGTCCGCGGCATCAACAAGCGGGGCTGGTTATACACCAGTCACAACTCGGATGATCCCAACCATGACGAGGGAAAGCATAGTCTCTATGCCTCCCATAACTTTTTGCTCATCAGTGGCAAGAAGCATTTGGGTTTGTTTTTTGATACGCCGGGTGAAGTGTTATTCGACGTAGGGTATCAGCACTACAATCAGTTGGTGATTTCCCTGCCGGAGGGCGATGTGGAAGTTTATACCATGGAAGCGGACAGTGATTTGGAGGTCATCCGTCAGTTTCGTCATCTGATTGGCAAAAGCTATCGTGCACCGAAGTGGGCATTCGGTTACGGGCAGTGTCGTTGGAGTTATATGACGTCTGACGAAGTGCGGGAAGTGGTACAGACCCATCGAAAGATGGGAATTCCACTGGATATGTTGTATTTGGATATTGATTATCTGGATGCGTACAAGGATTTTACAACCAATCCGAAGACCTTTGGCGATTTCGATGCGCTGGTTTCGGATATGCAGAAGGAGCACATCCACCTGGTGCCAATCATTGATGCCGGCGTGAAGATGGAGGATGGATACGACTTCTACGAAGAAGGCAAGCGGAAGGGATATTTCTGCAAGGACGAGAATGGAGAGGATTTCGTCGTTGGAGTTTGGCCCGGGGATTGTTGCTTGCCGGATATGTTGAATGACGAGGCACGTGCCTGGTTTGGAGACGGCTACAAATTCCTATTAGACAAGGGCATTGATGGCTTTTGGAACGACATGAATGAGCCGGCGCTGTTCTACTCTAGGAAACATTTGGCCGAAGTCTTTGAACAGGTGGGAAGTTTTGCAGAGGGGAATCTGGATATCCAGCGATTCTTTGAGTTCAAGGATATGATGACCCAGATTTCCAACAACGAAGAGGATTATAAGAGCTTCTATCACAATTACAAGGGGCAGAAGATTCGTCATGACAAGGTGCATAACCTCTACGGCTACTACATGACCCGGTCGGCATCCGAGGCGTTTGCCCGGTTGGTTCCGAATCGGGAGGTCTTGATGTTTTCCCGGTCGTCCTATATTGGAATGCATCGGTATGCCGGCATTTGGCAGGGCGATAACAAGTCCTGGTGGAGTCATCTGCTGATGAATCTGAAGATGATGCCGTCCTTGAATATGTGTGGCTTTTTGTATACCGGTGCAGACTTGGGCGGATTCGGTGATCAGACCACAGAGGATTTGATGATTCGTTGGCTATCTCTGGGAATTTTCACCCCGCTGATGCGCAACCACTCAGCGATGGGAACCCGGATGCAAGAGGTGTATCGCTTTGATGCGGTTGAGAAGATGAAGGGCATCATTCAGCTGCGGTACCGCCTGATTCCATACTTATATCAGGCTTACGAGAAGGCCATCAACGAGGATACCATGATGTTCTATCCTCTGGGGATGGTGTATCCGACGGATGCCATTGCCCGTCGTGTGGAAGACCAGCTTCTGGTGGGAGACGATGTGATGATTGCGCCGATTTATGAGCAGAATGCGGTTGGCCGCGTGGTTTATCTGCCGGAAGAGATGACACTGCTTCGGTTCCGAGGCGCCGAACTGGTGGAGCAAACCCCGCTTCCTGCAGGCCATCATTATGTGGAAATGCCGTTGGGTGATGTGTGCATGTTCTTGCGAGATGGCCATCAACTACAATTGGCCCGGATTGTCGATTCGGTAGCGGATTTGGACTGGGACAACTTGACTTTCGTATAATTCGTGCTATTATTTTAACGTAATTGGTTTATACCCGACTGGGCATCTAGTCGGGTATCCTTATGAGTTTATATATGTTTTTATAGGAGAGAAAATGAAAACAGTAGCAGATTATGTACGTACCATTCCGGATTTCCCGGAACCGGGCATCATGTTCCGTGATGTCACCACAGTTTTACAGGATCCGGACGGATTCAAGCTTGCCATCGATGAGATGCAGAAGGCATTAGAAGGCTTAGATTTCGACGTGATTGCCGGTACTGAGTCCCGTGGTTTTATTTTTGGTACTCCTCTTGCTTACAATTTACATAAGCCTTTCGTTCTTGTTCGCAAGAAGGGCAAGTTACCTGCTGAGACCGTTGAGATGGAGTATGATTTAGAATACGGAAGTGCCGTAATCGAAATGCACAAGGATTCCATTCAGCCTGGTCAGAAGGTTGTCTTAGTTGACGATTTGATTGCCACCGGCGGTACCATGGAAGCTGCTGCGAAGCTGGTTGAGAAGCTTGGCGGTGAAGTGGTGAAGATGTTATTCCTTATGGAATTGGAAGGCCTGGAAGGTCGCAAGAAGCTGGCTAAGTATGACGTTGCAAGCGTTGTATCCTACCCAGGTAAATAATGTATGAAATACCCTGTAGCGTTTGGCTGCAGGGTATTTTTTTATTTTGGACCCCCGGGACGGGGTTATAGGGCCATTTTTCATTTTGGCCCTATAACCCCGTCCCGGGGGTCCAAAATTATGGTAGAATGGTGGGCGAGGTGAAGATATGGAATTAACACAGATTGCGCATATTGAGAATGGATATAAAGCGAAGTTTGGAATCCCAAGACAAAGTGGGTTGGCTACAGCAGTGGAGAGTCGTATTGTCATGGAGAAGGGATATGGTATGGAAGAAGCCTTCCGTGGAATCGAAGACTATGACTTTCTATGGTTGATTTGGGGATTCTCGAAGAATGTGAAGAAGCCGTTT
>JAILOI010000062.1 GCA_024690885.1 Lachnospiraceae bacterium
TGGTACGGTTGCCAATGTTTATTATGTACCGATAGCACGGAATCAGGAGTCGAATCCAACGCTTACGCAAATCTATCAAGAGTGGTCAACCGGAAGTTTGGAGCGCTATTATGCCGAGTATCGGATGGCGCTTATGACGGCTATCGGAACCGAGCAGTATGGACAGTGCCATGTGATGTACTACATCGAGGATTCGAAGCTTTTTACCGAAAGCAGCATGTCCTCGGATCCCAATTGGTGGGTGAATTATGCAATTGCCCAGATTTATGAGTTGGAGTTTTTTGCCTATATTCCGGGACATGAGTTCAGCGAAGCCGATGTAGAAGCCTATGGTTTGACAATGCAAGATTTGTTGCCATAAATAATAAGATAAAGGGAAAAAGATGAAAAATTTTGTGATTATCGCAAAGACGGTAAAAGAGAAGGAAGACCGGTTCCTGCAGGATTTATGCGCCTACATCAAAGAGAAGGGGGCATCCTGTAGCATTGTGGTGGAACCCACGAAGGAATCCATGGAGCAGGTGGAATTGCCTACCGGATGTGATTGCATCCTGGCCATTGGTGGGGATGGTACGGTGATTCGTACGGCCTGGCGGACCTTCGAGAGTGGAACGCCGATCGTGGGTGTGAACCGCGGACACCTGGGTTATCTGTGCGATTTGGACGAGGATAGCGTCTATGATGCCATCGACCAGATTCTGGCAGGGAAGTTTGAAATTGAGAATCGCATGATGCTCTCCGGGCACTTGGAACGAGAGGATGGTACGATTTTTACCCCGGAGATCCCGGCGCTGAACGACATCGTCATCTCCGCAGCCAGCGGCTTGCAGGTGATTAATCTGACGGTGTATATCAACGGGCAGAAGCTTTATTCCTTCAACGGGGACGGCGTGATTTTTGCCACACCGACAGGTTCTACGGCTTACAACTTATCCGCCAACGGACCGATCGTTGATCCGAAGACCCAGTTGATTCTCTTAACGCCAATCAATGCACACAGCTTGAATTCCAGAAGCTTTGTGTTGGATCCGGGGGATGAGATTTCCGTGGAGATTTGTCGCAGACGCAAGAGCATCGAGGAAAGCGCCCAGGTCTTCTTCGACGGCAATCATCAGCAGCAGTTGCATCTCGGGGAGCGGGTTGTGGTGTATCGCGCACCGGATGAGGCCAAGATGATGAAGCTTTCCGATATGAACTTCTTAGAGCGCATTCGTAAGAAGTTGCAGCAAGACTAGGCCGGCTTGGTATTAATAATAGGATATCTGTTTGATGAGAAGAAATGATAACTGAATCGCTAGATTAGGAACCCCACTTATTTTTAAGTGGGGTTTTCTAAAACCAAACGTTACTTATTCTATGAGGGTATGGCTATATTATTGTAGGCCAAAATGCAATGTATTTATAAAAAATATTGCAAATATTACATATAAGTAATATTATAAAGGAACAAAGGAGGAGGAAGGCAATGTGGAATTAGAAAAACTTAAAATAGCAGAGCTAGACGATATTTATTCTGTTCCACAGGTGCAGAAAGAATTTGAAAAGGCTGTTAATGAAAAATGGAAGAAGAATCCGCCGTGGGAACGCTATCAGAGGAAGTTGATACAGGATCTTGCAGTGCTTGACCAAGAAAAAGAACAGGCGAATAATGTTATTGGAAGAGTAAGGAAATTTGAAAACACACAAATAGAGAGAAGAGCAAAACTAGACAGAACAAAACAAGACGGAGCAAAACTACGAGGAATAAGTATGGGTATTAAAGAGAAAATCAGGAAAGCAGAAGAAACAACGTGGGTTACAGATGGACTTTCTGAAGATGATGTAAAAACAACAGTAGAGTTAGCAAAGGTTTCGGCAAGAATTGAGCGATGCCGATTGGAATTGGGGATGACTCAAGCTGAGTTTGCTGAATATATGGGAGTTTCTCAGGGGATGGTATCTAAATGGGAGAGCAGAGAGTACAATTTTACAATTAAGAGTCTTAATGAAATATGTCAGAAACTCAATATGCATATGTGTCTTGAGATTCAAAGTAATTATGCTCCAGAAGACTATAAAATTGTGGAATGGTCGATGGAAGAGCCAAGGGCGAAAAAGAATCAGTGGATGCCGGATTTTTCGATTGAAGGAGCTATTGCGTAATGAATTTTAATCAAGTGAGTACAGGAATAACTTTTTTAGATGCTTCTATTCGTGATTTAAGAATAGATAATGATATTTTTCTCTTAGATAAAGATGCAAAAAGGACCCTTGGATTAAATATACATGAACCGAAGCTTACAAAGCAGGCGAAATCATTTTTAGGGCAGTTGTTAATTGACTTTACTATTGAAATTGAGCAGAGCGAGTACAAGTGTAAAATCAAGTTATCTATAGAGGGGTTGTTTGGTGCTGCAGAAGATATGGAAAAAGCTGAGTTTAAAAAACTTGTGGCACTTAATGGAGCTGCTGCGCTTATAGGAATTGCTCGTGGAAGAATTGAGGGGATTACAGCAAATACATTTGCTGATGGAAAGGTTACAATTCCCTTGATAAATGTGTATGATTATTATAAAAATTTAATGGCTTCTACAAGTAAGGATGCAGAGAAGAAGCCCAGAGACACTGATGTAACTATAACAAAGGAGCCTGAAGTCTAATTGCATTGGGAACCTAGCTGGGCATTGTGCTCAGCTTTTTTGCTATATGGGTGGGAATGAGTAGATTGAAAGCTGAGAAAAAGGAACGCTCGTCAATGGTTGAGGTTACCTTCGAAAAAGGCTATAATAAGAAGGCTTGTAAATATGCATTTTTCATGCATGAAAAAGGAGTTTTATACTTATGAAAACAGCAGTAGTGACAGGTGCCACCGGTTTTATCGGAAGCTACCTGGTACGGAACTTATTGGACAAAGGCGTGAAGGTTTACGGCGTTGGCACCGACATCACCAAGATGATGGAGATGAATTTCGGTGAGGGATTTACTCCGGTGACCGCAGACTTCCGTGTATATAACAGCCTGGACAAGTACATTCATGCCAGAGACATCGATGTATTTTTCCATATGGCTTGGCAGGGTGGCTTTACCGACGCACTGAAGGATTATTCCTTGCAGTTTAAGAATGCCCAGGCGGCTTGTGATGCGCTGATTTCGGCTGCTGCCATGGGTGCAAAGAAGTTCGTCTTCGCCGGTACGGTCAACGAGATTGAGATCAACCAGTTCATGAACAACGAGCGGTTTACTCCTCGTAACACCAACATCTATGCATCTGCCAAGGTGGCAGCGGATATGACTTGTCGTACCTTAGCACACAATGCGGGCATTGAGTTTTGTTCCGCACTGATTCCGCTTCCGTATGGCGTGGGCAATGCCTCCAGGCAGCTGATTAACACGGTGATCAAGAATTGTTACACCAATCAGCCGAGTAAGCTGATTACCGGTAACAACAAGTATGATATCGCCCACATCTCTGACGTGGTAGAAGCTATCTACTGCATCGGTGAGAGTGGCCACAACATGCGCAGCTACTACATCGGTCATCGAAACATCCGTACCTTCCGCGAGGTTGTGGAGGAGATGCGTGATGCCATCAATCCACAGGCAGAGCTTCGTTTTGGTGAATACCAGGACAGCTTGAACATGGATTATTCTTACACCGATTTGGATGCCCTCTACAATGACACCGGCTTCGAATGTAAGGCGGACTTCAAGAAGACCATTCAGGAACAGGCCGAGTGGTTGAAGAGCATCGATTTTTAACAGAAAGGTTTTTCCAGTTTTATGAATAACAAATTTAGCGTGGTGATTTCCGCGTACAATGCATCGGATTTTATTGGCAAGACACTGGACAGTGTTCGTGCCCAGACTTACAAGGATTACGAAGTGGTTGTGGTTGACGATGGTTCACCGATTCCTATGGGACCGGCCATCGAAGCTTACCAGAAGCAGTATCCGGATTTCCCTCTACGCTATGTATGGCAGGAGAACGAAGGACCGGCGGGTGCCCGCAAGAAGTGTGCACAGGAAGGCCGATACGAGTTTCTTGCCTTTTTAGACCATGATGATTTATGGTACCCAAACAAGTTGGAAGTGATGAATCAGGCCATCAACGAGCATCCGGCAGACATCTACTATCACGACGAGGATGAGGTGGAAGAGGATGGCAGCGGCAAAAAGCGGATTTCCTATCGCCAGTTAGATGCTGCTGATCCGGTGGAGGATTTGATCCTAAAGGGCAACACCCTCTCTACTTCCGCCACGGTAATTAAGCGTGAGTTTTTCTTGAATGCGGATCCATACAGTGCCAAGGCTCGTGTGGGTGAAGATTATGAGTGCTGGATTAAACTTGGCGTGGCCGGTGGTACCTTTTACCATGTAGATCAGGTGTTGGGCCAGTATGTTCGTATGGCGTCTAGCCTTACCATGAAGAGCGTGGACTACATGAAGGCGTCCAACGAGCGTATCGTGGACTTCTATGATTATCTGGATAAGTCCAAGCATTCCGAGGAGGAGATTGCCGCGATGAAGGACGAGCGTCGTGCCTTCAACGAATATCTGGTTGGTCGCTTCTATCATGCCAACAAGGATTTCAAGACGGCGCGGGCGTACTACAAGAAGTCTCTTGGCATGAGCAAGAGCAACAAGAAGTGCATGATTGCCAATGTGTTGGCGATGCTGCATGTGAAGGCGTAGAAGTGTGACTTGGATCGTAAGGCCATGAGGGGGCATTTCCATGAAGTTAGGCATCGAATTCTTATATCTGCTGCAGTCACTGCGGTTGTCTTGCGGCAGTATTTTCGATAACTTCATATTGTTTATCACAGACATGGCAGGGATTCTGCCATGTTTTCTGGTACTTGCGTGTATCTATTGGTGCGTCAACAAGGACTTGGGGACCACCATTCTGTTCAATCTTTCTTTTACTTGTAATACCAATTTTTTGTTAAAAAATATCTTCCAGGTT
>JAILOI010000052.1 GCA_024690885.1 Lachnospiraceae bacterium
GGCCAAATGAGAATCGCAGAACTTAAATTGGTATCCAGATCATAGGAATAGTCTCCACGATGTGGTGTCGACGATAATCCGTAACCCCAAGGCCGTTCTACAAACTTCGGTACAATATATTCAAAGTCGAAGGTTTCACTACGGAAAATCTCCGCCTTGCCGGTTTCTTCATTCACAATTCCCACGGATAAGAAGGATGCGTCCGGATACTTCTTGGATAACTCTGCCATGCCCTGTAACAGAAGCTGTACCGCTAAGATAGCAAGGATTGGCATAATGAGAAACTTCCGGATATCCCGACGGGTCACCTTGGTGGTATCCCCTTCCTCGTTTTTGTTTTTGCCCATCTTGGCAAAAATTCCTACCACGATGGCTCCCACAAAGGTGATATAGCCGGCGCGTGATAAGGTAAGAATAAAGCCCAATCCCACGATGGCTAAGCACACCAATAGGGAACGCTTCTTCTGCTTCCGATACGCACCCCATAAGAGGAAAATTGGAATCAACAGGAAGGCCGCAAACTTGGTGGGCTCCACAAACATGGCACGAATACGTCCCAGAGGATGTCCGAGGATTCCACCCCAGGGCTCATAGCCGCCGAAGAACTGATAGAAAATATAGGTATTATCCTGTTTCGGAATGTATTTCTCATAATGATATACCGGAATCCGTAAGAAATTCAGGGCAAACAGAATAATTCCCTGAACGGATGAGAAGATACCATACACAATGGGAATCCAAAGTACAATCTTAGAAATCCTCTTGTTGTAGTACCAGACATTGATGATAAACAGGTACATAAACAATGGCAGGGAATAGGTCACTGCCATACGGATACCGGATAGATCCAGTTTCATCACGTCCTGCCACACGGAAGTGGCAATGAGAAGAAATCCCAGCACGGAGATATCGTCCATCCGCAGTGGGATTCCATTGATTTTGCGTACCAAAAGAATGGCCATCATCACCAGAATGCAGCCTAACTGAATGAGCTTGTCTACTGCTCGCGGGCCTGACATATACAGGGTAATCTTCTCGAAGATAAACAACCAGATCAGGCAGGCGAACAAGACATCTTTTTTAATGATTTTCCATCTCGGTAACTCAATGATTCTCATAATTAAAACTTAATAAATTCTCCCAGCAGTCGATAGTCCACATCTCCGGTTCCACGCTTAAAGCGCGCCACCGCTTCTGTGGTGATATCATCGATACCGCCCAAATCGTAATACTTGCAGCCCATCTCTTTCAGACGAAGTGCAGAGTTAAAAATCAACAAGGTACGTGCCTGCTTCTGCAAGCCCTCGTCGGTATTCCATGCAATGAAGCTGGTTCCGGTGTTGCCGTGAACATAGAGTACCTTGTAGGCAATCATCTCACCGGCTTCGTTGTGAGCCGTCAAGACTTCCAACGGCGGATGCTCCAAGTTGAACAGGTACTCCAAGATATGATCCGGAATTCCCGGAATCTGTCTGCGCTCCAAAAACTCGGCATAAAGACGACGAATCTCGGTGGCATCGTACTCGTTGTAACGTATTTCAACTTGCTTTCTGGCCTGCTTCAGATGCTTTCTCCAGAAGGCCTTCATGCCCTTGTTCAGCTCTTCTTCGGAAGCAGACAAGTTCAGAAATCCCGATGGATACGCATATGGGTCCCGGCATTTCCAGCCCGCCTTGGTTAAGGCACCCAGGTGCTTCGGACTCCATACGTTAAATGGCATATACAGAATCGGAATCGGATGTGCAATCTTCTTCCGAAGTTCATTCATAACCGTGATGTGGTTTTCCATGCAGTCATACTCGGCCAGAAGCACCGGTCCACGATTGACACGGACCGCCACCGGAAGTCCGGCAACCTTCTTCACTAGGATCTGCAGTACACCTACCACTTCTTCCTTCTTGGTGCGGATCACAAAGCGGCGAGTCTGCCAGCCTTCGGTGGCTTCCTTGGCATCGCCGTAAATCCATTCCTGTGGAATGTTGGTGGTCCGAACCTCCTGATAGATGCGCTCCCAGTCTTCCCGGGTCACACCGTCCTCATCTAAGAAGAGTGGCACCTGGTTTTTCACCGCATTCTCCGTCAAGGGATCGACGGAGGCCGGCTGGGTTTCCTGCAACTCTGCCTTGGCATCTAAGGTGGTTCCAAACTTCTTCAGAAGCTCCTGTGGGGTTACATCCTGATGGATCGCCGGAATGACAAAGAGATCCTTGGACAGACGCAGTGCGTCCTCATGTCCCTCCTCGCCTTCGATCTGCCATGGCAAATCCGGCCAGTAGAGGATGGTGAAATCCTCCTTCAGAAGCTCCTCCATGATTTCCTTTTTCCGCTCCTCGCTCTCTACGTTACGCAGGGAGTACACGCCCATATACGGGGCTTCCATATCGTCTGCTTCGTTTAATACCACGATCTCCGGATAGCGGTTGGTAATCTCGGCATTCATCACCCGCAGATTATCCCGACGGATGTAAGCAATACGCTTATAATCCTCGTAGCTGTATCCGGCCAGAATGTGATAGGAACGCTTGGAAATCTGCAGGATATCGTATACATCCGCAAACTTCTCTCCCATATGCACCCCATAGGAATATGGCAATTCCTTGTGGAGATGGGTCAACTTCTGGATGGCCTTCTTCTGATACCAGCCATTCATATCCGCATGCACTCTGGCACTGTCATGGATCTGCTTCACGAAGCCATACAACTCTTCCGTATTGGCCTTGCAAGCTTCCGGATTGTAACGAAGCACCGCGCCATCGGAAATCGGCAGCTGTTTGTGCTGGGAGTAAATGGCGAAATCGCCGTACTGTCCCATCTTGCCCAATGGATGTGGGTATAGCACGTGGGCACAGTCCTCGATGAGGACGGCACCATGGAGATTGCTGATTTCTCTTGCCTTACTGATATCATGGAACTTACCGAAATAATGGACAAAAATAAACGCGTCCATCGGTGTGGTTTTGGCGACTTCCCGCACCACGTCCCACTTGGGATTTAAGTTCTCATCAATTGGATAATAGTGGAATTCCATCCACTCTTCCCGAAAGCATTCCACGGTCTGGTTACAGAAATAATCCGGTACCCAGACGGCCACGCCATCGGT
>JAILOI010000067.1 GCA_024690885.1 Lachnospiraceae bacterium
CATGCCTGCGTCCGGCTGGTTCTGAATCAAGATGGCACGAAGTACCAACTGTAATGGCTGCTTGGATGCGGAATTCAAATAAATCATGGCATCGAAGTAGCTGTTCCACATTCCGACGAACTGCCACAAGCACAGTACGGCAATGACCGGTGTACATACAGGAAGCAAAATGCGAAAGAAAAGTGTCAACTCATTGGCACCGTCAACCTCAGCAGCTTCCCGAAGCTCTCCCGGGATTCCGCGATAGTAGGTACGGGCAATAATCATATTCCATACGGAAAATGCACCCGGAAGTACTACGGCCCACATACTGTCCAATAAACCTAAGTTGCTGATCAATAAGTAAGTCGGGATCAAACCGCCGCCGAAGAACATGGTAATCATGAACAGTACATTAAAGAACTTTCTTCCGCGGAAGTCGGTCAGTGACATTGGGTATGCACACAACATGGTGATTGCTACAGATAAAAAGGTAAACAATAAGGAATACACAATGGCATTCTTAAACCCTACCCAAATCTGTGCGTTGGAAATCACACGCTCATATGCAGTCAGTGTCCATTTTTCAAAATCAAAGGTAATTCCCGTATTCTGTAAAGTAATCGGATCCATGAAGGAAGCAATTACGATGTAAACCATAGGAACAATAATCGCTAAAACGAATAATCCCAAAATCACATAGCCAACCAACAGGAAGACTCTGTCTCCAAGAGAATGTCTGGCAAATGCGCTTTTTTTCTTCGTAGTGTTTTCCATGACATCCTCCTTCCTATAGTCCCTGACCGTCGTTCATCCACTCGACGATCTTATTGACGGTAATTAACAAAACAACATTGATGACGGTGTTGAACAAGCCAACAGCTGTGGAATAACTGTAGTTACCGTCGATCAAACCTTTCTTATATACATAGGTAGCAATGATTTCGGAAGCACCTAAGTTCAAATCCGTCTGCAACGCATAAGCCTTCTCGAAGCCGATACTCATGATGTTACCTGCCTGAAGGATGAACTGGATAACAACCATATCCTTAATAGCCGGCCACTCAACCGCCTTGATCTGCTGCCAGATATTGGCTCCGTCGATCTGTGCTGCTTCCTTCAGCTCCTGAGATGCATTGGATAAGGAAGCGGTGTACATAATGGATGCCCAACCTGCGCCCTGCCAGATACCACTGATGATGTAAATCGGTCGGAATGCTTCCGGCAATGTTAAGAAGTTAATGGTGGTTCCAAACATCAAATTCACCGGTCCGGTTACGGACAACAGGATACGAACCATACCGCAGAGTACGATGACGGAAATGAAGTTCGGCATGTAGAGAACCAACTGAATCTTCTGTTTGATCTTGCTACTCTCAATTCTATTTAATAGAAGAGCAAGAATAATCGGGATTGGGAATCCCCACAACAAACCGAAGATACTAAGCTTCAAGGTATTTACCAAATAGGATAGGAAATCCGGTGATGATAAGAACTGACGGAAGTACTCCAGTCCTACCCACTCGCTTCCGAAGAAGCCTTTGAACGGACTGTACTTCTCAAATGCAATTAAGATTCCTCCCATAGGTGCATAGCGAAACAGTAATGTCAGCACCAATGCAGGCCCCAGGAAGAACAGATATAATCTCCAGTGATGCTTCACATACAATAATGTATTGTGAGCCTTAGCTTCCTTATTCATTTACCCTCCTCAAAGTCTTATGACGCATATGTCACAATTTGTTTATGCATTCACTATACCACATTTTACATTTGTGTCAATTCAGTTTTGTATGTTTGTAAAAATATGACAATGGTTTTGCACTGTTTTTGTAAAAAAGCACATCATAATTTTTACATTTGACAAAATGGATGTAACAATTTATCATAGTCTATGGAAATCCGTTGTTGATTTTCGGTTTTTACATTTGAGAGATTTTTACATAATAATAAATAGGAGAATGACATGGCTAACAAAGTAACCATTCAAGACATTGCGGATGCGCTGGGGGTATCCAGAAATACCGTATCCAAGGCGATTAACAACACAGGAATTCTTGCAGATGCCACCCGAGAGAGAGTCTTGGCGAAGGCCATTGAGATGGGGTACAAACAGTTTTCTTATGCATCTTCCACTGCAGACATCTATGGAGGCATGTCTGCGAAGAAACCGGTCATCGCCGGAGAAGTTGCATTTTTCACCGGTAGCTTCTTAGATAATTCCCATTTCGCTACCACCATGTTGGATAAGTTCCAGAACGAGATTACCCACCTTGGGTATCGTATGACCATGCACCGGGTCACACCGGACAACTTGGAACAGTTAGTACTTCCGCCAAGCTTCGATGCTGCCAGAACCCAGGCCATTATCTGCGTGGAGATGTTCCATCATCCGTATTGTGAGATGTTATGCAACCTTGGTATTCCGGTGCTTTTGGTAGATGCTCCGGTAGCCAGCTATTCCCATCGCTTGGCCGCAGATATTCTTATGATGGATAACTCTGCAGGAATTTTTAACCTGATTTCCGATATGCGGGCGCGAGGCCTTCGACGCATTGGTTTCATTGGCCAGATGAACCACTGCCGTTCCTTCTTCGAACGCTTCATGGCATTCCGTAATGCCATGTATTTAAATGATTTACCTATCAACGAAGAGTTCTGCCTGACGGATGTTTATCCACACGGCGCTGATTATTATGTACACCTGTGCGATGCAGTAAGAGCATTGAAGGAGCTTCCGGATTTGTTCATTTGTGCCAACGACTTCGTTGCCATTGATTTAATCAAGTGCCTGAAACAAATGGGCAAGTCCTATCCGGAGGATGTACGCATCTGTGGTTTCGACGATTCTGCAGAATCCCGTGTTATGACACCGGCCTTAACCACCTGTCATATTCACACCCAGGTCATGGGACATACCGCAGCGAACCTGCTACTCTCCCGTATCGAACAGCCGGATTTGAATTACCGCACCGTTTATGCGGAGACGGATTTGATTTATCGTGCATCTACCGATTAATCGTTTTATGGAGTAACTATGCGTAATTTATTGAACTACGACGGACCTGTCCTTCGTTTTATCACCAAAATTGTACAGAGCGTTTGGCTGAATATTCTATGGATGGTTTGTTGTATTCCCATCATTACCATCGGCGCATCCACCACGGCGCTGTGCTATACCTGCCAGAAAATTGCACGGGATGAAGACGGCTATATTACCAAAGCCTTCTTCCACGCCTTCCGGGAGCAGTTCGGCAAGAGCACTGCCATTGGTGTTATCATGACAGTGGCTGGCCTTGCACTTTCCGTAGATGGATATATACTTTATCATTTGTGCTTTACCGCTCCCATTTGGGCCTTCTTAAGTGCAGTTCTTATCGTTGCCGTCATTGCTTATATCATTGTGGCACTTTGGATTTTCCCGTTGCATGCGCACTTTGATAACACCATCCCGGCATTGTTTAAGAACTCCATCATGATTGGCATGCGTTTTATTGTCTGCACCGTGGTGATGTTTTGTGTCATTCTTGCCATGGGCGCTTTGATTTACTACATCTGCACGCCATGTATCGTGTTTGGCATGGGTACCTGTGCACTACTCAATGCCATGATTATGAAGAACATCCTGATTCAATGTGAGCAGGCGCAAGCATAGGATTTTATTATGAAGCATTCCTCTTTTCGTGAACTGAATAAGAAACAAAAGCTGCAGTACATCTGGGATTATTACAAAATGCACATCTTCGTTACTGCAGCTCTTATTTGCATTCTTTTTTCCCTGGTTCGCACCATGCAGCGCAACCAGAAAGCTGATCTGTATGTTGCCTACGTAAACGTTGCGGTCTCCGACCATTTCCTAAAAGGGATGACAAAAGGCAGCAATCTATCCGTTTCCAATTACACCAATCTTCTCATTACCGAAGATCCAAACAGTGAGAACTTAGAGTACGCTTACGGTTCCGCCATGAAGGTCATGGCCGCCATCTCCGACGGTAAGCTAGACATCGTCGTTGGGGACCGCTACGCTTTGGATTGGTGCCATTCCAACGAATATCTTGATAATCCTTTGTCCTATATAGAAGAAAATCCCGCTCTCCTTGCGCAAGTAGAACCATACTTGATCTATGATGAAAAGGGGGAGCCTTATGCCATCGATCTTTCTTTTTCTTCTTACTACAAGGAAGCGGGATTTTCCGATTCCCTTTATTTAGGCATTATCCCTTCCGAGGAAGATTCCCCGGAAGTTCTTACCTACCTTTCGTTACTCAACCGGTGAGATGGTGACTTCCAATCGCCCACCGTCCCGGGCATCATTGCCTTCCGAATCCACATGGAAGATTAATTCATCTCCTGCAAATACGTCATATACTTCATCGAACTCCCGGCGGATTTCATGGTCATAATTGCCTTGAATATCTCCGCCAATCCATATCTTCTCATCACTATTGATATGCAGTCGCATACAGGTTCCGTTGGCATCCGGGTCATTACTGTTGGCAAACTTGGTATAGTTACCGGTGACACGAATCTTACCGTCTTTTGCAGCCACCCACTTGTAGGCTGCGTTTCTTCCGCCACCCGGCTCCATAAAGTCCGCTTTTAATTCCGGCTTGTTCCCGTTGTTATAGTAACGGCCGTTCTCTGCATCATACGGAATCTCTGCAAAATTCGCGCCGTTCCAATCGCACACGCCGTAGTACCAGCCGTTCTTGCCCTGCTCTCCGGAGAAATCATCCTTCAAAACGGTGGCATTTTCCCGGTCGGAAGCACTCGGTGTACTTGGATCCGGATTGGTATTGGTGCCAGGTTCCGGCTGACTTGCGGTGGCATCTTCAATGGTTACACTTAAGCGTCCACCGTCATAGCTGTCATTGCCTTCCGGATTGATGGCAAACATAATCACATCACCGGCATAGACATCATAGGCCTCGTTGAACTCTGCCTTCCGCTCGTCTGCGAAGTTGCCCTGGATATTTCCACCAATGAACTTCTTTTCCTCGCCGTTGACAAAAATTCGCATCACAACGCCGTCTGCATTCGGATCATCTGCATTGGCAAACTTGGTGTATTCCCCGTGGGCGCGAATCTTACCATTTCTGGCTGCAGTCCAGCGATATGCTGCATTCTTGCCGTTACCCGGTTCTGCAAAATCCGCCTTTACTTCCGGCTTACCACCATCAAAATAGCGGTTGTTCTCTGCATCGTATGGCAAATCTTCATAGTTCTTGCCATCCCAATCACACTTACCGTAGTTCCATCCGTTTGCACCCTGCTCTCCGGTGAAATCATCTGCAAGTACCGTATGGTTCTCTCTGGTGGTATCCTCCGTTGCAGTCGATGCATCCATAATTCTTACAGACAGACGTCCGCCATCCCATGCATTGTTGTGATTACAACCAATGGAGAAGGTTAACACATCTCCGGCTTTTACCGCTAAGTTATCAAATCGAATATCTTTTACCGTATTGTTGCCATCCCCGGCCTGTACCGGGCAGAGGCTACTATAGATATTGTGATTGTTCAGATAAATATTTAAGGTGGTTCCGTCCGGCCAGCTTGCATTTGGATCCTGATGTCCGAACTTGGTATAATCTCCTACTACATTGATGGTTCCGTCTACGGCAACCACCCACTTGTACATGGCTTCCGCATTGAGGCGCGGCTGTACGAAGTCTTTCTTTACTTCCAAGCCTCCGAGGCGTCTGGAAATATAGCCGCATCCATCGTCGGTTTTCTGAGTAAGGATTTCTGCCTGGGTAACGTTCTTACCTTCCAGATAATACCAGCCGTTGCTTCCCTGCTCACCGAAATCGGTTGCCAGGTTGGCATTATTGCTGCCACTGTTATTGACGAACTCTCCGCCGGTCATTACTGCATCCTCAATAGAGAAGGTGTACTTACCACCGTCGTATGCGGTATTTTCCCGACCGTCTACCAACATGGTAAGAGTATCTCCGGCCTTGACTGCCAATCCGGATACCGAAAGGTCTTTGGTTACTTCCCGATCTGTTAACGGATTGAAATCTGCCCGCTTTAATACCTGTCCATTCTTCATAAGATATACGGTCACACCATCCGGCCAGGATGGATTCTTGTCCTCATTTTTCAGCTTCGTATAATCCGCCGTAATATCCACGGTACCGTCTTTTGCTACCACCCACTTCACGTTGGCGGAACGTCCCTTGTTACCCGGAACGATGAAATCACGTTTGATTTCTACGCCGTCCTTGGTGTCATAACGGTCTTCCTTGGAGTCGAAGTGCTCTACATTTACTGCAAAATTCGGATTCAGATAGTATCCGGACTGGAAGCACCAGCCGTTATTACCCTGCTTACCGAAATCCTGTGCAACGGAGGCGTTGTTGGTACGATTTGGATCCTTGGCAACCACATCGGCTTCCGT
>JAILOI010000093.1 GCA_024690885.1 Lachnospiraceae bacterium
ATGAGTGTTATTTCAATGAAGCAGTTACTGGAAGCAGGTGTTCATTTCGGACATCAGACTAGAAGATGGAACCCTAAGATGGCTCCATACATCTACACCGAGCGTAACAACATCCACATCATCGATCTTCAGAAGTCTGTAGGTATGGTTGATGAGGCTTACAATGCAATCTTCGACATTGCTTCCCAGGGTGGTACCATCCTTTTCGTTGGTACGAAGAAGCAGGCTCAGGAGACCGTTGCTACTGAGGCAGAGCGTTGTGGTATGTACTATGTTAACGAGCGTTGGTTAGGTGGTATGCTTACCAACTTCAAGACCATCCGTAGCCGTATCGATCGTCTGAAGAAGATCGAGAAGATGCAGGAAGATGGTACTTTCGATGTTCTTCCTAAGAAGGAAGTTATCGAGTTGAAGAAGGAGTTAGAGAAGTTACAGCGTAACCTTGGTGGTATCAAGGATATGGAGAGACTTCCAGACGCAATCTTCGTTGTTGATCCTAAGAAGGAAAGAATTTGTATTCAGGAGGCTCAGTCTCTTGGACTTACCATTATCGGTATCGCTGATACCAACTGTGATCCAGATGAGTTGGATTACATCATTCCTGGTAACGATGACGCTATCCGCGCAGTTAAGTTGATCGTTTCTAAGATGGCTGATGCTGTTATCGAGGCAAATCAGGGAGCTGAGGCTTTAAGCGCAGAGGCAGTTGAGAGCGCAGAGGCTGACGCAGCAGACGCAGAGTAATTAAAATAATTATTTGGAGGATATATCGATGGCAATTACAGCAGCTATGGTAAAAGAACTGCGTGAGATGACCGGCGCAGGCATGATGGATTGCAAGAAGGCATTAAATGAGACAGACGGAAACATGGACGAGGCTGTAGAGTTCTTACGTAAGAACGGACAGGCGAAGGCTGAGAAGAAGGCTGGCCGTATTGCAGCAGAGGGTCTTTGCTCTGTTGTTGTTGAAGGCAACACTGCAGCAATCGTAGAAGTAAACTCTGAGACAGACTTCGTTGCTAAGAATGCAGACTTCAAGGCATTCGTTGATGAAGTTGCAACTCAGGCACTTTCTTCAAATGCAGCTGACATGGATGCGTTCATGGCAGAAGCTTGGAAGGCAGATGCTTCTAAGTCTGTTAAGGATGCTTTGACTGACAAGGTTGCAGTAATCGGTGAGAACTTAACCATTCGTCGTTTCCAGAAGGTTGTTGCTGAGAACGGTGCAGTTGTTTCTTACGTACATGGCGGTGGACGTATCGGCGTTATCGTTGAGGTTGCTTGCGATGCAGTGAACAATCAGGTAACGGAAGCAGCTACCAACGTTGCAATGCAGATTGCTGCTTTGAACCCGAAGTACGTTTCTGATGCTGATGTTGATCAGGATTACATCAATCATGAGAAGGAAATCCTTCTTGCTCAGATTAACAACGATCCGAAGGAAGCTTCCAAGCCGGACAAGGTAAAGGAAGGTATGGTTACCGGACGTATTAAGAAGGAATTAAAGGAAATCTGCTTATTAGATCAGGTTTACGTTAAGGCTGAAGATGGCAAGCAGTCTGTAGCAGCTTACTTAGATCAGGTATCTAAGGCTTGCGGTGCTACCGTTGCAATCAAGCAGTTCATTCGTTTCGAGACCGGCGAAGGACTTGAGAAGAAGAACGAAGACTTTGCAGCAGAAGTTGCTAAGCAGATGGGTATGTAATTCGGAATACTTCAAATTTCCTGTAAGGCACTATATGTATATATAGTGCCTTTCTTTAAATCAAATGATAGCGGGGTAATGATAACTATGAGCGATATATTAGACCCTAAGGCAGAAGCAGACCGCAAAAGAGAGAAGCGGAAGCGTGTCCATCGCATGAAGATGGGGATTGTTACTTTTATTGCCGTATGGATGTTTGTATCTATTTTAGCTACCGTATGTTTGACGATAAAAGTGTTTTCCTTACAGCATGATTTTAATCAATTATCAAAGCGCATAAGCGGCGAGGCAAAGGAAACCACCACCTCCGGAGAAGAAAATGATGCAGTGGTATTGGAGTCCGGAGACCTATTGGTGACCAATTATAATGGAACTGCAGAAAGCAACCTTGCACAGGCAGGGGATACGTTGAAGGTGTATTTAACCTTTGATGATGGTCCGAGTGCTAACACTGCAGCGATTTTAGATGTGCTGGATGACTACAACGTGAAGGCAACCTTCTTTGTGGTGGGCAAGACGGATGAGGAATCCAAAGCACTTTATAAGCGCATTGTGGATGAGGGACATACCATTGCAATGCATTCCTATTCTCATAACTACAGTGATTTATATCAGTCCTTAGATACCTTTTCTTCGGATTTTCAACGGATTCAGAATTTGATTTACGACACGACCGGTGTGGAGAGTCATCTCTATCGTTTTCCCGGTGGCAGTAGCAACCAGGTAAGCAACACCAACATGTCGGAATATATCCGTTATTTAAACAACCATGATATCACGTATATGGATTGGAATGTTTCCAGTGGTGACGCCACTTCCCAAGCTTATACATCCGATGAACTTGTTGAAAACGTAATGTCGGATGTGGTAAAATATAAAACGTCCGTGGTATTGCTACATGACGCGGATAACAAGACTTCCACCGTGGAAGCATTGCCTCAGATGATTGAGTCTTTGCAGGCCCAGGGAGCTCTTATTTTACCAATCAGTGAGGATACTACTGTGATACAGCATGTTTCGCTGGTCCAGGGGGATACAGCTGCAGATACCAACGAATAAGTATGGAGGAAAAATATGGGATTTTTTAAAGACTTCAAGGAAGATTTCGCAGATGCCGTAGATGAGATGATTCCGGGCGGCAATGTGGAGGAGCCGATGGAAGGTTCTGATATGGTGAATACCTTAGATCAGGACGTAGATGTGGATTCTGAATTATCAAAATTGGACGGACTTCTTCAGCAGGTAACTGATAAGATTGACCGTGATGATTCCAATAAGGCAACTGTTAGCGAGGTTAAGCCTGCAACAATTGCATACGAAGAGAAAGCTGTTAAGAAAGTTGAGGAGAAGAGAGTAATGGATACCATGAACAATGTAGAGACTATGCCAAGCAACGCACCACAGGCGTCAGATGAGAATGCAGTAATCACATCCGGCATGAGCATCACCGGTGATTTGGAGTCTACCGGATCTATCTCTGTTGAGGGTACCATCAATGGTAACGTAACTTGCTATGGCAAGTTGACAGTAACCGGAACCATCAATGGTAACAGCTCTTCTGCTGAGTTCTTTGCAGATTCTGCTAAGATTGAGGGTGAGGTGAGCACCAACGGTACCGCTAAGATTGGTGTTGGTTCTGTCGTAATCGGTAACATCACTGCAACTTCTGCTGTTATTGCAGGTGCTGTTAAGGGTGATATCGATGTTCAGGGACCGGTTGTTGTTGATACTTCTGCAGTGGTTATGGGTAACATTAAGTCCCGTTCCGTACAGATCAACAACGGTGCGGTTATCGAAGGTTTCTGTTCTCAGGCTTACGCTGAGGTTGATGTTGCCAGCGTATTCAATAAGTAATTAGGAGCTTGTATTACATGAAACGCGTTTTATTGAAATTAAGTGGTGAAGCACTTGCAGGTGATAAGAAGACTGGTTTTGATGAGGCAACCTGTATTCAGGTTGCACGTCAGGTGAAAACCATTGTGGATCAGGGCACTCAGGTGGGTATCGTCATTGGCGGCGGTAACTTCTGGAGAGGCCGCACCAGTGAGACCATTGATCGGCCGAAGGCTGATCAGATTGGTATGCTTGCTACCATTATGAACTGTATTTATGTATCTGAGATTTTCCGTTATGTCGGTATGGAGACCGAGGTGATGACTCCGTTTGTATGCGGTGCATGTTCTACCTTATTCTCTAAGGATGCTGCAGTTTCTGCACTGAACGCCGGCAAGGTGGTATTTTTTGCAGGTGGTACCGGCCATCCGTATTTCTCTACGGATACCGCAACTGTACTTCGTGCCATCGAAATTGAGGCTGAAGAGATTTTGCTTGCCAAGGCCATTGACGGAATCTATGACTCTGATCCGAAGGTAAATCCGGCTGCGAAGAAGTATGATACGATTACGATTTCTGAAGTCATCGATCAGCGCTTAGCTGCTATGGATTTGTCTGCTTCCATCATGTGTATGGAGAATCATATGCCGATGTTTGTATTTCCGCTGAACGAGGAGAATTCCATTGTTCGAGCAATCGACGGTACAATTTCCGGCACGAAAGTGACAGTTTAGGGAGGTTGTTTGTTATGGACGAACGCTTAAAACAATTTGAAGACAAGATGAACAAATCATTGGATAACTTACTTTCTGAGTTTTCATCCATTCGTGCAGGACGAGCAAATCCTCATATTTTGGATAAACTGATGGTGGACTACTATGGTGCACCGACTCCAATTCAGCAGGTAGCCAATGTTTCTGTACCGGAACCACGTATGATCCAGATTCAGCCGTGGGAGCCGGCGATGGTGAAGGAAATCGAGAAGGCAATCTTGACTTCGGATATTGGAATCAATCCGACCAACGATGGTAAGATGATTCGTCTGGTATTTCCGGAGTTAACCGAGGAGCGTCGTAAGGATTTAGCGAAGGATGTGAAGAAGAAGGGCGAGAATGCCAAGGTTGCTATTCGTAACATTCGTCGTGATGCCATCGATGCATTCAAGAAGTTGAAGGACGAGGATATGTCCGAGGACGCAATCAAGGACTTGGAGGATGAGGCACAGAAGTTGACCGATTCTTTCATTAAGCAGATTGATTCTGCAGTAGAGAACAAGTCCAAGGAAGTTATGACTGTATAAGTAACAAGGGCACACAAGGTTGTGCCCTTTATCTTTTTGTTAAAGGAGATTACAGATGGCAGAAGTACCACAGCATATTGCAATTATATTAGACGGTAACGGTCGTTGGGCCAAGGCCAAAGGAATGCCTCGTACCTATGGACATACTATGGGTGCAAAGAATGTGGAACCCATTTGTCGTGCGGCAGATGCGTTGGGCGTGAAATATTTGACTATGTATGCCTTCTCTACGGAGAATTGGAACCGTCCGGATGATGAAGTAGCAGCGCTCATGATGCTGTTGGAAAGCTACATGAAAAACTGCTTGAATTTGGCGAAGAATAACAATATGCGGGTGCGGGTCATTGGCGATATTACGCGGTTAGATCCATCCATGCAGGAGAAGATTCGCGTATTAGAAGAAGAGAGTGCCAAATACACCGGATTGAACCTTCAGATTGCAATCAATTACGGTTCTCGCGATGAGATGGTGCGCGCTATGCAAAAGATGTATACGGCGATGCAGCAAGCAGGAGAAGATGCATCCGTAATCACGGAAGCGCGTTTTGCATCCTATTTGGATACGGCGGAGATTCCGGATCCGGACCTTCTGATTCGCACCTCCGGAGAACAGCGCTTGTCCAATTATTTGATGTGGCAGCTTGCTTACGCCGAGTTTTATTTTACGGATGTACCGTGGCCGGATTTCCATGAAAAGGAACTGAAGGAAGCGGTGGAAGCCTACTGTAATCGGGACCGGAGATACGGTCTGGTAAAGTAAATTTTTACAATATTTTCGTGGATTTTTTATGGATAATCCATGTTTCTCTCACTCTTAATATGGTAAGATTAAGAGTGAGATTTTATTTTGTTGAGGAGACTGTAATATGTTTAAAACCCGTTTGTTAAGCGGCATTGTATTGGTCGTGCTGGCAATTGTATTCATCGGTTTTGGTGGTGAATTATTAGCTTGTGGTATGGGATTGATTTCCTTGATTGGTTTGTATGAATTATATCGGGTATTCGGTATGGAACGTTCGTTATTAGGCGCTTGTGGCTATGTGGGTACCTTACTTTTCTATATTGGAATCATCTGGAATTTCTCACCTCTGACGACGCATAGTTCCATCTTTGTGATGGCCATTGCATTGTATTTGATTTTACTGTTAGCTGTCTATGTTTTTTCTTATCCGAAATATCGCGCCGATCAGGTGATGGCAGCATTCTTTGGATTTTTCTATGTGGCATTGATGTTATCCTACGTGTATTTTACCAGAGCACTTCCCAAGGGCAGCTTCCTGGTGTGGTTGATTTTCATCTGCTCCTGGGGATGTGATACCTGTGCTTACTGTGTGGGTGTTCTGTTTGGAAAGCATAAGATGGCCCCGGTGTTAAGCCCAAAGAAGTCCATCGAAGGAGCGGTCGGTGGTGTACTTGGTGCCATGCTTTTAACCTTGATTTTGGGCTTCGTGTTCCAGAATCAGATGGAAGTGGCTACTTCTGAAATCCTTTTATTGGCCGGTGGTTGTGGTATCGGCGGTTTGATTTCTATGGTCGGTGATTTGGCTGCGTCGGCCATTAAGCGCAACTACGACATCAAGGACTACGGTACTTTGATTCCGGGCCATGGCGGTATTTTGGATCGCTTTGATTCGATGATTATTACAGCGCCGATTGTTTATTATCTGTGCGTGTTTGCATTAGCTTAAGTAAAGAAGGAATGACAAGATGAGAAACATTGCAATTTTAGGATCCACCGGCTCCATCGGAACCCAGACTCTGTCAATCGTATCGGAGAAGGAGGATTTAGCGGTGGTTGCCATGTCCTGTGGACATAACCTGACGTTGTTTGAACAGCAGGTACGCAAATACCGCCCGAAGCTGGTATCTGTTTGGGAGGAAGCAGATGCGGCTTCCTTACGGACCTCCCTTGCAGATTTGGATGTGGAAGTACAGAGCGGTATGGAGGGATTGCTTGCCGTTGCCACGATTCCGGAAAGCGAAGTATTGGTGACGGCCATCGTCGGTATGCTGGGAATTCGCCCAACCATCGCGGCCATTGAAGCCGGCAAGAATATTGCGTTGGCAAACAAAGAAACCCTGGTGACGGCCGGTCATATTATTATGCCTCTGGCCAAGAAGTGTGGGGTGTCCATCCTTCCGGTGGACAGCGAACATTCTGCTATCTTCCAGTCCCTGCAGGGAAATGAAGGCAACGACATTGACAAGATTATTCTTACGGCGTCCGGCGGTCCGTTCCGCGGGAAGTCTTTGGATGATTTGGAACAGGTAACTGTGGAAGATGCCTTAGCGCATCCCAATTGGAATATGGGGAAGAAGATTACCATCGATTCCGCAACTATGGTGAATAAGGGATTGGAAGTCATGGAAGCCAAGTGGCTCTTTGATGTGCGCCTGTCCCAGATTCTGGTGGTGGTACATCCCCAGAGTATCATTCATTCCGCTGTGGAGTATGAGGATGGTGCAGTCATTGCCCAGATGGGTGTTCCGGATATGCGTTTGCCGATTCAGTATGCCCTCTATTATCCGAAGCGTCTGCCGATGAGCGGTAAGCGATTGGATTTGTTTGAAGTGGGTCAGTTAACCTTCGAACAGCCGGATATGGAAACCTTTTTTGGCTTGCAATTAGCCTTCGAAGCAATGAATACCGGCGGCAACATTCCAACCATCTATAATGCGGCCAATGAGCGTGCCGTTGCCCTGTTTTTGGACCATAAGATTTCCTTCCTGCGCATTCCGGAATTGATTTCCGAAGCCATGATGGAAGTAGATTATATCAGCAACCCTGACGTAGAGGATATTTTGACAACGGAGCAAGCGACCTATGAATATATTAATCGCAATCTTAATCTTTAGTTTTATTATTATCTTTCATGAGTTTGGACATTTTATTACTGCAAAACGTTGTGGGATTAAGGTGTTGGAATTCTCCCTTGGCCTCGGACCAACCATCGTTGGATTCCAGGGCAAGGAGACCAAGTACTCCATCAAGCTATTGCCCTTTGGTGGTGCTTGCATGATGGAAGGTGAGGATGAAGCAAGCGACTCGGATCGTGCCTTTGGAAATAAGCCGTTGTGGCAGCGATTCTTAGTGGTTTTGAATGGACCCATGTTCAATTTCCTTTTGGCCTTCTTACTTTCTCTGGTGATGCTTGGTTTTATGGGTGTGGATCGTCCAATCATTGGTGGAGTGATGGATGGCTATAGTGCCCAGGAAGCCGGGCTGGAAGCGGGTGATGAGATTGTTTCCATGAACAATTACCGGGTGCATTTCTACCGGGAGATTAGTTTGTATACCTTTTTCCATCCGGGGGAAACGGTGGAGGTATCCTATCTTCGGGATGGAGAGAAGCATCAGGCTACTCTGACTCCGAAGTTGGATGAGGAGTCCGGCCGTTATTTGATCGGTGTCCAGGGCGGAACCTTTGAGAAAGTAGGCGTTTGGGGTACCATCAAGCATAGCTTCTGGTGGATCAAGTATCAGATTTATACCACCTTCAAAAGCTTATCGTCCCTCTTGACGGGTATGGTTTCCGTCAACGAGATGTCCGGTCCGGTGGGCATTGTAAAAACCATCGGAGATACCTATGAACAATCGGTTCAAGTGAGCATGTTTCTTGCAATCATGAACCTGTTAAATATTACCATTCTTTTGTCGGCAAACTTAGGCGTAATGAATTTACTGCCGATTCCGGCGTTGGATGGTGGACGTATCCTGTTCTTTCTGGTGGAGGCGATTCGAGGTAAAAAGCTCAATGAGAACGTGGAGGGATACGTAAATTTTGTTAGTTTTGTGTTATTAATGGGCCTTATGGTCTTTGTCATGTTCAATGACATCACCAAGTTAATCGGCCACTAAGGTGGAATTGTATGGAACGTATGATTACAAAAGAAGTAAAAATCGGAGATCGAATCATCGGTGGAGGACATCCGATTTTAATTCAGTCAATGACCAATACCAAGACGGAGGATGTGGCGGCGACTGTCGCCCAGATTCAGGCGCTGACAGCTGCCGGATGTGATATCATCCGCTGTGCCTGCCCGACCATGGAGGCTGCCAAAGCCTTAGGAGAAATCAAAAAGCAAATCTCCATTCCGTTGGTGGCAGATATTCATTTTGACTATCGTCTGGCCATTGCAGCCATGGAAAACGGGGCAGACAAGATTCGCATCAACCCGGGTAATATCGGCTCTACCGAGCGCATTCAGGCGGTTGTAGATGTGGCCAAGGAGCGAAACATCCCCATTCGCGTGGGTGTAAACTCCGGTTCCTTAGAGAAGGAATTGGTGGAGAAATACCACGGCGTAACGGCGGAAGGCATTGTTGAGAGTGCATTGGATAAGGTTCGTATCATCGAGGATTTGGGATATGACAATCTGGTGATTTCCATCAAATCTTCGGATGTTATGATGTGCGTGAAGGCACATGAACTGATTGCCAAGCAAACGAATCATCCGTTACATGTGGGTATTACCGAATCCGGTACCATCATCAGCGGAAACATCAAATCTTCCATCGGTCTTGGATTGATTTTAAACCAGGGCATTGGTGATACCATTCGGGTATCGTTGACCGGTGATCCGCTGGAGGAAATCAAATCGGCGAAGTTGATTTTGCGTACCTTGGGCTTGCGTAGTGGTGGCATTGAAATTGTGTCCTGCCCAACCTGCGGCCGGACCCAGATTGATTTGATTGGATTGGCCACCAAAGTAGAAAATATGGTAGCCGATATTCCGTTAGATGGAGTGAAGGTTGCCGTTATGGGTTGCGTAGTCAACGGTCCCGGGGAAGCAAAGGAAGCAGACCTTGGAATCGCCGGAGGTGTTGGCGTCGGCCTGTTAATGAAACATGGAGAAGTCATTAAGAAACTCCCGGAGGATCAATTGTTGGATGCCTTACGGGAAGAATTACTTCACTGGAATGATAAATAAACGTTGGAGCATATATGGATACCGCATTTTTTGAATTATTTCGCGAATTGAAAATTGATGACAATTTGAATACGGTTCTGAAGAATTCTTATGTCAGCAAGGTTGCGACCAATCGCAACCATAATGTGATGCGGATCTATATGACTTCTGACACCTTAATACCCAAACGTCGTATTTGGAAATTAGAGGAACAGATCAAGAAACAGTATTTTGCCAAGGATAATATGGACGTGCACATTGTGGAGCATTTTCATCTCTCTGAGCAGTATACCCCGGAGTACCTCTATAACCTCTACAAGGATAGTATTCTTGAGGAGTTTAACCAATACGACGTTATTTTATTTAGCCTTTTAAAACGTGGTGAGTTCCACTTTTCAGGCAAGGAATTGGTGGTGACCTTAGAGGATACGGTCATTGCCCATGAATGCGAGCTGAAGCTCCATGATTTGTTGCATCGGATTTTCTGTGAACGTTGTGGATTGGAAGTGGTAATTTCCTTTGCTTACAAGGATTGCATGGAAACTAGGTACCGTCAGGACGCCGAGCAGAAGATCATCAATGAAATCGCTGCCATTGAACAGCGTGTGGATCAGATGGCGAAGCAGAAGGAATTGCTGGCCGAGGAAGATGTGGAAGATAAGTCCAAGTTTATGAAAGCACCGAAGGGTGGTGCGGACTTTGACAAAGCAGATGGAGACGGCGTGAAAAAGCGGAATATTCCGGGCAATGAGAACCGTGGTGGCGGTGGCCGTAGAACCTTTGGCCTGAAGCGTTCCGCGAATCCGGATACCATCTATGGTCGTGATTACAACGATGCGCCTATTTCCATTTCCGAAGTGTTTGACGGTATTGGAGAAGTGGTGGTTCGTGGTCAGGTAATTTCTCTGGAATCCACCCCGTTGAAGAAAATCGAGAAGACCATTGTTTCCTTTGTACTTACGGACTATACCGATAGTATCAAGGCGAAGTTGTTTATCCCCAACGAACAGTTAGAGGAGTTCCTTGGCACCTTGAAGGTGGGATCCTTCTATTCCATGAAGGGTACGCCGGCTTTTGATACCTGGGATAAGGAATTAACCTTTGCTTCCGTATTTGGCATGATGAAGAGTACGGATTTTCGTACCCCTCGTATGGATACGGCGCCGGAGAAGCGTGTGGAACTCCATTGTCATACCAAGATGAGCGATATGGATGGTGTATCTGAGGTTTCGGACATCATCAAGCAGGCCATGAGGTGGGGACATAGTTCCATTGCCATCACCGATCACGGCGTGGTGCAGTCCTTTCCGGATGCAGCCCATACTGTCAGTGGTGATTTCAAGGTAATCTATGGTGTGGAGGGCTATCTGGTGGATGACACCAAGTTTGTGGTCCAAAACTCCAAACATCAGAAGTTGGATGATACCTATGTGGTCTTCGATATTGAAACCACCGGTTTGAATGCCAAGAAAGTCAAGATTATTGAAATCGGTGCGGTAAAAGTCCAAAACGGAGAGATTATCGATCGGTTTTCTGTCTTCATCGATCCGGAGGAACCGCTGCCGTATGAGATTATCAACCTGACCCATATTACGGACGACATGCTCCGCGGACAGGAGAAGATTGGTACGATTCTACCTCAATTCATGGAGTTTTGTGGGGATTCTATTCTGGTAGCCCACAATGCGGATTTTGACACGGGCTGTATTTTGGCTCAATGTCAGAAGCTTGGTATTCATTGGGATTTTACCTATATGGATACGGTATCTCTGGCCAAGTTTTTGCTTCCGAATTTGAAGAATTATAAGCTGGATACCGTGGGTGCAGCAATGAATGTCTCCCTGGAGAATCACCACCGTGCGGTGGAGGATGCGGAGTGTACCGCCCAGTTTTTCGTGAAGTTTTTAGTGGATTTAAAAAAGCGTGGGATTGAGGATTTGGATGCCTTGAATGAGGCAACCACCATGACCGTGGAGCGGATTCGGAAGGAACGTCCGTATCACGTGATTATATTGGCCAAAAACGATATTGGTCGTATCAACCTCTATCGGTTGGTGTCCGCCTCCCATCTGAAGTATTACAAGCGTTTCCCGAAGATCCCCAAGAGCTTAATCGAAGAACATCGGGAGGGTTTAATCATCGGCTCTGCTTGTGAGGCCGGAGAATTATTCCAGGCGGTCTTGCTTGGTAAATCCGATTCGGAAGTGGCGCGTATTGTGAATTTCTATGATTATCTGGAGATTCAGCCCATCGGGAACAATGCCTTTTATCTTCGGGATGAGAAAAGCCGAAGCAAGTTTAAACTGGAAACGGAAGAGGATTTACGGAATCTAAACCGTCGGATTGTACAGTTGGGTGTGGAGTTTAATAAGCCGGTTTGTGCCACCTGCGATGTGCATTTCTTGAATCCGGAGGACGAAATCTATCGCCGGATTATTATGAGTAACAAGGGATTTGACGATGCGGACAAGCAGCCGCCGTTGTTTTTGCATACCACGGATGAGATGCTTGAGGAGTTTTCCTATCTCGGTAGCGAGAAGGCCCGGGAAGTGGTCATTACCAATACGAATCTCATTGCCAATATGTGCGATCGCATTGAGCCGACCAGACCGGATAAGTGTCCACCGGTCATTGAGAATTCGGATGAGACCTTGCGTAAGATTTGCTACAACAAGGCCCATGAGATGTACGGGGAGAACCTTCCGGAAATTGTAGAAGCCAGATTGGAACGAGAGCTTAACTCTATTATTTCCAATGGTTACGCCGTTATGTATATCATTGCCCAGAAGCTGGTTTGGAAATCCAACGAGGACGGATACCTGGTTGGTTCCCGTGGTTCCGTAGGTTCGTCCTTTGTTGCAACCACGGCTGGTATTACCGAGGTTAATCCATTGAGTCCTCATTACATCTGTCGGAAGTGCCACTATGTGGATTTTGATTCCGACGAGGTGAAAGCCTTCGCCGGTCGTGCCGGTTGTGACATGCCGGATAAGAAGTGCCCGGTATGTGGAGAGGAATTATACAAGGACGGCTTTGATATTCCATTTGAAACATTCCTGGGATTTAAGGGTGACAAGGAGCCGGATATCGATTTGAACTTCTCCGGTGACTACCAGAGTAAGGCACATAAATACACGGAGGTTATCTTCGGTGAAGGCCAGACCTTCAAGGCCGGAACCATCGGTACCCTGGCGGATAAGACCGCTTATGGTTATGTGAAGCATTATTTTGAAGACCGGGATCAGATCAAGCGTCGTTGTGAAATTGAGCGTATTCTCACCGGCTGTGTTGGTGTACGACGCAGTACCGGTCAGCATCCGGGTGGAATTATTGTACTTCCGGTGGGTGAAGAAATCGACACCTTTACCCCGGTACAGCATCCGGCCAATGATATGGAATCGGATATTATTACCACCCACTTTGATTATCACTCCATCGATTCCAACCTGTTAAAGCTGGATATCTTAGGTCACCAGGATCCTACCATGATTCGTATGTTGGAGGATTTGACCGGTTTGCATGCCCAGGAGATTCCGCTGGATGATCCGACGGTTATGTCCCTCTTTAAGGATACCTCCGCTTTGGGGGTAGAACCGGAAGATTTGTGGAATTGCGATATGGGTACCTTAGGTATTCCGGAGTTCGGTACGGACTTCGCTATGGGCATGTTGCGTGATACCAAGCCCAAGGAGTTTACGGATTTGATTCGAATTGCCGGACTTGCCCACGGTACCGACGTATGGTTGGGCAATGCCCAGACCCTCATTCAGGAAGGCAAGGCGACCATTTCCACTGCAATTTGTACCCGTGATGATATTATGACCTACCTGATTGGTATGGGATTGGATTCCGAGGAATCCTTCAAAATCATGGAGGCCGTTCGTAAGGGTATGGTGGCAAAAGGCAAGGCGGACAAGTGGCCGGGATGGAAGCAGGATATGATTGATCATGGGGTTCCGGATTGGTATATCTGGTCTTGTGAGAAGATTAAGTACATGTTCCCGAAGGCTCACGCGGCAGCGTACGTTATGATGGCCTGGCGTGTGGCTTACTGTAAGGTGTTTTACCCGCTGGCTTATTATGCAGCCTTTTTCTCCATCCGTGCCACAGCCTTCGATTATGAGAAGATGTGTCAGGGACAGGAGCGTTGTGAGGCGGAATTAAATGCCTTGGATAATAAGGCCAAGGAGACCAAGCTATCTGCCAATGAGGATGCCCTCTACCGTGATTTGCGTATTGTACAGGAGATGTACGCCAGAGGCTTTGAATTCTTGCCGATGGATCTTTATCAATCCGATGCTCGGTATTTTCAGATTGTGGACGGAAAGCTCCTTCCGCCGCTGAATATGTTGGGTGGCATGGGACCGGCTGCTGCCGAGAGTTTGGCAATTGCAGCTTCCCAGGCAACCTTCTTAAGCAAGAATGATTTGAAGAACCGTGGTAAGGTCAGTGCCTCCATCATTGAGAAGATGGACGAACTGGGATTGATTCCAAACCTGCCGGAATCCGACCAGTTATCGCTCTTTGATTTTCAGAGAGTATAAGGAAAAAGGAAAAGGAAACAACACATGAAAGATTTACTTGATATTCGAAAAGAAATTGACGTCATTGATAACCAGATGCTTGCCCTCTATCGCCAGCGTCTGGAGTTGGCATCGGACGTGGCGGCGTACAAAATCGCCAACCACAAGCCGGTGTTTGACAAGGCCAGAGAGGATTCCAAGATTGAAACTCTGACAGCGGATTGTAAAGACAGTTTTGAGCGCCAGGGGGTGGAGGAACTGTTTTCACAGATTATGTCCACTTCCAGAAAGAAGCAGTACCAGATTATGGCGGACAACGTGGAGTTGGGAAGTTTTGGATTTACCCAGACCATCCCGGGCAGCTTCCAGGATCAGCGCGTGGTTTACCAGGGCGTAGCCGGTGCCTATTCTCAGGCTGCCATGGTGCAGTTTTTTGGTGAAACCCAAAGCAGTTTTCACGTGGATACCTGGCGGGATGCAATGGAGGCATTGCAGCACGGAGATGCGGATTTTGCCGTGCTGCCCATCGAGAATTCTACCGCCGGTGCCGTAACCGAGAACTACGACTTGCTGGTGGAGTATGATGTGGCCATCATGGGAGAACAGATCATCCAGATCAATCATGCGCTTCTTGGTTTGCCGGAAGCGAACCTATCGGATATTACCTGTGTGTATTCCCATCCACAGGCCCTCATGCAGTGTGATGGCTACCTGCGGGATGTGCATCCGGAGTTTGAAGCAGTGGCTACCGCCAATACTGCCATGGCAGCACAGAAGGTAAAGGAAGAGGGCAATGTACATCAGGCCGCCATCGCCGGAGAAATCAATGCCAAGCTTTACGGTTTAAAGCTGCTAGACAGTGAGATTCAGGATGTGAAGGGAAACCAGACCCGGTTTATCATTGTTTCTCCCAAGAAGCAGTTTTCCGCTGATGCGAAAACCGTGTCATTGTGTTTTGAATTACCGCATGAGAAAGGATCCTTGTATCGCATTCTTTCCCATTTTATCTTCAATGGGTTGAATATGACCCGGATTGAATCACGACCCATTCCACAGAAGCAGTGGGAGTATCGCTTTTTCTTGGATTTCGAAGGAAATCTGATGGAAGAAGGCACCAGAAATGCTTTGGTTGGTTTGCAGGAGGAGACCAATTTCTTGCGTATTTTGGGTAATTATTAGTTCCAATCAGTGGGGAGGCTTTTATGAAAAAATTTAAGACCTTTGGAGCAATTTACATCGGCACCTATGAGGTGCTTCTGAAAATCTTTGAGATTCGCACGGAAAGCAATCAGTTAAAGGAGATTGATTGTCTTCGGATGCGTACGGAATTGGCCCGGGATATTTTCTACCACAAGAAGGTATCCTTTGAAACTCTAGAGCATTTGATTATGGCCCTGCGGGATATGAAAAACACCATGAAAACCTATGGGGTGGATGCCTATGATGTGGTGGCCGGTTATGCCCTGCGTTCCGCAGAGAATGTGTACTTTGTCTTGGATCAGATTCGTCTCCACTGTGATTTGGAAGTGCAGATTATCTCCAATTCGGAGCAGCGGTTCTTAAGCTATGAATCCACGGCTCAGACACCGCTGTTTGAGCAGATGGTATCCTCTCCAACCATTATGGCGGATGTGGGCGGTTCTTCCCTACAGATTACCCTGTTTGAGAATGGCAAAATTGTCACCACCCAGCACATCATGCTTGGAGCTTTTCGTGTGCGGGAGAATCTGAAACGTCTTGGCCAGAAGGCGGATGGCATGGAGCAGATTTACGATATGATCCGGAAGGAAATTGGAGCCTTTTTGAATATGTTTTTAAAAGACACCAGGCCCAAGTATTTGATTCTGCTCAACGATCAGTTGTTAAATGTATTGCGTCAGATGGTCTCCTACAAGGAGAAGCATCTGTTGTCGAGAGACGATTTCTTGCGTTCCATGAAGAAGATGGGCAAGGATATTTCCTATACCGTCACCGGCCAAAGCCAGATGTTTGACGATCCGGATGAGATGTTTCTGCCTTTTTATATTCTCTGTGATTCTCTGATTCGGGAGTTGGAGTTTGAGGGGGCTTATCTGCCGGGTACGTCTGTTACCGAGGGCATGGCCTTAGAGTATGCCTATGCTCATCGCTATATGAAGACGGCCCACGATTTTGAGCAGGATGTGTTGTCTGCCGCCTGGTCCATTGCCCAGCGCTATGGCAGTTATCATCCGCACTTGAAGGCTATGGATCGCATGTCGGTGCAGATTTTTGATGCCACCAAGAAACAACACGGATTAAAGAAGCGGGAGCGCCTGATCTTGCGGACAGCTGCAATTTTGCACGATTGCGGCAAGTATATTTCCTTATCAGAATCGCCCCAATGTTCCTATACCATTATTATGTCCAGTGAGATTTTGGGCTTAAGTCATAAGGAACGGGAAATGGTGGCCATGATTGCCGCCTTCAATCACAAGGACGATGTGGGATATGAGTTGCTGTCCGATCATTTTACGGAAGCGGAATATTTGGTGTTTTTGAAGTTGCTTGCCATTTTACGTGTGGCCAATGCCTTGGATCGTTCCCACAAACAGAAGTTTAAGAATGTGACCATGAGCGTGCAAAAACAGCAGTTGATCATCAGCATTTCTTCGGAGGATTCCATCACGCTGGAAAAAGGCTTGTTTGAGGAGAAGGCGGACTTTTTCCAAAATGTAATGGCTCTACGCCCGGTGATTCGGGAGTGTCGACGATAGGAAAAGGGGGTTTTTATGAAACCGGATTTTAATCAAGTAGCTTATTATGAAAACCGTGAACTGAGTTGGTTGAAATTTAATCAGCGTATTTTGAATGAGGCCAGAGATAAGCAGATTCCGATTTTGGAGCGGGTGAAGTTTTTAAGCATTACCTCCTCGAATTTGGATGAGTTTTTCATGGTGCGTGTGGCGTCGCTGAAGGATATGGTGAATGCGGATTATAAGAAACCGGATTTGGCGGGGATGACTCCTACGGAGCAGTTGTCGGCCATTCATGAGGTGACCAAGAAATTTGTGGCAACCCAGTATACCACCTACAATCGCTCCCTGATTCCCTTGTTAAATCAAGCCGGCATTCACATCATCAGTGCTCATGAAGCACTCAGTCCAAAGCAGGCGGAGTATGTGGACCGGTATTTTACGGAAACCATCTATCCGGTTCTGACGCCTTTAGCGGTGGATGCGGCGCGTCCCTTCCCATTGATTCGCAATAAGTCGCTGAATATAGCGGCTTTGATTACCCAGAAAGACAAGGGCCATCATTTATTCAAGGGCAAAAACAAAGCCCTGGAGTTTGCCACGGTTCAGGTACCTTCCGTATTGCCACGTTTGGTGCCGCTGCCAAGTGATGAGGAGCATACCAAGACTTATATTTTATTGGAGCAGATCATTGAGAAGAACATTGACCGATTGTTTTTAAACTACAACGTGCAGTGTGCCTTCCCGTACCGCATCATGCGCAATGCGGATTTGCCCATTGATGAAGACGATGCCTCCGATTTATTGAAGGAAATTCAGAAGCAGTTGAAGCGCAGACAGTGGGGCGAAGTCATTCGTTTGGAAGTGGAAGAGAAGATGGATCCAAACTTGCTTTCCACTTTGCGCAACAATTTGAATGTACCCAAGGAAGCCATCTATTCCATCAACGGTCCCATTGATTTGACCTTTTTGATGAAGTTATATGGTATGGACGGCCGGGATGATTTGCGCTATACCCCTTATGTTCCGCAGCAGAATCCACGGATTGCACCGGGGGCCAATATCTTTGAATGCATTGCCAAGGGGGATATTTTCCTGCATCACCCTTATGAGACCTTTGATCCGGTGGTGGAGTTTATTGCCCAGGCGGCCAAGGACCCGGAAGTGCTAGCTATCAAGCAAACCCTTTACCGTGTCAGTGGTAATTCGCCCATTATTGCAGCCCTAGCCCGTGCGGCGGAAGCCGGCAAACAGGTTACGGTTTTAGTCGAGTTGAAGGCTCGCTTTGATGAGGAGAACAATATTGTTTGGGCGAAAAAACTTGAGCAGTCCGGCTGTCATGTCATCTATGGATTGGTGGGATTAAAAACTCACAGCAAGATTGCACTTGTGGTACGCCGCGAGGAAGATGGTATCAAGCGGTATGTGCATTTGGGTACCGGTAATTATAATGATTCCACCGCCAAGACTTACACGGATTGCGGACTTTTTACCTGCTCGGAGCTGATTGGGGAAGATGCGACGGCGGTCTTTAATATGTTATCCGGTTATTCGGAACCGGCGGTTTGGAATAAGCTGATTGTGGCACCCATTTGGTTGCGCAAGATGTTTTATCGCTTGATTGAACGGGAAACCAAGCATGCTTTAGATGGCAAGAAAGCCCGTATTGTGTGCAAGATGAATTCCTTGTGCGATCAGCATATCATTGCCAAGCTTTATGAAGCATCTGCAGCCGGGGTGGAGATTTATTTGATTATTCGTGGTATTTGCTGTTTGAAGACCGGCATTCCCGGTGTCAGCGAGCACATCCACGTCAGCTCCATTGTAGGAAATTTCTTGGAGCACAGTCGGATTTTTTACTTTTACAACGATGGTTTGGAAGATATCTTTATGGGCTCTGCCGATTGGATGCCGCGAAATCTGGATCGAAGGGTGGAAATCATCTTTCCGGTAGAGGATGAGGCAATCAAGCAACAGGTAAAGCACATTCTGGATGTGGAGCTGATGGATAATCTGAAGGCTTATCATATGGGGGATGACGGAGAATATTATCGTCCGGATCGCCGGGGCAAAACGCCGGTGGGATCCCAGAAGCAATTTTGTTTGGAGGCGATGGAGGGGGATACCTTGGGCAACAGTCAATGGAAGTCCAGAAAATTTATCCCGATTTGGGCAGTATCAGAAGAAAGAGAAACAGAACAGTGAAAAAATTATTATTAACCGATTTGGATGACACCCTATTAACCAGCGATAAAAAGATTTCCCCGGGGAATCAGGCGGCCATTGCCCGCTGGATTGCGGCCGGACATGCCTTCTCCATCTGCACCGGTCGTTCCTTGACCGGCGGACTGCGTGTGGCGAATGAACTTGGATTAGAAGGACAGGAGTGTTATCTGATCTGTTATCAAGGCAATGTGATCTACAATCTGAAAACCAAGGAAGTGGTGTACGAGCATTTCATGGATGCCGATACGGCGGTGGATTTGATGAAGCGATTGCAAGAGGAAGAAATCTATGCCCACACCTATCACGAAGGGGAGCTTTTGGTTCCGGGGATTACGGAGCAGCTGGCCTTCTATGAAAACTTTACCGGTGATCGCTATCGGGTGTTTTCGGATCTGGAGGAGTTGCGACAGGAGCACTTATACAAGGTGATTTCCATTGATTTGCATCATCCCCAGCGTCTGCAGGCTTTTGCGGATGCCAACAAAGCATATTTGGACGAACGATTTCATTATTTCTTTTCCTCTCCGTATTTCTTAGAATACATTGCTAAGGATTCCGGTAAGGGTGTTGGCGCTTTGAAGTTAGCAGATATTCTTGGAGTAAGACATGAGGACGTCATTGCCTGTGGGGATGAACGCAACGATATTTCCATGATTGAGGCGGCGGGAATCGGTGTTTGTATGGCCAATGGACATGCGGATGTGAAGGCGGTGGCAGACTATATTACCACGTTAGACAACAATCACGACGGTATTGCGGAAGTTATTGATCGATTTATTTCATAAAACCACTAGATATTGTAGAAAAGTGTTGCAAAACCCTCCATATGATGTTACTATACAGATAGGTACAAACCCATGTACCCGGGAACCTGTTGAATAGCAACCAAGGAGGTCGTTGCCATGGATCACTATTTTAAGGTTTCATCGATTAACCGCTCAAATTCGGAATCTGATACCGGTAGTCAGCCTTCTTATCGCAAGAACGTTCTGCCTGTTGATCACGAAGAGTTTGGTTCGGTCTTCAAAATCGCCTGTGATGAAGTAAAACAAAACCAGGCAGCACACACCATTTCGAGGGTTTTGACCCTACACTAAGGATTGCTCCCCGCAATACTTAGAACATCGTCGTTTACAAAACGATCGACAGGAGAGAATCACATTTTTTGTGATTCTTTCTTGCTTTTTTCTAAGAAAAACGTTGACGGGGGTCGGTGGCTGTGTTATATTATTGACGTTGTAAAAAATAAGTAGAGTATCCACTCTCACCTAAGCGCAATCGGGCGACTTAGTGTTCAATTTTTACACAATATTCTTATTGTGTTCTTTGATTGTGGATAGTCTGCCTATCCACTTTTTTTATGGTTACGGAGGTAAGAGCCATTAGCG
>JAILOI010000122.1 GCA_024690885.1 Lachnospiraceae bacterium
TATGCTTACGAATACAACACCTGCGGTACCAAGAACGCATCCCAGTAGCTTTCCGGCCGTAAGACGCTCCTGCTTTCTGGCCAGTGTTGCCAACAGAATCGCAAAAAAGGTATTCACTCCATTGATAATCGATGCATTCACACCGGAAGCATGTGCCAATCCCAGGTAAAAGAACAAATACTGCAAAACAGTTTGGAATAAGCTAAGTGTTCCAATCATTTCCCAGGACGATTTTGCCGGGAACAGGAACTTCTTCTGCAAAATGCTTCCCAATACAATTGCCAGAATTCCGGCAAGGAAGAATCGAACTCCTGCAAACAGGATCTGAGATGTTGCATCCGCAGAAGCAATGCCAAGTATACGATATCCAATTTTTATTACCGGAAATGCACTTCCCCACAGCAGGCAACATAGCACTGCCAAGAGAAGTACGATTCCTCTGTTTTTCAATAATTCTTTCTTTTGCATATCATTCCTTATGGACCATTATCGCAGAATCTCATCAATCGTTGAGACCGTGCTGAAGCTTCCGGAGTGCGTGGAAATGATTTCCTTCATCATCGGAAGTTCGAAGTAACTGATGTAACAAATCAGCGTATTATTCTCTCCTGCGATAGCCCCTCTGGACTCCATGATGGTGCAGGTCTTGTGCATCTTCTCACGAATATCCCGGATGATGCCATCCGGATCCTGAGTAATGATGGTAACCTGTTTGATGGCTTCAAAATGGTCCGTGTAATGGTCGATGACGGTGGTCGCCACAACGTATACCAGCAGACTTAGCAGCGCTGCCGTGGCATCAATCACAACAAAGACCGTCAGATACACCAATGCGTTAAAGAGCAAAAGCACCGGTGTCATACTATAGTCGTGGCCCGTGTTGTCTGAGAGCTTTTTTACCACAATGTTCGCTAGAATCTCAGAGCCATCGATACATCCGCCATTGCGAAGAATGAGGGACAGGCCGGCACCAAGGATTGCACCTCCGAAGGCCACTGCCAGGAAATGTTCCGTATTCAGTTCAAATGGGATTTTTTCAAAAAAGGCAAGTCCAACCGTATACACCAAGGATCCTAAGGCCGCCTTCACGGTAAAGTTTCTGCCCAAAACCACGTATCCGGCAATCACAAATGGCAGGAATACTGCCAACACGCACAGGGACAGATGGAATCCCGTCAGCTTGCTGATAATAATGGCCACGCCTGCTGTTCCATAGTCGATGGCATCGTTAGGCAACAAAATCAGAGCGACGGAAAAGCTGGCCATCAATGCACCGATGACAATTAATATGTACGATAATAACCCCTTCTTTTTCTGCGCTTGTTTTGGCATATCCCTCTCCTTCTAGTGATGGTCCGCTATCTTCTTCAATGTGTCCTCCAAAATGGTCTCTCTCAATTCTGTAAGCCATGATGAAAATGCCACAACATCAAAAGCATATGTCTTGTTCAGTTCGAACTCGTTCTCAGACCAGGTATCCAGAGGCGATTCATTGTGCTGAATTAAGGCTTCCAGCTTATCCAGTGATTTATATAGCTTGGCTTCCTTTGTTTCCTGTGCATCCATTTCCTCATACAAGTCAGCAAAATCCTTAGCAATTTCCCCCGGCAAAGATTTGACCCACTGATTCAAAAGTGAATCCTCAACTTCCCGATCTGAATCGGTCTTTACGAATGTCGGAATATCCCCGGTAAAGCATTCACCCAAATCATGAATCAGGCACATATCAACTACCTTGTTTATATCGACATCCGGAAACTCATGCCGTAAAAGAAAAGCCATCAGCGATATTCTCCAACTATGCTCTGCCACACTTTCCGTGCGACGATTTGTTGTTGTGCAATGTCTTGTCGTATCCTTCAGCCGCTCTGCGACATGTAAAATTTCCAAATATTCTCTAGAATTCATGTATTCCCTCATTTCATAATACTTCGACCGCTTGTTCCTGCTTATCCAGCACACCATCCGCATATTGGTCCACTACTCTAGTGGAAGCCAATCCAATACTTTCTTAATCTGGCTGTCCCAGAAGTCCCAGTCGTGTCCGTAATCATCCTCGTCCCAAGTGACCTTGATTCCCTTCGACTCTAAATAATCACGGAACGCGATGTTTGCAGGCATCAAATCATCCTGCGTTCCACAAGCCATATATATGTGCGGTACGCTGCGGCCTGCTGCCAGCAAGTCTTCCACTGCTACCCATGGATTCTTATCTGTTTTGGATGCCGCTTCCATATTGTCAAATAGTCCGATGTTGGCCTCTTCCGAAGTATCTTCAAAAATATGCACCGCAGCAGAAAGTCCGGCTACATAGCCAAACGTATCGGAGTATACGATTCCGTTGCGAAGGGCTCCAAATCCTCCCATGGACAAGCCGGCGATATAGGTATCCTCCCGCTTATCGGAAAGTGGAAACATGCGTCTTGTAATCTCCACCAACTCTTGTCCGATGAAGGTTCCGTAATCGTTCCATGGTGTTCTGGAGTTAAAATAGAATGCATTGTCTCCCGATGGCATAACCACCGCCAGATTTTTCTCCTCTGCCCACTTCTGGATACGGGTCTGACTCACCCAATCCGTATAATTGCCCAAAAGACCGTGCAACAAATATAAGGTTTTATACTTGCGCTCCGAGCCATTTAAGTAGCGATCTGTGTCTGCATCAAATCGGTCCACCGGTAGAATCACGTTCAGTGGAACCGTACGAAATAATGCCTTTGATAAGTAGTTTACTTGAATTAATGCCATGTTATTCCCCCTTTTTTGCTCACCCATTGTTCCGGTTCATCTTGGTGACACGAACAATTGTGATAAAAACAACAACTAATACGATGACCAAATCAATCACCGGTAATCCCAAGAT
>JAILOI010000124.1 GCA_024690885.1 Lachnospiraceae bacterium
TACGGATACTTAGAAGCATTTACCAGAGATTTTCAGCCGGAATCCAACGAAAAATTATCGGAGAACGGCGTCATGGCAGCCAAGACCATGAATACCTTGCTGCACGTATTGGAAGCTTATACCCAGTTGTATAAGCTGACCAAATCCGAGGAAGTGAAGGCTTGCTTATACCGGATTTTTACCATCATCGAAACCAAGGTATATAACCCGGTGAAGAAGCGTCAGGAAGTCTTCTTTGATGAGACCTATAACACCATATTGGATTTGCATTCCTATGGACATGATATCGAAACGGCCTGGTTATTGGATCGCGCCCTAGAGGTTGTAGGAGACGAGGCGCTCATTACTCGCCTGCAGCCCATGACCCAAGCACTTGCAAACCAGACCTTAGAAGAAGCGTTCAACGGTACCTCCTTCGCCAATGAATGCGAACGCGGCGTCGTCAATACCCACCGCATCTGGTGGGTACAGGCGGAGGCCGTGGTAGGCTTCTACAATGCCTGGGAAAAAACCGGGGAGGAGAAATTTTTGACTGCTGCCAAAGCAGAGTGGGCCTTCATCCGGGATCATCTCATTGATCGACGAAGCGGCAGCGAGTGGTTCTGGGAGTTGGATGAGGAAGGAACTCCATATCCAAACCGCCCAATCGTAGAGCCTTGGAAGTGCCCATATCACAACGGTCGCATGTGTTTCGAACTGATGGACCGAATTTATTCCTAGAGGAGATTAGACGATGTTACATCCACAGTATTACGTAGAACTCAAGAAGCAGGAGCAGCTCTTGGACCGCAAGAATGCCAAGCGTGATTTCTACAATGGCATCTATGACCGGTATGAATATCCGGTGTTAACCAGGGAGCATATTCCCTTGACCTGGCGCTATGATTTGGACCCAAAGAGTAATCCGTACTTTATGGAGCGCTTAGGGGTCAATGCCGTGATGAATTCCGGCGCCATCTATTTGAATGGCAAATACTATCTCATTGCCCGCATCGAAGGCAATGATCGCAAGTCCTTCTTCGGTGTAGCAGAAAGCGACAACGGTGTGGACGGCTTCCGTTTCTGGGAGGAGCCCATCCTCTTAGAGGACGTATGTCCCGAGGAAACCAACGTCTACGATATGCGCTTAACCGCCCATGAAGATGGCTATATCTACGGTGTATTCTGCTCCGAGAGCAAGGATACCTCCGTGGCAGATTTGTCTGCAGCCGTAGCTGCTGCCGGCATTGTCCGCACCAAGGATTTAAAGCACTGGGAGCGCCTGGAAAATTTAACCACCTTGCGTTCTCCACAGCAGCGTAACGTGGTGTTGCATCCGGAATTTGTGGATGGCAAGTATGCCTTCTACACCCGTCCCATGGATGATTTCATCGATACGGGAAGCGGCAGTGGAATTGGATTTGGTCTCTGTGAGGACATCACCCATGCAGTGATTGACGAGGAGAAGATGACCAGTATCCGCAAGTATCACACCATTACGGAAGCCAAGAACGGTGCCGGTGCCACACCGATGAAGACCGACAAGGGCTGGATTCACATCGCCCATGGGGTACGAAACACCGCAGCCGGCTTACGTTATGTCATCTATGCCTTTGCAACGGATTTAAAAGACCCCAGCAAGGTGATTGCAGAACCAAGCGGATTCTTGATTGCACCAAGAGAAGAAGAACGCGTGGGAGATGTATCCAACGTGGTGTTCACCAACGGTGCCATCGTCAACGAATCCGGTGAAGTCTTCATTTATTACGCATCCTCCGATACCCGGATGCACGTGGCAACCACCACCATGGATCGCTTATTAGACTACGTATTCCATACGCCGGAAGATCCGGGACGTTCCGTAGAGTGCGTGGCACAGCGGGTGGATTTGATTCGCCACAACATGGAAGTTTTAAAACAAGAAGGATAAAAGGAGAACAAATACATGGGAAAATATACAATGATTAGCCCGGAAGTACCAAACGTACCTTGGCAGGAGAAACCTGCAAACTTAGTGGGTGCTCCGATTTGGAGATACAACGAGAACCCGATCATCGGAAGAAATCCAATTGAGAACGTGGCTCGTATTTTTAACAGTGCCGTCATGCCGTACCAGGATGCTTTCATCGGCGTGTTCCGTGGAGAGCAGACCAACGGTATTCCATATATCTACTTGGGACACAGCAAGGACGCCATTCACTGGGAGTTCGAGCCAAACAAGATTCCCTTCGTAGACGAAGAGGGTAAGCCTTTTATGCCACGCTACGCTTACGATCCACGTTTGGTGAAGGTGGAGGATGCTTACTATATCATCTGGTGCCAGGATTTCTATGGCGCATCTATCGGTGTTGCAAAAACAACAGATTTCAAGACCTTTGTTCGTCTGGAGAACCCATTCATTCCGTTCAATCGTAATGCAGTATTGTTCCCAAGACGCATCAACGGCAACTATGTCATGTTATCCCGTCCATCCGACAGCGGACATACCCCATTCGGCGACATCTTCTTAAGCGAGAGCCCGGATATGGTGTACTGGGGCAAGCATCGCCACGTCATGGGCAAGGGCTCTGAGTGGTGGGAGTCTGTGAAAATCGGCGGCGGTGCTGCTCCGATTGAGACCTCCGAAGGTTGGTTGTTGTTCTACCATGGTGTCAGCGGAACCTGTAACGGCTTCGTATATTCCATCGGTGGAGCCATCTTAGATATCGATAACCCTTCCGTTGTGAAGTATCGTTGCGAGAACTTCCTGTTAACACCGGAAGAGTGGTATGAGGAGCGCGGTTTCGTACCGAATGTCTGCTTCCCATGTGCCACTATCCATGATTCCAAGACCGGCAAGATTGCCCTCTACTATGGCGCTGCAGACAGCTACGTAGGATTGGCATTCACCCAGTTGGATGAGATCATCGATTACATCAAGGACCACAGTGTGGTAACCGAAGAAGATACCGAAATCGGTAGACGATAAAATCATAGCAAGATAGGAGAGACAATGATCATGTACATTGCATCAACCGACCAAAGACTTCAATACAGCGGACGAATGGATCAGGAGGGCGAGCGCAAGATCGTTGTCTTTCCTTGTTCTTACGTCAGAGTTTGTTTTCATGGCACCGATATTCGTGCCGTCGTCGATAACAAGAATAACTACTGGGACAACTACTTAGGCGTGCTTCTGGACGGGGTCCAGACCAAGGTGCCCCTCTCCAACGAGCCGGGAAAGCAGACCATCGTATTAGGGGAAAATTTAGAAGCAAAAGACCACGATTTGATGTTGTTCAAACGCCAGGATGCCTGCCACGAGTGGGGCTTCTACGGGTTTGAAATAGATGGGGAATTGTTGGAAATCCCACAAAAGCCAACGCGCAAGATAGAGGTGTACGGAGATAGTGTCTCTGCGGGGGAAGTAGCAGAAGCGGTGGAATTTGTGGGACAGCATGACCCCGAGTGGCATCGGGGAGAGTGTTCCAACAGTTACGAATCCTACGCCTGGAAGACGGCCCGTATGTTAAACGCAGAGATTCATGATATCGCCCAGGGCGGTATCGCACTGCTAGACAACACCGGCTGGTTCAATGCGCCGGATTACATCGGTATGGAAAGTGCCTATGACAAGGTGCGCTACAACCCGGCGTTTGGCACGATTACGGATTGGGATTTTTCCAAGTACACCCCGGACGTGGTCATCGTCGCCATCGGACAAAACGACAATCACCCAGAGGATTATATGGCCGAGGATCCTACAGGAACTCTGGCACTTCGTTGGAAATCCCACTACAAGGCCTTCATAGAGAAACTGCTGGGCACCTATCCGGGAGCAGAGATTGTGCTGTGTACCACGATTTTGGAACATCACAAGAACTGGGATTTGGCCATCGATGAAGTGGCCAAGTGCCTGCGTTCCCCGCGGGTGCATCACTTCCTTTTTTCCAAGAATGGTGTGGGAACCCCGGGACACATCAGAACCCCGGAAGCCGAAGAGATGGCCCGAGAATTATCTGCATACTTGGAAGGTTTGGACATTATGGCATGGAGAAATTAGAGAAACATGAAGGAATGGATTGAGTATAAAAACAGTATTTGTAACAAAGGAAATTTGTATCGCCTAAAGCAGGTGCTGAAGATGGCTGAGGCCAACGCACCCATCACTGTGGCATTCTTAGGCGGCTCCATCACCCAGGGATCCCTGGCCACCACCGATGAGAATTGTTATGCCCATCGGGTATTTTCCTGGTGGGAGGAGACCTTCCCGGATGGAGACTTCACCTACGTCAATGCCGGCATTGGAGGTACCACTTCTCACTTTGGCGCAGCCAGAGTGGACCACGATGTATTGGCCTATGAACCGGATGTGGTGTTTGTTGAGTTTTCAGTCAACGACGAAAGCAATCCCCATTTTTTGGAGACCTACGAGGGATTGGTGCGTCACATCTGGAATGCACCAAGTGCACCGGCCGTCATCCTGATCAGTAACGTCTATTATCACAACGGCGGCAATGCCCAGCTCATTCACGAGCAGGTGGCACGGCAATATGAACTGCCACTGGTTAGTATGCAGAGCGCCATCTATCCGGCAGTACGTGAGGGCCACATTGCAAACCGGGACATTACACCGGATGATTTGCATCCCAATGATATGGGTCATATGCTGGTGGCTTCCGTCATCACCTACTTCTTAGATCACGTGTTGGAGGAAGTCTTGATCGGTGAGTTGCCACCGTTTGCCGGAGGCGAGTTGCCGGCACCGCTTACGGCCAATACCTATGAGGCAGCCCAGCGATTGGATAACCGCAATTCCAACCCAACTCTATGTGGGTTTGTTGTAGATACAACAAAGCAACATCAGGTGCGGGAGTGCTTCTGCAACGGTTGGTTGGCTTCGAAGAACGACGCTGTTTTCGCCATGGAAGTGGAAGGTAGCGGTATTGCTCTCCAGTATCGCCGATACAAGGACGGCCATGCACCGAAGGCCTATGTACGCCTGGACGGAGAGGATGCCGGTGTGTTGGACGGTAACTTCGATGAAACCTGGGGTGACAAATTGGAATTAACCACGGTGTTGGAGCACGGTACTTATGGAAAGCACCGGTTGGAAGTAGTCATTGATGGCGCAGAAGCCGAAGGCGTACCTTTTTCCCTGGTTTCTGTGATTGTAGCAAAATAGAAAGCGTGTAGAAGATGTTTGATCAGAAGTTTGTTTGGGGCGTGGCCTCCAGTGCCTATCAGGTAGAGGGCACCGATCCCGAGGATGGCCGTGGCGAGATGATCTGGGATGACTTCCTGGAGGAAGGACATGGATATGAGGGCCAGACCGGAGCCGTAAGCTGTGACCATATGCATCGTTATAAACAGGATTATGCTCTCATGGGAAATTTAGGCATTCAGGCCTATCGCTTTTCCTTAAACTGGGCCAGAATCCTGCCAGATGGCACGGGTCGGGTGAATGAGAAGGCCATCGCCATGTACCGGGATATGATTCTCACGATGAAATCCCATGGCATTGAGCCTTATATTACCCTGTTCCATTGGGAATTTCCCAAGGCCTTGTATCACAAGGGCGGCTGGCTGAACGACGAGGTGGTGGAGTGGTTTGGAAACTACGCCAAGGTGGTGGCAGAGCATTTTTCCGATATCTGCACCAACTTTATTACCTTCAACGAGCCACAGTGCGTGGTATTGTTGGGACACTTAACCGGCGAGCATGCACCGGGCATTCGGGTTTCCATCCGGGATTCCTTCCGCATTGCTCATAACTTATTAAAGTCCCATGGACAGGCAGTGAAGATGCTGCGTGCCTATGCCAAGCAGCCGATTCGCATCGGGTATGCGCCCACCGGCGGCGTGGCCTATCCGGAAACGGAGGATCCGGCGGATGTGGCAGCAGCCAAGTCGGTATACTTCGGCTTTGACAATCCGATGGAGCGGTGGGCCTGGAATGTATCCTGGTTTTCCGACCCGGTGTTCTTAGGCCATTATCCCAAGGAAGGCCTGGAGAAATTTGCGAAGTACTTACCCGAAATCACAGAAGCGGATCTGGAATTGATCCATCAACCCCTGGATTTCATGGGCCAGAATATCTACAACGGTTACGGTATTCGTGCCGGAGCAGACGGCAAGCCGGAATACGTGGAGCGGAAACCCGGAAGCCCGGTAACAGCTGTGGATTGGCCGGTGACACCCAAGGCTTTCTACTATGGCATCAAGTTTTTGTGCGAGCGTTACCCACTGCCACTTTTTATCACAGAAAACGGCATGGGCTGTCACGATAACATTGCGCCGGACGGACGGGTCCACGATTGGGACCGCATCACCTTCTTAGATGAGTATATCGGACAGATGCAGCGTGCCATGGAGGATGGGGCCGACGTGCGGGGCTACTTCTGCTGGACCTTCCTGGATAACCTGGAATGGGACAAGGGGTACAAGGAGCGCTTCGGTTTAGTTTACGTGGATTATGAAAATCAGCGACGGATTGTGAAGGATTCGGCGTACTGGTATCAGAAGCTGATTGCAACCCGGGGCGGAAGCCTCTCCTGCAACGATATTTGTAAGGAAATCCTTTTCTTAGATCCGGTGTGCACCCATAACATCTGGGGCGGCACCAAGTTACGGGAGGAGTTCAACTACCCGGTGGAGGGCGATGACATCGGCGAGTGCTGGGGCATCTCAGCCCATCCCAACGGAGACGGCAGCGGACGTTACGGTGCTTATGCTGGCTGGAAATTATCCCGGCTTTGGGAGGAACATCCGGAAGTCTTCGGAAATCTGGATGTGGACCGCTTCCCGTTGTTGGTGAAGCTGATCGATGCGCGGGATGATTTGAGTATCCAGGTGCATCCCAATGATTCCTATGCTAAGGAACATGAGAACGGCAGCTTCGGCAAGACCGAGTGCTGGTACGTTTTGGATTGTCCCGAGAACGCATCCCTGGTCATCGGCCATAACGCCAAGAGCAAGGAAGAGTTATCCCAAATGATTGCAGAGGGCCGTTGGAAGGAATTCATTCGGGAGGTACCGGTGCAAAAAGGCGATTTCATTCAGATTGATCCGGGTACCGTGCACGCCATCAAGGGTGGCCTGCTGATTCTAGAAACCCAGCAGAATAGCGACATTACCTACCGGGTATACGACTACGATCGCCTCTCCAATGGAAAGCCGAGGGAGTTGCATATCCAACAAAGTGAGGATGTAATCACCATCCCGGCCAGAGAGCCGTCGGAGTGCATCATCCACACGAAAAACTCCATCTTAAACGAGTTGGTACCGCTATACAGCTGCGATTTATACAGTGTGTTCCACTTGAATCTAGAAGGCAGCATGTCCTTCCGCCAGAAGTATCCGTTCCTCAACATGACGGTCACCGACGGAAGTGGTATCATCAATGGACAGCCCATCCACAAGGGCGACAATTTCATCCTGCCCAATGAATTTGGTATGGTGGAATTAACAGGAAATTTGGAAGCCGTATTATCCACGGCGGATCATATAAAGGAAGCAAGCAATGAAGAATACATGGAACGAAGCATACGACGTGTGGTGTAAAAACGCCACGGAAGATCCGGATTTGGTGGCAGAGTTAGCTGCCATGGCAGCAGACGATACCCGGAAGGAGGATGCCTTCTATCGAAACCTAGCCTTCGGAACCGGCGGACTGCGCGGCGTCATTGGCGCAGGAACCAATCGCATGAACATCTATACCGTAGCCAAGGCCTCCCAGGGATTGGCCAACTACGTGGTGAAGGGCTTTGCAAAAGAAAAGCGCTCCATCGCCATCAGCTACGACTCCCGCATCAAGTCCGATGTGTTTGCCCGGGTGGCAGCGGAAGTGTTTGCGGCCAACGGCATTCAGGTGCACATCTATCGCCAGTTGATGCCGACGCCGTGCCTCTCTTATGCGGTACGTCAGTTGCATTGTGCAGCAGGTATTATGGTGACCGCATCTCACAATCCGGCCAAGTACAACGGTTACAAGGTCTACGGTGCCGATGGTTGTCAGATTACCACCGAGGCTGCAGCGGCCATCCTAGAGGAAATTGAGGGTGTGGACCTTTTTACTCAGGTTTCGCGCGTAGACTTCGAGGAGGCCTTGGCGGATGGACGGATTTCTTATATTGGAAGCGACATCGAGGATTCCTTCCGACAGGCGGTGTTGGCAGAGAGCCTAATCGGTCCGGAGGATGCCCAGGAAAAAGATGTGGCCATCATCTATACGCCGCTGAATGGAACGGGACTCATACCGGTGACCAAAACCTTGAAGGAAGCGGGTTACACCAACATCACCGTGGTGGCAGAACAGGAGCAGCCGGATGGAAACTTCCCAACCTGCCCATATCCAAACCCGGAGATGAAGGAAGCCATGGCACTCGGCGTGGAGTATGCCAAGAAGCATCAGGCGGATTTGGTGTTGGCCACGGATCCGGATTGCGATCGCGTGGGCATTGCGGTGCGGGATGCAGCAGGAGAGTACGTGCTTCTTTCCGGTAATGAAACCGGATGCCTGCTTCTGGATTACATCTGCAGTCGTCGCATTGTGACCGGTCGGATGCCAAGTGATCCCATGGTGGTAAAAACCATTGTGACCACGGACTTGGGTGAGCAGATTGCAGCCAGCTACGGCGTGAAGACCAAGAACGTTCTCACCGGATTTAAGTTTATCGGCGAGCAGATTGGGGCTTTGGAACAGAAGGGCAAGGAGGATTCCTACATCTTCGGTTTCGAGGAAAGCTACGGCTACTTAAGCGGCACCTATGTGCGGGACAAGGACGCGGTGGACGGTGCCTTCTTGATTTGCGAGATGTTCGCTTTTTACAAAACCAGAGGTGTAAGCCTCTTAGAAAAATTAGAGGAACTGTATCAGAAGTTTGGGTTCTGTCTCAACACCCTCTATTCCTATGAATTTCAGGGGTCTGCGGGTGCAGCCAAGATGGCAGGCATTATGGAAAATATGCGCTGCGAGATGACTTGTATCGGGGACAAGGAAGTGCTTCTGGTGAAGGATTACCTGGAAGGCATCGAAGGACTGCCGAAGTCGGACGTGATGAAGTTCTATCTCTCCGACGGCTGCTCTGTGGTGGTGCGTCCGTCCGGAACCGAACCCAAGGTGAAGATTTATGTATCGGTGTCTGCGGACAGTCGCGAGGCGGCGCGCAAAACCGAAGGGGAAATTGTTGCGTTTATGGAGCGCATGTTGTTAGATCATGAATGATAGAATTCCGGATTTTCAAACCATATTCAAGGAAAACAAGGGCCACAACCTGCGGATTATGATCCGTCTGTATGAGGGCAAATATCCGCAGCTCATTTGGTCCATAGTCTTTTTTATCATCAAACACACACCAACCTGGCTGGCTCCGCTGGTGCTGGCCAAAATGATTGATATCATCACCAACCCGGGGGAAGACGCCCTCCGCCAAATCGGCATTACAGTGGTGGTGATGTTGGTGATCGTGTTGCAAAACATTCCAACCAATTACATTCACACCAGATATTATGCCAAGGCCATCCGTCAGGTGGAGATGGAATTGCGTGCCGCACTGGTGCGCAAACTGCAGCAGCTGTCCATCACCTATCATTCTGAGATGGAGTCGGGACGTCTGCAGTCCAAGGTCATGCGTGATGTGGAACAGATTGAGAATTTAAGTACCCAGTTTTTTATTTCGCTCTTAAACATCCTGATGAATTTCCTGTTTGCGGTGGTGATTGTGGCAGTGAAGAATCGGGTGGTATTTCTCTTTTTTTCCTGCAGCATTCCGGTGGCGATTCTTCTGATGAATTATTTCAAGGGGAAGATTCGCTCCTACAACCGGGACTTTAGGCAGGCGATGGAACAGACCTCCGTATCTGTCATGGAGATGGTGGAGCTGATTCCCGTCACCCGTGCCCATGGCTTGGAAACCGTGGAAACCGCCAAGGTGGAGGACCGCCTGAAGGGCGTGGAGGAGAAGGGATATCGGTTGGATATGATTCAAACCTACTTCGGTTCCATCAGCTGGGTGATTTTCCAGGTGTTCCAGGTGGTGTGTCTGGCATTTTGTGCTGTGATGGCCCTGCGGGGACGGATTACGGTGGGAGATGTGGCGCTGTATCAGTCCTACTTTTCCACCATCATCGGCAGTGTGGCCGGAGTGATTGGGATTATTCCGATGGTGTCCAAGGGCCTTTCTTCTGTGGAATCCATCGGGGATATCCTGACCTGTGAGGATGTGGAGGATACCCACACCAACCGGCAGAAGGTGCCGATTCACGGGGAAGTCGTCTTCGAGGATGTGGGGTTTGCCTACAAGGACAGCGAGGAGATGACCTTCGAGCATCTGAATTTCACTGCCCGGCCCGGAGAGACCATCGCCATTGTAGGGGCCTCCGGTGCCGGCAAGACCACGATTTTAAATCTGATCATCGGGTTCTTGCAGCCCACCGCCGGTCGGGTGCTGATGGATGGGCGGGATTTAAACTCCATCGATTTGCACACCTACCGGAAGCAGTTGGCGGTGGTGCCCCAGAGTTCCATTCTCTTTACCGGTACGCTGCGAGACAACATCACCTATGGATTGAAGGATGTGGACGAGGAGCAGCTGGCACAGGTATTGGAGGCTTCCAATCTCTCGGAGTTTATTGCGGGGCTGCCCGATGGGTTGGATACCATGATTCGGGAGCACGGCAACAATTTATCCGGTGGCCAGCGCCAGCGGATTTCCATTGCCAGAGCCTTCCTCCGGAATCCGACGATTTTGATTCTCGATGAGGCCACGTCGGCGCTGGACAGTGCGTCGGAGCACCAGATTCAGGAGGCCACCGACCGCCTGGCCAAGGACCGCACCACCTTCATCGTTGCCCACCGGTTGTCCACCATTCGTGGGGCCGACAAGATTCTTGTAATGGGGCATGGTGGGTTGCGCGAGATGGGCTCCTACCA
>JAILOI010000125.1 GCA_024690885.1 Lachnospiraceae bacterium
CCCTGCAGCATCATGCCGCGTTCATAGGCATCATCAAAATACACATTCTCACCCAAGGGGATTTCATCACGTCTGGCCCGCTGGCTCTCCTGGCGTTTCTCGTAGCCTAGGTGGTTGGCCGGTCCAATCTCCGCATTGTCATCCATCTCCTTGGTGCGAATCTGCACCTCGATGTTGCTGCGAGAGGTCTGGTCATAGAAGGAGATGTGCAGGGACCGATAATCGAAGTCATTGGGCTTCTCAATGTAGTCCCGATAATACTTCCGATAAGGCTCGGCGATGGTGGTGCTCATTGTATCAAAGCCGGAGAGCTCCGGTACGAATCCCCGCTCTTCCAGAAAGCCCGGCAGTGCATCTGCAATCTCATACAGATAACCAATCTCCCGCACCCGGCGATCCTCCCCCGGCTTCACATGACACTGAGGCAGAGACACCACGATCCGATAGGCAATTAAATCCTTAATTCGAGTAATCTGACGAACGATTTCCTCCTCTGAGGGATAGCTTCCATGCTCTCTGTGGTAACAATAGATGTACTCCACAATGTTACCGTTGATTTTCTCCTCCAGGCGAATGAGTGACTTAATCCGCCCCTTGAAGGTGAAGGCCAGATACGGATACCGATCCGCCATATACTTGTAGAATTCTCGTAGCTTCTGTGACTGCCCCGTCAAGAAGTCGTTGTGCTCCAATAAATCAATCATATGAAGCAAGCAATCGCTGTGGGCCATATCCACGGCATTCCCACACGCGGTAGCATGGGTCCGCAAATCCCCGGCATATCCACGCAACACCTTGACGATGGTATCCCCATGATATAAATAATCGTTCAATGAAATCATAATACTTACGAGTTTCCTTTCCCCTTCCGGTATCAAACTCAACTGCATCCATTATATCATAGGTCCCCGCCAAACCCCATCCGATTGCATCAACCCACACCTTTTTTAAAAAAGCCGGAATTCCAAATCCGTTGTATTTCCAACAGTTTTTATCCCTCCACCTGCGATAAAGGTTTCGTTTTTTACACTATCCATTCCCCCCAAAAAAGAGTAAAATAGAGCTATATTACTTATCCATTAGGGGGGTCGGATATGAAGCGGAGGGGCTTTTTTTCTATTTTTGTGGGGCTGTTACTACTTGTAACCTTACTTTCCCCGCTACAAGTCTGCGCTTCAAGCCGTACACTGACATCTCCCTATCGGATTCTCGTCATCTGTTCCTATAACTATTCTTTTGTCACCGTTCCACAGCACATCAATGGTTTCATTGAAGGTCTCGGGGACGTAAACTACGAAATTACCTATGAGAATATGGATGCGAAGACGTACTATCGCAGTGTGGACATCGCACAGTTCTATCACTATCTGTCCTATAAGATGGGCCAGGTACCGCCCTATGATTTGGTCATTCTGATGGATGATACCGCCTTGCATTTCGGGGTGAACTACCGGAATGTCTTATTTTCCGGAACCCCTATGATTTTCTTGGGCATCAACTCCATTTCCGATGCCACCACGGCCGCTGCCCTAAATGATGTTACCGGCATTGCAGAAGTGTTGGACTACGAGAGCAACTACAAACTGATGCAGGACATCTTCCCGGAGCGCGATCACATCGTCATCCTCTCGGATGCATCCAATACCTGTACCGGTGAATACATCGAGTTTATGAAATTTGCCGCAAACCATCCGGATCTAAACTACACCGTGGTGAATACATCCTACTATTCCACCGAGGGCTTTGCGCGTACCTTAGAGGAACTGTCCGATAACAGTGTCATCTTCTGTCTGGATTTCTCCACCGATGGCAGTGACAAAATCTACACCCAGCAAGGTGCAGCCGCCTTCATTGGGGAGCACGCACCAAGCATTCCGGTATTCAATCCGTCCGCTGCCAACTTCTATGGCAACTTCGTCGGCGGTTACTCCTATTCCTACGTGGATGCCGGCAAGAAGGCCGGTGAGATGGCCCGTGGTATTCTAAATGGCACGGATCCGGACGATTATCCGTTTGTCACATCTGCTGTATCCAAGCTTTCCATCGAACAGGGCGCTATGGATACCTTCGGTATTAAGTATTCCGCTTTACCGGACGACGTCACCATTGTGAACGAACGCCCGTCCCTGGCCACCTTCTATCGCGGCCATACTTTAATCAGTAACTTACTTTTGCTGATTTTCCTTCTGTTACTTACCATCATTGTCATATTGATTGGTTTTAATATCCGTCGTCATCAGATCATCAACCAGGATTTCCTGACCAAGGTGCCCAATCGTTCCTTCCTAAACAATCGCATTCACGCTGCCAAGGATACTCAGACCACCTACGGCATCATTATGGTGGATTTGGACAACTTCAAGACCATCAATGACACCCTCGGCCACACCATCGGTGATGAGTTGTTGCTGGCTTTTGCTACCCGCCTGAAGGCCTTAACGGACAAGGACGTTATCTTCGGACGTATCGGTGGCGATGAATTTATGGGTTTCATGCCGAATCCAACCTACGAAAAAGCTGACATCATCTGTCAAAAAATCGTACAGACAATGTCAGCTCCATTTCACTTATCCACTGGTTCCATCGAGATTACAGCCAGCATCGGCTGTGCCATGTATCCGCAGGATACCGATAATGTTATGCTCGTAACCCGTCTTGCGGACCAGGCCCTCTACGAGGTCAAGGCCACCGGCAAGAACGATTACCGCTTATTCCGAGACACGCTCAAAGCCAAGCGGTCCTAATTCATAACTGTGATACTTATTCACCAGAATGTCTTCTGCATTCTCAGCTGTCACGGTTTCCGGTTCCAGCAAGAAGGACGGTACCGTGATGATGCCATTCTCATAAGACGTATCGTCATAGATACAAGGAATTCCCATGGTACTTGCCAAATCCGCCTGGATGCTCTGTTCCAAAAGCACAGCTTCCGTTAATTGCACCGCAAGTAGCGCCTCTTGATCCAAGTCCTTATATACCGACATGGACTGGGTTCCATTCATCAGCTGCTGGAGATTTGCCACGTCGCAATCCTGTCCCGTGACCTCCACCGCATTTTCATACCGATAGCTATCCTCCAGTGCCATGAGGGTTCCAAGTGCCGTGGAATCGTTGGCACAAACCACACCATGCAATGTACTTCCGGAACTATAATAGGATCCAATCAGTATATCCATGCGACTCTTGGCATTGATGGAACTCCACTGAGCCGTGGACGTGGTGTAGAAATCCGTCTGACCCGACATCACCTGAATGGTACCATTCTCCATATACGGCTCTAGCACATCATAAGCGCCCTGATAAAAGAACAGGGAATTGTTGTCCGCCGGATCTCCGGAAACAAACTCCACATGGTAGATTTTATTGCCTGCATGTTCCAGATTCAGTGCATCCCGCATATACTCGCCCTGGAGTTGCCCCACCCGATAATTATCATACGACACATAGGCGCTTACATAGGGTGTATCCCGTATCAATCGATCGTATGCAATCACCGGAATATCATGCTCCGCCGCCTTCTTCATAACACCGGTCAGGGACTTACCATCCACCGCCGTGACTAGAAGCACGTCCGCTTTGTTCTCAATTAAGCCTTCAATATCATTGATCTGGGTATCAATCAGGTTATCGGAAAAAGCCAAGTCTACCTTGTATCCGGCCTCTTCCAGATGCTTTTTTAGAAATTCTCCATCATGTTTCCAACGTTCTAAGCTATCGGATGGCATACTGATGCCAACGCGAAGGACTCCATCGTTGGAGTGGTCGTTGACCACCACCAGTTCTTCCTCTTTTGATTCCTGTGTGTTCTGGGTCTGATTCCCGCAGGCGCAAACCGCCAGTGCCAGACCAAGTCCCAATATCCAAATCTTCTTCATCAAATCCCCCACCTTCGTCGCCACATCAGAGTCTTACATGTAGCAGGTGAAAATATCCCCATATAAATATTACAATCAGAATGAGTATGCCGATGTACACCAGGCCCAACCACATCCCCACGATGGTAACCCGATTGGTCGGATACTTGCGGTCGTGGTAGAATGCGATTCCTACCGCCGCAATCGCCAGCACCAGACCGATGTACCAAACCACAACCAACGGATAGCACAACAGTCCGCAACCGAGGCATAATACATTCAATAACGTTTCTTGTTGTTGCTCTGTCATCTCTAAGCTTCTTCCACAAAACGAAACAGTTCCAGGTAGTAAGCGATGCGATCCTCCTCATTGGCATTGAAAATTTCATGCCGTGCATGAGGAAATGACCGGTAAACCACCGTCGGGTTTCGTTTCAAAAATTTCTGTTGTCCTTCCGGCGACACCAATGCATCTTCTCCGGCCGAAAAAAGGATGGTCGGAATCCGGATCTGCCGGGCATTGCGAATTGCCTGTTTCATCGCCTTATCTGCAGCGCGTCCCCAACAATAATCCCCGCCATTGGTGCGATACTCTAAGTGTGCCATCCGTAGATGAAACTGATACTCATAACGTTCCCTGGATTGTGCGGAACAGTTGGGATAGGGACTTACGGGCACAAAATCCCTCTGGCCCGGCATATACCGTGTCGTCCAGTGCATCAGAAGCGACCACCAGAGCAGAAGCTTCACCAGAATCGGATGGGTTCCGCTCCACTGCATACCAAGCATTGGCGAACTGAGAATTGCCTTGGCAAAGTAATCGGGATACTCCTCCAAAAACAGGGATGCAACGCAACCACCCATGGAATGACTGAAGAGAATCAGCTTCTTATGATTGGTGGTTGGAATGACCACCTCATCCAAGAATACACGCAGATCTTCCACATAGTCCATGAAATCATCCACATGCACCATACAACGATTCTCCACTTCCCGGGTAGAATATCCATGTCCCCGCATCTCCGGCAAAAATACACTGTACCCCGCCTGATAGAAGTAGTACATTACCTCATGGTACTTAAAGAACCCCTCGCAAAAGCCATGGCATATCACAATCGTCCCCCGTGCCTTCGGGTGAATGAAGTAGTGATAATGCAACTTCCGATGCTCCCCCAGGCGCAGATAGCCCTCCATGCAAAAGCGGCTGATCAGGGGAGCCACTTTGGCGGTCATACACTCTTTGAAATTGTCCTCTCCAAAATAGAAACTCCGATTCTCCCAGGGTTTGCTCAAGTTCATATCCTCTTAATCTTCGATATCATAGGCTTCCAAGCCTTTTTTCGTAATCAACCTGCTATCACCATGCTTTACTCCCAACATCGTTACCAGGGCTGCTGCCATAAACAGTGCTGCATATGGGAAAAGGCTGGTATAGCCAATGCGATTCATCAGGGTTCCGGCTACGATTGGAGTTACAATCTGTGCTGCCATACTGAAGGTATAGTAATATCCGGTAAACTTACCGATGTCACTGCCCTTGCACATCTCCACCACCATCGGAAGGGAGTTGACATTGATTGCAGCCCAACCCATACCGATGAATACAAATACCACATATAAGCCCGGGTGGAAGGAATCTGCACCCAGGGTATATACGAAGCAAATTGCAAAGCAGATGGTCATCAGGATAACACCACCTAAAATTGTCTTCTTCCGTCCGATCCGGCTGGCAATGCTGCCCACCGGAATATAGGAAACAATTGCACCTAAAGTGGCAATGGTTAAGCACAAGGATGCACTACCCAGGCTCATATTCCACATACGATTGGCATAGGTGGTAAACCAGGTTTCCATAGCATTGTAAGAGATAAACCATAGAGCAATGGATGCTAGCAAGAATCCCAGACTGCGTTTTACTTCCGCCGGAAGCTTCGCCTCACCGCTTTCGTCCGCTACCGCTAGGATTTCTTCCGGATGAGCCGCCTCGTATGCCTTCATCTGTTGATTGAGTTTCACCTCATCCACCGTCACCATGACAATGAATAGTCCAATCAACATAATTCCGCCTACAATCAAAAACAGTGGCAGGTAATCCACATGTGCCTGACCGGCAGTCCGCTTCTCAGAATAAAGTACGGTTGCAATGATCAGATACAGGATACCACCGATGGCGCCCATCAGGTTGATGATGGCGTTGGCCTTACTGCGCAGTGGCTTCGGTGTCACATCCGGCATCAATGCAACAGCCGGGCTTCGATAGGTGCCCATGGCGACGAGAATACATCCCAACACAACCACAAACATGACCTTCATCGGTGTTGCCGGTGCCTGATAATAGAGATTGTCCAGGGTTGGCAGTAATACCATCAATGCAACGGAAATCAGTGTTCCATATAAGATGAAGGGTTTTCTGCGTCCCATGGAACTCTTGCACCGATCGGAAATACTTCCAAACAGAGGCAATAAAAAAATGGCAAGGACATTGTCCGCTGCCATAATCGCTCCGGACACCGTCTCATTCATGTGGAAGGTATTGGTCAGAATCAGTGGAATGATGTTGTTATACATCTGCCAGAAAGCACAGATGGATAAAAAGGCAAATCCTACGCGAATCGTCTGTCCGGTTTTTAGTTTCATGTAATGTATCCCCCTTATGTCCCATTATGATGGAAAAAGCTTTTACCTCTTATGAGGTAAAAGCGAGAATTCTTTCTTTTAGTTTATCAGAATTGATTAAATAACTAAAGTGATTTTCCCCAGGTAAAATCTCCATGGTTGCCCCCGGAATTTCGGATGCAATATACTTGGTTTCCTTCTTGCGGATGATGTCCTTCTCCCCTGCAAGCACCATGGTCTTGGCCGAAATCTGCTGCAGCTGTGCCTTGGTGATGTTCGGTTCATTGACCATCAGTTCATCCAGCGGATTTCCCATCTTCTTAAAGCGGCGCTTAATCTCCCGGTACGCATACCCTTCCAACCCCTTCGGCGTGGTATTGCCACCGCAGAGAATCAGATGTCCCGCGGTTCCCGGATGATGAATTTCCATCAGCATAGCAAGAATGGCACCATCGCTGAAGCCTAGTACCACCGGCTTCTCTAATTCCAGGAAACGAATCAACTGATACACATCTTCTGCCATCTCGTCATAGTGGTATGCAGATGGTGTTGCTGAGCCCCCGTGGCCTCTGGTGTCCATGGCATACATGGTAAAGTGTTCCGCTAAGGCGTCCATCAATTCCTTGAAAATTTCATGGTCCTCTCCATTCCCGTGAAGTAATACCATGGGACGACCTTCCCCAACTTTGTCGTAATAGATAATCTGGCTTTCCAATTGTACGTACATATGCATTCTCCTTCTATTACTTTCTAGTATATAAAAAAGCCTAGCGTAACGCTAGGCTCATTTACAAGAATTAATGCTTTGGAACTAATTTTTCCATGCCACCCATATATGGCTGTAATGCCTTCGGAACGTTGACGGAACCGTCTGCATTTAAGTTGTTCTCTAAGAATGCAATCAGCATACGTGGTGGAGCAACAACGGTATTGTTCAAAGTATGAGCAAAATACTTGTTGCCATCCTCGCCCTTGACACGAATCTTGAGACGACGTGCCTGTGCATCTCCTAAGTTGGAGCAGCTTCCGACCTCAAAGTACTTCTGCTGTCTTGGAGACCAAGCTTCGACGTCACAGGACTTCACCTTCAAGTCTGCCAAGTCACCGGAACAGCACTCGAGTGTACGAACCGGGATATCCAAAGAACGGAACAAATCTACGGTATTCTGCCACAACTTCTCATACCACATCTTAGATTCTTCCGGCTTACATACAACAATCATCTCCTGCTTCTCGAACTGATGGATACGGTATACACCACGCTCTTCGATACCGTGGGCACCCTTCTCCTTACGGAAGCATGGGGAATAACTGGTCAAGGTATATGGTAACTTCTCTTCCTCATTCAAGGTATCGATGAACTTACCAATCATGGAATGCTCGGAGGTACCGATTAAGTAGAGATCCTCTCCCTCAATCTTGTACATCATGGCATCCATCTCATCGAAACTCATAACGCCGGTTACCACGTTGGAACGAATCATAAAAGGTGGTACGCAATAGGTAAAACCACGATCGATCATGAAGTCACGGGCATAAGAGATGACTGCGGAATGCAGGCGAGCAATGTCTCCCATCAAATAATAGAAACCATTACCTGCCACCTTGCCGGCTGCATCCAAATCGATACCATCAAAACGCTCCATAATGTCGGTGTGATATGGTACTTCGAAATCCGGAGTCAGCGGCTCGCCAAACTTCTCAATTTCTACGTTGCAGGAATCATCCTTACCAATCGGAACACTTGGATCGATGATGTTTGGAATGGTCATCATATCCTTGGTGATTTTCTCCTGTAATTCCTTCTCCTGCACTTCTAACTCAGCAAGACGATCGGCATTCTTGGTAACCTGTGCCTTCACAGCTTCTGCCTCTTCCTTCTTGCCGGCCTTCATCAATGCACCGATTTCTTTGGAAAGCTTGTTTCTGGATGCACGAAGATCATCGGCTTCCTGCTGTGCAGCACGTGCTGCCTTGTCCAGCTCGATAACTTCGTCTACCAATGGAAGCTTGTGATCCTGGAACTTCTTCTTGATGTTCTCCTTCACGTCTTCCGGATGCTCTCTTAAGAACTTAATATCAATCATGATTATCTCTCCTTAAGTTTCTCTTAAAACTGACCACTGAGCGGGTACTTGTCCGTCAGTGTCTTAACGATTGCCTGTGCCTTCGCAACACCGGCCTCGCCTTCTTTGATAACGGTCGCAATTGCTTCTGCCACCTGATCAAAATCATCTACACCCAAGCCACGGCTGGTTGCTGCCGGTGTTCCAAGACGGATACCACTGGTAACAAATGGGCTCTTCGGGTCATTCGGAACGGTGTTCTTGTTTGCTGTAATGTGTGCAGCATCCAATAACTTCTCCACTTCCTTACCGGTCTTCTCATAAGATACCAGATTCACCAGCATAAGGTGGTTATCGGTACCACCGGATACGATATCGATATCTCTGCTAAGAAGTCCCTTACAAAGTGCCTGTGCGTTGTCAATGATGTTCTTCGCATAGGTCTTAAACTCCGGCTGTAATGCTTCCTCGAAGCAGATTGCCTTGGCAGCGATAACGTGCATCAGAGGACCACCCTGGATTCCAGGGAACATTGCCTTGTTGAAGTTGTACTTCTCGTTAGCTTCAGCCGTTGCCATAATCATACCACCACGTGGTCCACGTAAGGTCTTATGTGTGGTTGTGGTGACAATGTCTGCATAAGGTACCGGAGACATATGATAGCCTGCAGCTACCAAACCGGCAATGTGTGCCATATCAACCATCAGAACAGCTCCAACTGCATCTGCAATCTCACGGAACTTCTTAAAGTCGATCGCTCTCGCATATGCGGAAGCACCTGCAATAATCATCTTCGGCTTGCACTCCTTAGCAAGGCGAAGTACTTCGTCATAGTCGATGAAACCTTC
>JAILOI010000045.1 GCA_024690885.1 Lachnospiraceae bacterium
AACCAATACCTCCGAGCCAAACTGACGATGACTGTCGGACGCATTGTAATGAACGCTAAACAGAAAGTCTGCCTGCACATCTTTCGCAAACTGTGCCCGTTGTTCCAGACTTAAATCCGTATCGGCCGTACGGGTCATATAAACCTTGACGCCGTCATATTGAATCAGTGCATCATACATTGCCTGGGCCGTAACGAGGGTCAATTCCTTCTCTAAGCGGCCGTAATCCTTGGCACCTAAGTTCTCCCCGCCATGGCCGGCATCGATGACCACCACCACTTCCTCATCCACCGTCTGCGCCCGTGGTGCAGCCAGAAGATGCAATGAAGGCACTGCCCACAACAGCAATGCCATCAGTCCCAGGATGATTCGGTTTTTACGCATAAAATATCTCGTCATGTTCCTTCCCCAATGCCATAAGTTCCTATGCATTCATTGTATTACAGGAAAAAAGATTTGCAAAGCGCAAATCTCTTATCCTTCCGGTACATATGCTTCACACCAGGTATAAAATTCTGCAATGGGCAGTGGCTTGGAAAAGTAGAAGCCCTGCATGCTGCTGACCTGATAATGTTCCTTGATAAAGTGGATGGTGCCAATGTCCTCAACGCCCTCCACGCACACCGATGCACCGATTTCCCCGGCACACTCGCAGATGGCCTTCAACATAATCTGCTTGGAATTGGAGGTGGCAATATCCGTAATGAAGCTGCGGTCAATCTTAATCTGGTTGGTGGGCAGATCAAACATCAGCTCCAGGGCAGAATATCCCGTACCAAAATCATCCAATGAGGTACGGATGCCCAGGGATTGCATGAATTCCATGCGTTCCCGTAACACCTTGCGATCCAGTAGACGACACCGTTCCGTAATCTCCAATCGCAGATGCTCCGGTGGGAACTGGGTTTCCTCCATAATTTCCTGCAACATCTGATTGAAATCTTCCCGTTCCAACTGCGGGTAAGAAAGATTGACATTCAAGGTAAAGTTTGGAATTTCCCTGGCAAAATGCTTGGCATCCTCCATGGATTGACGGAGAATCCAGCGACCCAAATCCGAGAACACCGCATCTTTTTCCAACCATTCCACAAATACATCCGGCGGAATCACCTCGTACTTCTCATCCTGCCAACGAATCAGGGATTCCATACCACAGATTCGTCCACTCCGGCAACTGATAATCGGCTGATACACCAGGAAAAATCCATCGTAATCCCGCACCACACTCTCCCGAATCTGTGCCAGGAGGCTGAAGCTCTTGCGGTTCTTCGTTAACTCGTCCCGATCAAACTGATAGAAATCGGATCGATGCATATGCTTTGCTAAATTCAGGGAATACATGGCACTGGTATAGATGGCGTTCACATCCCGATCCTCTGCATAGGTCTGAATCGCCCCACCATAGAGATCGATGACCACATGATCCCCGTGTACCATAAAATCATTCTTGAAGTACTCCTTGCAAGAAAGAAAAATCTCCCGGCCCCGCATACTCATATGTTCCTCGTTGGCCCAGAGTCCTGCAAACTTCGTACCTTCCAGACTATAGAACCGGCCACCCTGCCGATGATCCATCATCTTCTGTCCCACATCATGGAGAATCTGGTTGCCCTCCGCATACCCAAACCGGTTGTTGATGGAGAGAAAATCCCGAATACCAAACACCATCAGATAGAAGGGTTGATTATTGCGCACCATATGCTCCATATCCTGGCGCATGGTACGACCCGTATAAAGTCCGGTGATGGGATCCACCACATTGTTCAATTCGTGATTGATGATTATGCCGCAGAAAAATTCCGGATTGCCCTGGGCATCCCGAAAAAAGGTGGCATCTGTCGAACAGGTGACGTAGCGGTTTTGCGCGTTTAAAATCCGATAAGGGACCAGCATTTCGTCGGTATCACCATTCATCATGCGCATTGCTTCCGCATGATACAACTTCAAATCGTCCGGATGAATCCGCGCTTCGTATGCCTCTAAGGCACCCTCAGAGTTTTTGTAGTATTTCTGGAGACCCAATGCCTTGACTGCGGCATCGGAGTAATAGATTTCGTCGCTCAGGTAATCTGCATAAAAAGGATATCTGCCTTCCAATTCACTGGCAAATACCTCAAACACTTCTTTGAAATATTTTTTCTTGAGTTCATCCTTCATCGCTTATACCCTCCGACAATACGCCCCCAACTAAGCGAAATGAAACTCTCCTCTTAATTATACAAAGAAAAAGAATGAAGTGCAAACACCGCCAGGGCATAGAACACTCAAAAAAAGAGCGCCTTAGCTGGCGCTCTCTGCAGACAGTACGGAATAGTTCGGCGCTGCATCCTGGCTTGCGGTATTCTCCATAGCAACTTCCTCTAAACTATAGGTAAGGATCAAATCCTCATTATTATTTCCGGAATAAAACTTCCGAAGTACACGATCCGCAACATTCTTCGAAGA
>JAILOI010000054.1 GCA_024690885.1 Lachnospiraceae bacterium
CAGCTTCCAATCGTTGGTTCCTTCCATGGTCATCTGGGAGCACCCATGGAACTTCGTTTTTCCACAGCAAGCGGGTTGCATCCCATCAGCGGAGTTGTGCAGGGGGAAGTGGTAAGCGCAGCACAAAAGCAAGCGGCACGCGAAGAGGATGTGAGAGCAAAGCTTATAAAAACCGGGAATACCCCCTTTGTGTTTTCGGAACTTACGATTGATCTTGATGAGAATATCTTTTTGCCGGCTACGCAATTAAACGAATTGCGCCGACAGGCCCTCGATCAGTTAGAGCAGTTGTTGGTGATGGTTACACCGCAGGAGATTTTGCCTTATGAAGAGGTAACGCCCCGGGAATCCTCTTCCCAATGGAGGGGCGATTTTGCTACGGTACGCACCATGGAACAATGTGAGGAAGTAATTGGCAACGAGCAGATTCGATACATTGGATTGGATACCTCCATTACCTTTACGGCAAGAGATGAGCTGTCCTCCTTACTCGCACGTATACATGCAAGCAATCAGAAGGCCGTCTGTATGATGCCGATGATTTTCCGCAGGGATTCGGTGCCACAGGTGGAAGCACTGTGTGATGGCGGTACATATGCTTTTGATGCTTATATGGCCACCACCATGGATGCATTGGGATTTCTCTATACCCGTGTTCCGTCGGATCAAATCTGGCTGGATGAACGGTTGTATACCTATTCCAATCGGGCCATTGCATCCTATGAAGGACTCGGTATTACTTGTATGACCATTCCTTATGAGTTGAATGAAAAGGAACTGCGTCATCGAGAGAATCGCAGCAGTTTCTTTACCGTATACGGCTATACGCCGCTGATGTATTTGGCAACCTGTACCCATAAGAATTGCAAGGGGTGCGATCATACACCCACCCTTACGTATCTGAAGGACCGCAAGGGCAATGCCTTCCCGGTGGCAAATGCCTGCGAAATCTGTACCAATGTCCTCTATAACTTTTTACCAACGAACCTGCTTGGGGAGGATGCCATGGAATCGCTTCCATGTATTGGTCATCGATTTGATTTTACGATAGAATCGGCGAAAGAAGTTCATGCCATTCTAAAAAGCTATGCAACCTATGATGCGACACAAAACAAAGCCTTTACCAAAGGTCATTTTCACAGAGGAGTAGAGTAATGACTCATTATATCGTATCCATTTCCAGATTTACGATGTTATTGTTGTTTGCAATCTATACCTTGGATTGCTTCTTGGCACTGCGGATGAATATCTCCAAAGGTGCTCAAACCTTTTATTTTATAAAACAAGCAATCCTGATGTTTTTGATGCTGTATAATGCCACCTATGTGATTTATCTTCAGACGAAGAATCCCCAGGTGATTTTCATGGCGGCCATTGAGACGGTGTTCTTTTTGTTGATTTTTCTCATTTACAACACCATCTATGAGCATGCGTCCAAGTCGTTGCTTAATAATATGTGCATGCTGTTGATGATTGGATTTGTGCTGCTTGCCCGACTCAATCTCAACGAGGCGTTTCGTCAGTTGTTGTTGGCGATTTTTGCCTTTGCACTCACATGCTTTATTCCATACTGCATAGAACACATTAAGGTGGTTCGTAATTATTCCTTTGTGTATGCAGCAGTGGGATGCCTTGCACTGTTATTGGTTATCGTATTCGGCCAAACTTCTTATGGTGCCAAGTTAAGCTTAAACCTCGGATTTATTTCGGTGCAGCCTTCGGAGTTTGTGAAAATCCTGTTCGTCATCTTCGTGGCATCCATGTACTGCAAGTCCACGGAGTTTAAACAAGTAGTGATTACCACCGCCATTGCCGTATTGCACGTATTGCTTTTGGTTTTGGCCAAGGACTTGGGTAGCGCCATGATTTTCATGTTTACCTATCTGATTTTGATTTATGTCACCACCAAGCAGCCCGGGTATTTGCTCCTGGGCGTGGCAGCCTGTGTGGTGGGAAGTGTATTGGCGTACCATCTGTTTGATCATATTCGTATTCGTGTACTTGCCTGGAAGGATCCCCTGGCTGTGGTGGATGACGCAGGCTATCAGATTTCCCAGTCGCTCTTTGCCATCGGCACCGGCGGATGGTACGGCAGCGGACTTGGCAACGGTATGCCAAACACCATTCCGGTAGTAACCAAGGATTTTATTTTCTCAGCTATGTGTGAAGAGATGGGCGTGCTGTTTGGCATCCTGTTTATTTTCATCTGCATTAGTTGTTTTTTGATGATTTTCAATATTGCTTTGGAATTAGAAGATGCCTTCTACCGCTATGTAGCCATCGGCATGGGATCCCTCTACGGTTTCCAGGTATTCGTAAACATCGGTGGCGTGACCAAGTTTATTCCATCCACCGGTGTCACGTTGCCTTTTGTCAGCTATGGCGGAAGCTCTCTGCTTAGTACCATGGCCTTATTTTCGGTGGTACAGGGCTTATACGTTGTAAAAAAACGACAGGAGGCACGTAGACATGAAGCCTAAGAAATCGATCCCGAAAGAGTCCAGAAACCGTCGTGAGGAGCAGCTGTATGATGCATATTTTGATGGATATGATATCACCCTCGATCAGGAAGAGGAGCGCTCCTTAAAGAAAGAACGTCAGAAACAGAAGAAGCAGCAACAGAAGAAAAAGCGGAATCGCAACAAAGAATTTCTCGTGGTGACCTATAGCTTTTTGGCGCTGTTTTTATGTATGTGCGGTTATCTGTGTTATTTTATTGCATACGAAAGTCCCACATTTATCACAAGTTCCTACAATAAGCGTGGGTCTGCCTTATCTGCCACCACCATTCGCGGTGATATTTATGCGGCCGATGATACCTTGCTGGCTACCTCCACCGTGGATGAAAACCAGGAGGAGAGTCGAAGCTATCCCCAGGGAGAGATGTATTCCCATGTGGTGGGCTATTATTACAATGGACGCAGCGGTCTGGAAAAAGACGCCAACTACCTGTTGTTAGATTCCCATGAAGATTATTTGGAACAGTTCCAATATACGTTGAAGGGACTTAAGGTGCAGGGAGATTCCATTGTCACCACCCTTGATCACGGGATGCAGTCCATTGCCTATAACAATATTGGAAATTACAGTGGGGCAGTGATTGCCATGGATCCTAAGACCGGAGCGGTCAAATGTATGGTTTCCCGTCCGTTTTTCGATCCCAACACCCTGAAAGAAAACTGGGAGGCAGTGGTGAATGATGCCTCCTCCTCTCGCTTGATCAATCGTTGCACCCAGGGGTTATATGCGCCGGGTTCGACCTTTAAGATTGTGACAGCATTGGCGTACCTACAGCAGGGTGGCTCGGTGGAGGATACCTTCCAATGCAACGGCAGCAAGGAAATCAATGGTGTGACCTTCCATTGTTTTAACGGAACCAGTCATGGCGCCTTAAATTTGAATCGTGCCTTTGCCAAGTCCTGTAATATTACCTTTGGAACCATCGGTATGGAGATGGACAAGGATGCTTATCGGAAAACAGCAGAGGAGTTGCTGTTTAACCAAAAACTTCCGACACGTTTTACCAACTGTAACACCTCCTCCTTTGATGTGGATGGAGATACGGCAGATGATTTGGCTTTCCAGACGGCCTTTGGTCAGGGACATACCCTGGTGACACCGGTTCATATGGCGATGATTGTATCTGCTGTCGCCAATGATGGTGTCTTAATGGAGCCTTATTTGGTGGACCATTCCCAAAACAATGAGGGCGTTGTGGTGAAACAATTTCAGCCGAAAAAGGCAGCCACTTTGATGAGCCCGGAAGAGGCAAGCACGCTTTCTTCCATGATGCGGAGTGTGGTAACAGAGGGTACTGCAACGCAATTAAATTCAGATGTTTATGAGGCCTACGGAAAAACCGGTACTGCAGAATTCACCGCAGATAAGGAAGAGGCACATTCCTGGTTTGTTGGATATGCAACAGATGGAGACAAGGAATTGGCCATTGCGGTAATCATTGAAGAGGGTGGTACCCATTCCGCCTTATCCATTCCGTTGACGAAGCAGATTTTTGACTACTATTTCGCAGATTGATATAATGAATGGGAATTTTGAAGGTTTGGGGGTTATATGAGTACGTATCGTTTTCTTCCCAATTTATACACCAGTGAACAGCTTCGCGAAGTCACCAAAAAGAAATGGATGATTTCCCATGGACTTTTGGTGAAGCACTGTTACGCCATTGTATTGGCGCAGCGGGAAGACTGTGCACTGGAAATTATGACAATTAAAGAATTACATCAGAAATTCCGCCGCAAAGACCACTATGATATCATCGGGCTGAGCACCTCTCGCCATGGGGCGATTCGATTGCTCACCGAGATTTATCAGGATGTCTATTTGCATACCAATTCCTACGCTGTGAAGGAATATATGAAGACGCGGATGGAATAGGAGCGACAGATTGAAGATCATCGGAATCATTGCGAAAATCTTAGGCTTTGGTGTCCTGGGAATCTTAGGACTTGTTTTGCTTCTTCTATTGTATGTATTATTGACGCCCATTCGTTATGAACTGGTGGGTGCTTGGCATACCAAGGGTCGGTTGGATGTGAAGGTCTATGACGCGTTGCATCTGGTTTGTTATCATATTCTCTATGATGATGGTACAACAACCAGTGACCTGCGCCTGTTATGGAAACATTCGAAGGATAAGGAAGAAGAACCGGAAGAAGAGACGGAAGAAGAGGAAGCAGTAGCAGCAGAACCGGAGGAGGAACCACCGGAAGAAGCTGGATGTGAGGTGGATTCGCCCCCAGTGACAGAAACGAAAGCCGCAGCATCAACATGTGACGATGCGACGACGGAATCAGCGGAATTTAAACACCGACACAAACAAAGGGAAGAGAAGAAACATAAGCCCTCCAAAGAACCCAGACAGTCCGAGGAAACCAAGCAGCGTTTGCAGCGAATTCGCGCATTGCTGCAGGATGAGGACGCGATGGAAGGCTTGCATAAAATCATAAGGGAAGTGGTTGGATTTCTTCGAAGACTTTCTCCGAAGAAGGCCATCTATGACATTACCTTTTCCACAGGGGAGCCGGATACCACCGGAAAACTGGTGGCGCTTCTTGCATCCATTCCCTGGTTGTATCGGAATCAAAGACATCGCATCCTGCCGGATTTTGCCTCCGAAGAGGGCTATCTGCAAGGAGATGCAACCATTGGCGGATATCTGCAACTGTATCATGTATTAGCACTTGCCATCCGTATCTTTTTTGATCGTAACGTACGTAAACTATATGCACACATCAAGGGTCTATAAGCAGACAAGGAGGACCATTTATTATGGCAAAAGACATCGAATCATTTCAATCCACCATTCAATCCTTATTTCAAGGGATGGACAGCTTTCTATCCACCAAAACAGTGGTTGGAGAGCCTATGCAGTTTGGCGATACTACCATCGTTCCGTTGGTGAACGTATCCTTTGGTGTGGGAGCCGGCGCATTCTACAATGATAAGCACAACAATGGTGGTGGCGGAATGGGTGGTAAGATGACCCCAACCGCAGTCCTTGTAATCAAAGATGGCAAGGTACGCGTCATGGACGTGGCAACCAGCAACGGCATGGAGAAGCTGTTGGATATGATTCCGGACTTTGTGGATTCGTTCTTGAATAAGAACGGAAGTGACGAAGAACAGGCACGTACCAAAGCAGCGGAATGCATGGAAGAGACCATCATCGACGAAAGTGATTTATAAAAGAAATAGAAAAACCCGAAGCCGGAGAGGAGTACTCCCTTGTGACTTCGGGTTTTTTGTTGCAAAAAAATAGCTTCCGACGAATCGGAAGCTACAGTGGAAACTCTATTACGCTCTCTCTACTGCACCAGAACGCAAACAGGAAGTGCAAACATATAATCTCTTAGGAGTTCCGTTAACCTTACACTTAACAGACTTAACGTTGGACTTCCACATTTTGTTTGAACGTCTATGTGAATGGCTCACATTGTTTCCGAAATGAGCGCCTTTACCGCAAATTGCACATTTTGCCATGATAGCACCTCCTTAACAATTCATATTCGGCCGTTGCAACGCAACAAAAGTATATTAACAAAGGATATATAAAAAAGCAAGGTCTTTTTCAAGAAAATTTGAAAAGTTTTTTCCCCGGCTTTTCTTGTGCACATTCGGGTTTGACTCTATAATATAGAAAGATGGCAAAGCATCCCTGCTTTGGAATTACATTCTTGTTGCTATGGTTTGTAATTTTACAAAAAATGATTATAATAGTTACGTAGTTTGTCCATCGACAGATAAATCGATTTGGAGGTTTAGATTATGCACGGTAAAGGTCAAATGGAGACTGAATTAGGCAAGATTATCGTTGACACCGAAGTAATTGCAACCTATGCTGGTGCAGTTGCTGTAGAGTGCTTTGGTATCGTAGGTATGGCTGCGGTTAACATGAAAGACGGTTTGGTAAAGCTTCTTAAGAAGGATTACTTAAGCCATGGTATCGATGTAAACGTTGCAGAAGATAATTCCATCTCTTTGGATTTTCATGTCATCGTTTCTTATGGTGTAAGCATTGCTACCGTAACCGATAACTTAAAAGAAACCGTAAAATACAAGGTAGAAGAATTTACCGGTATGAAGGTTGATAATATTAACATTTACATCGAAGGCATTCGTGTAATTGATTAGGAGGATTTTGTAAGTGGAAATCACAACATTAGATGCATCTCAAGTAGCGAAAGCGTTCCTTGCAGGCGCAAAGAAGCTTGAGGCGAACAAGGACTTGATCAACGAGCTCAATGTCTTCCCGGTTCCTGATGGTGATACCGGAACCAACATGACCATGACCATTATGTCAGCGGCTCGCGAAGTCACTGCGTTAGAGACCATGGATTTGAAGTCTGTATCCAAGGCCATCTCTTCCGGCTCTTTACGAGGCGCAAGAGGTAACTCCGGTGTTATTCTTTCCCAGTTGTTCCGTGGCTTTACCAAGGTCATCAAGAAAGAAGAAATCATAACCGTTGATGTGCTGTGTGAAGCATGTCAGAAGAGTGTGGAGACTGCATATCGTGCAGTTATGAAGCCGAAGGAAGGAACGATTCTGACCGTTGCAAGAGCTGCAGCGGATCGTGCCCTTGAAATTGCAGATACCACCGATGATATTACCGTATTTGCAGAAGAAATCTTAAAGGCTGCAGAGGAAATGCTTCAGAAGACTCCGGATTTACTTCCGGTATTAAAGCAGGCGGGCGTGGTAGATTCCGGCGGACAGGGCTTGGTGGAAGTGTTATCCGGTGCCTATGATTTCTTGTCAGGTAAGGAAATTGATCTTACCATTGACGGCGGCGAAGCAGCTGCGGAAGAGCAGGAAGATGAGGAATTCTTTGAATTCTTGTACTCCTTGCATTTGACATTAGAAGCAACCAATAGCTTCCAGAACCAGGATGAGAATGAAATCCGTGTATACTTAGAAGCAATTGCAAGCCAGATGAAGATTACCACTGCCGGTAATCGTATGGAAGTTGAGATGCTGACCAATGAACCGGGACGTGTCATCAACAAGGCATTGAAGTATGGTGCCATTCACTCGGTTGTATTAACCAACCTACGTGATGATCGTGCACCGGAAGATTCTCCTGCATTGAAGAATGTACCGAAGGCTCCTGCTCAGGAAACTCCGGCAGCACCAGAGAAGGAGATGGGATTTGTTGCGGTATCCATTGGTGATGGTATGAATCAGATTTTCCGTGATTTGGGTGCTGATTACATCATCGAAGGTGGCCAGACCATGAATCCAAGTACCGAAGATATTTTGAAGGCCATTGATCAGGTCAATGCCAAGAATGTATTCGTGCTTCCAAACAATAAGAACATTGTTTTGGCAGCGAATCAGGCGCGTGATATCTGTGACGACAAGAACATCGTGGTTCTTCCGACCAAGACTCTGCCACAGGGTATTACGGCATTGATCAACTTCATTCCGGATGCTTCCGTTGAAGAGAATACCGAGAATATGACCGCAGAGCTTGCCAATGTTAAGTCTGGTGAGATTACCTATGCGGTACGTGATACCATTATTGATGATAAGGAAATCAAAGAAGGCGATTACATGGGAATCGGAGATTCCGGTATCGTTGCAGTGAATCCGGATCTAACCGCTGTTATGTTAGAAACCCTTCAGATTCTCTGTGATGAGGAGTCTTCCTTGATTAGTCTCTATACCGGTTCGGATGTAACCGAAGCTGATGCCGAAGCCATGGTTGCCAAGGTATCTGAGGCGTTCCCAAGCATTGAAGTAGAGCTTCAGGCAGGTGGACAGCCGGTATATTTCTATGTATTATCTGTAGAGTAAGGAGAAATCCTGCGTCGTTTCTTGGCGCAGGATTTTTTTGGTATAACGTATGAATTACAACGAGGAAATCACCGCCATCAAAGGCGTTGGCGAGAAGACCGCCAAACTTTTTCACAAATTACAATTACAGAAAGCCGGTGATTTGCTGGAGTTTTATCCCCGTACCTACACCCAATATCCGGCGCCTATGTCCGAGCTTCCGGAGGAACTTCCGACGGAACCCATTGCACTGCGCGCACGTATCCAGGGGAAGGTCTTTTCCAAGCATACACCGCGGATGGATGTGACCACCACCACCATTCGTTACGATGAGGGACCTCTGGAGTTGGTTTGGTTTCGTATGCCCTATGTGCGGAATCAATTGGAGCTGGGAAGTGTTCGCATCTTCTACGGCACCATCAAAGCAGAGGGCAAGGGATATAAGATGGAACAACCCATGGTCTATACAACGGAGCAGTACGAAGCATTGCAGTCCAGTTTGCAGCCTATGTATCACCTCACCAAGGGACTCTCTAATAACTTGGTGAAGAAGTCGGTGCAAAGCGCGCTGTCGGAGATTACCTACGAGGAATATATTCCGACGCACATACTTGACGCCCACAACTTCGTTTCCCTATCCGAAGCTTATCGGGGGATTCATTTTCCGGATTCCTTTGATACATTGGCCAATGCCCGTAGGCGCCTGGTGTACAACGAGTTTTTTGATTTTATTCTCCGGGTACAGTTGGAGAAAGCCAAAGAATCGGTGATTGCCAATGAACTGCAGCTCCCCAATCATGCCCTGATGGATAAGGTGCGTTGGAAATTACCGTTTCAATTAACCAGAGGCCAGGTGGATTGCTTGGAGGAGATGGAGCGTGATTTGAATGAAGCCGAAGTGACCCAGCGCCTGATTCAAGGGGATGTAGGCAGTGGCAAGACCATCGTGGCTTTCCTTGAGATGCTTCGGTTTGCTGAGAACGGATACCAGGCCGCCATTATGGCACCGACGGAAGTCTTGGCCCAGCAACATTATGAAACCTTCCGGGGATACTGCGAGGCCTATGACATCACGTACCCGGTATATCTTTTGCTTGGCTCTATGACAGCCAAGGAAAAGCGGGAGGTTTATGCGGAGATTCAAACCGGAAAACCCTGCTTTGTGATTGGTACGCATGCTTTGATTCAGAAAAAGGTACAGTTTGGAAATCTAGGTATTGTCATCACAGATGAGCAGCATCGATTCGGCGTCAAACAGCGGATGAATCTCTCCACCAAAGGCGTACATCCCTATGTACTGGTTATGTCGGCAACGCCGATTCCGCGGACGCTGGCCATGATTCTCTACGGGGATATGAAGATTTCTACCATTCATTCTGCGCCCAAGGATCGTCTCCCCATCAAGAACGCCATCATAGAGGAATCGAATCGTACCAAAGCCTATCAGTTCATTGGACGGGAAATTGCAGCTTCCCATCAGGCCTATATCATCTGTCCTTTGGTGGAGGCCAGTGAAACCACGGAAGCGGAGAATGTAACGGAATATTCCAAGCGTTTGCAGAAGATGTTTGGTTCGAAGGCACGCATTGGTTGCTTGCATGGTCGCATGTCTCCCGAAGAGAAAAGCGAAGTCATGCGTGCATTTGCGCGCAATGATATTCAGATTTTGGTTTCCACCACAGTGGTAGAAGTCGGTGTGAATGTACCCAATGCCACGGTGATGATGATTGAGAATGCCAACCGCTTCGGTTTGGCCCAGTTGCATCAGTTACGTGGACGGGTTGGACGAGGCAGCGCTCAGTCTTATTGTATGTTCATCAAGGACAAAAGTGCCAAGGACACCAAGCGCTTAGAGATTCTCAATCAATCCAATGATGGATTTTATATTGCAGCGGAAGACTTAAAGCTGCGAGGCCCGGGCGATTTCTATGGGATTCGTCAGTCCGGAGATTTGAATTTCCAGATTGCAGACATCTACCAGGATGCGGATATCTTAAGCGTGGTACAAGAGGATGTCTTGGCGCTTTTAAGTATTGATCCCCAGTTGACTTCTGCCCAGGGACAAGATGTGCGGGCACACCTTGCCATGCGGTCCCATCAGATTTACGATAATTTGTAATAAAAAACCTACCGAATCACTTCGGTAGGTTTTTCTTTATTTTACCAGGGTTACCTTGGATTGCTCCGGTTTTACCGTCATGGAGTAGTTGGTGTAATACACCACAAATCCGGGAACGGCACCCGCCGGTTTTTTGACGTTTTTCTTCTGGAGATAATCAATCTCTAATTTATCGGAATCCCGTCCGGCAGAATAGTAACCGGCTAAGGCTGCGGCAATTTCAAAAATATGATCCGGCAGCTCCCGGTTCTCGGCTTTAACGATGACATGGGAGCCGGGCATCTTCTTGGCATGGAACCACCAATCATTGCCGGTGGCCATCTTGAAGGTCAGTTCATCGTTCTGATAGTTGTTCTTCCCCACATAGATGTGATAGCCGTCGGCTGTTACAAAATGCAGCGGACTTCCCTTCAGTTGTCCCTTTTTCTTATCCTTGCCATGATGTTTCTTAATGTATCCGTAGTCGGATAACTCCTTGCGAATCATCTCCAAATCTGCTTCGGATTCCGCCAAATCCAGGGAGGTGGCAATGGAAGAGAGGTGTTCGATGGCACCCTCGGTTTCCACCAGTAACTGGGTCAGGTTTTCCTTGGTACGTTTGAGTTTGTTGTATTTATCGAAGTAGGCCTTGGCATTATCCATGGCCGACTTCTGCGGATCCAATGGAATGGTGATCGGCTCATTGGTGTAGTAATTGGTGGTGGTCAGTTCCTTGGCCGATGGGTCCACGGAATATCCATAGGTGTGCAGCAGCTCGCCATAGATGCGATACTTGTCCATCTTCTCGGTATCCTGCATCTGTTTCTTCTGCAGCTGATACTTCTTCTGATTTCGATCCAACAAAGTTCCCACAATTTTCCGCAAATCCTGGGATTTCTGATGCATGTTGTTGGTTTTGTTCTTCTTGGCATAATACGTTTCCAGGAGGGACGATACGCTATCATAGGATTCGTTTGGCAAATCAGCAAAATGCAAAAGCTTCGTCACCGCAAATTCCTTGGGGCGCTCCCCGGAGGCATCATAAATCAAGGTTGGGGCAAGGGGTGCACAAACCAAATCATCCATAAACTCATGGAAGCACGCATACAAACGTTGCTTCTCTTCGTCGGATAAGGTTTGAATGGAATCCTCATGGGAGAGTGTGGCACGATAAGCAATCTCTTCCCCTAAGGAATATCCAAATCCTACGAAGGAATCCGAAAGGGCTTTGGCCACCGGAAGTGGCTTGGTACAAACTGTATCATAAAAATCCGATTCCGAAACAACAAAGGGGTTTTGTTTGCCTTCCTGTTCCGGAATGAAATAGGTACGTCCCGGCAAAACCTCCCGGACGGAACTCATCTGATAGCCCACATGCTTGATGGCATCAATAATGGTATCCTTGCTGTCGCAGAAGATAATGTTGGAATGTTTGCCCATAATCTCCACGTACAAAAACTTCTCAGCCCAGTCCCCGAGCTCATCTAAATGCTCAATACGAAAGCGAATGACACGCTCCATGGAAAGCTGGGTGATTTCGGTAATCTTACCGTTGCTGATGTACTTACGCAAAACCATACAGAAATTGGGTGCCGTTATGGGACTCGGTTTATTCTCCGATGTAAGATAAATCAGTGGGAGAGAAGCATTGGCGGAAATCAAAAGACGATGGGTTCCCTTCTCGCCTTTCACTGTCAGAATCAATTCTTCTTTCTCCGGCTGTGCTATTTTTGATATTTTACGATTTAATATGGTTTCGTTTAATTCACGAACCAAACCACAAATGGTGGATCCATCAAATGCCATATGTTACCTCTTTTATTTCAAATCTATGTTTCATATTATCCGTAAACCCTAAGAAACACAAGGCTTGTGGCGAAATTTTCCATTGGGTTTTATTGACGTAGCGCCATAGATTCTCTATAATAAATATCTATGAAAGTATATATTAATATGCCGTTCGTGTGCATATTGTTTGATAAGGAGAGGCTATGATTAAAAGTATGACCGGATTCGGGCACGGGGAGTACGCCTTAGAATCCGAAAAAGTGACCGTGGAGATTAAGTCTGTTAATCATCGTTACCTTGACCTCAATTTGAAACTGCCAAAGAAGTTTTCTGCATTTGAAAATCAGATTCGAAATCGTCTGAAGCAGGATTTAAGCCGCGGCAAGGTGGATATCTATGTTTCTTATGAGTCTTCTGCCGATCGTAATTATTCCATTCAGTACAATCCACTGATTGCATCCGAATACTATGAGAATTTAAAGCAGATGGTGGCCGATTTGGATTTGCAGGATGATATCACTGCTACCAAGCTTGCTTCTTTTCCGGACGTATTTGAGATTCGAGAGTCCGGTTCCGATGAAGATGCTTTATGGGATTTGTTGTCCCATGCCTTGGATATGGCGCTGAAGGAATTTATTTCCAACCGTGAGAATGAAGGCAGCCGTCTGAAAGCGGATTTGCTTTTGAAGTTGGATGAGATGCAGCAGCAAGTGGATTTCATTGAATCCCGTGCACCTCAGATTTTAGAGGAATACAAGGAACGCCTTCGCCGCAAGATTGATGAGCTTTTAGAAGATCGTCAAGTGGATGAGAATCGCATTGCAATGGAGGTCACCCTCTATGCCGACAAGATTTGCGTCGATGAAGAACTGGTGCGACTGAAAAGCCACATCAAGGAGGCGAAAGAAGCATTAGAACATCTGGATGAAGTGGGACGTAAGATGGACTTTTTGGCCCAGGAGATGAACCGCGAATCCAATACCATTCTTTCAAAATCTACGGATGTTTCCATTGCAGATTGCGGAATTACCCTTAAGACCGTCATCGAGAAAATCCGTGAACAAATACAAAACTTGGAATAAAGGAGTTTGTTGTTGTGACTACACGCAATGGTCTAATTATTGTCTTGTCCGGTTTCTCCGGTGCCGGCAAGGGAACCATCATGAAAAATTTATTAAAGAATTATCCGGAACAGTATCACCTCTCCATTTCCGCCACAACCCGCGACATGCGTCCCGGCGAGAAGGACGGTCGGGAGTACTTCTTTAAAACCAGAGAAGAATTCGATGCCATGATTGCCAACCAGGAGTTTTTGGAGTATGCCACCTTCAACGGTAATTCCTATGGAACCCCGAAGGCCTATGTGGAGCAGCTCGCTTCCGAGGGCAAGGACGTCATTCTGGAAATCGAAGTACAGGGTGCTCTTCAGGTGAAGAAAATCTTCCCGGAAGCCTTGCTGTTATTTGTTACTCCACCATCTGCCCAGACCTTGAAGGAGCGTTTGGTTGGTCGTGGAACCGAGTCAGAGGAAGTCATCTGTCAGCGTTTGGCGATTTCTGCGAAGGAGTCCCACCTGATGGAACAGTATGATTATCTGATTGTGAATGATGTGCTTGAAAACAGTGTGAGAGAAGTTCATGAGATTATCCAGAGTGAACATTTCCGCACCGCAAGAAATAAATCTGCGATTTTAGAAATGCAGAAAGAATTAACCATTTTTTCAAAAGGAGAATAATAAAATGATTCATCCATCTTATGTAGAACTTATGGCAGTAGTGAATGACGACGTTGTTATCGGTGAGGAGCCGGTGGTTAACAGCCGTTACAGCATTGTAAGCGCGACCGCAAAGCGTGCCCGTCAGATTATTGATGGCCAGGAACCGATGATTCCGGGTGCTTACGACATGAAGCCTCTTTCCATCGCGGTCAAGGAGCTTTACGAAGGCGATTTACGTATCTTAACCGATGAGGAAGCTGCTCAGAAAGCAGAAGAAGTTGCTGCTATGGAAGCAGAACTTGCACAGAAGGCTGAGGAAGACGCAAAGTTAGCTGCAGAAGCAGAGGAAGACGCTGAGGCATCTGAGGAAGCATAATTTATGAATGTATTTTTTGTGTCATTGGGCTGTGACAAGAATCTGGTAGATTCCGAACACATGCTTTCCATGTTGCAACAGCACGGCTATGACATCTGTGATGACGAATCCATTGCGGATGCCATCGTCATTAACAGCTGTTGTTTCATTAAGGATGCCATGGAAGAGAGCATCGACACCATCATTGAGATGGGCAAGTACAAAACCGAAGGACGCTGTAAGGCACTGATTCTGTGTGGATGCCTGGCGCAACGGTTCGCCGAGGAAATTCCGGTGGAACTTCCGGAAGTGGACGGTATCATCGGAACCAATTCCTATGATGCGTTGATTGCCGTTTTGGATGAGGTCTTTGCCGGTCATAAAACAACGGTGGTGAAGGAATTAAGCGGTCTTCCCAAGAATGAAGGACGTTTGATTTCTGCCGGTGGATACAGCGCCTATTTGAAGATTGCAGAGGGCTGTGACAAGCATTGCTCTTATTGTATTATTCCTAAGATTCGCGGAGATTTCCGTTCCGTTCCCATGGAAGAGCTCTTAGAAGAAGCGCAGGTGCTTGCTGCTTCCGGTGTCAAGGAACTGGTGCTGGTTGCCCAGGAAGTGACCGTCTACGGTAGCGATCTCTATGGTAAGAAGACACTGCCTACTTTATTAGAAAAATTGTCGGAGATTGAAGGAATTCAATGGATCCGACTTTTGTATTGTTATCCGGAAGAAATCACACCGGAGTTGATTGAAGTGATGGCGACCAATCCGAAGATTTGTCATTACATCGATATGCCGATTCAGCATATCAGTAATCGTATCCTCGGACGGATGGGGCGCCGGACTTCCCAGCAGGATATCTACGATATCATTGCTGCACTTCGTGCGCGGATTCCGGACATCACCTTGCGAACCACATTGATTTGCGGCTTCCCCGGCGAAACGGAAGAAGATCATCAGGAATTGATGGCCTTCATCAAGACAGCCGCCTTTGACCGTTTGGGTGCGTTTACCTATTCTCAGGAAGATGGTACCGTCGCCGCAAACTTCCCGGATCAGGTAGAGGACGTGATCAAAGATATGTGGTATAACGATGTCATGACTGCCCAGCAGGAGATTACATTTGCCAAGAACGATACCCTCATTGGTCAAACGATGGAGGTGCTCATCGAAGGACGGATGAGCGGCGAAGATGTCTATGTGGGACGTACCTATCGGGATGCGCCAAGCGTTGATGGATATGTATTCGTTCATTCCCCGCGGGAATTCATGAGTGGTGATTTTGTATCGGTGACAATTACTGCCGCCAAAGACTATGACTTGATAGGAGATGTTGCAGAATGAATTTACCTAACAAATTAACAATTTTTCGTGTGATTCTAATTCCATTTTTTGTTGCTGTATTATTGATCTGGCCGGAAGATGCAACCATGCGTCTCGTTGCAGATGCCATCTTTATCGTTGCCAGCTTAACAGATATGTTGGATGGCAAGATTGCCCGTAAGTACAATTTGGTTACCAACTTCGGTAAGTTTATGGATCCTCTGGCAGACAAGCTTTTGGTTTGCTCTGCAATGATTTGTCTCATTGCGACCAATCAGCTTCCGGCCTGGGTTGTTATTATTATTATTTCCAGAGAATTTATCATCAGCGGCTTCCGTTTGATTGCATCCGATAACAATGTGGTCATTGCTGCGAACTACTGGGGCAAGTTTAAAACCGTATTCCAGATGTTGATGATCATTGTTATGGTTGCCAACTTTGCCTTCCCTTGGTGGCAGATGTTCGGTGTTATCTTGATGTGGATTGCACTGGCACTGACGGTGATTTCCCTGGTTATCTATATCTATGACAACCGTGGGGTATTAAAGGAGCAGAAATAAGCATGAAATTAGCCAGAATGGTTGCCAATGAATTGGAAGAGCGGGGCTTATCCATTGCCACAGCAGAAAGCTGCACCGGTGGAATGATTGCTTCCGAACTTGTGAATATTCCGGGAATCTCTCAATTTTTTTCCCAGGGATATATCACCTATTCCGAAGATGCGAAGATCCGTTGTTTAGGGGTGCGTCCCGAAACCATTGCAACCCACACGGTGGTCAGTGCTGCCTGTGCGGCAGAGATGGCCCGGGGTGCTGCGAAAGCTTCGAATGCTTCTATTGGTGTGGCGACTACCGGTATTGCCGGCCCGGATGGGGGCAGCGATACCCAACCGGTAGGACTGGTTTTTATTTCCGTTTTTTACAATCATAAAATTACGACTCGAAAATTTATCTTTTCAGGAGATCGATATCAGGTACGATATGCGGCTTGCAAACAGGCCTTTCGCCTGATTCTCGATGTACTCTAGTTAGGAGGACTTCCATGCGTGTCATTGCAGGAACGCGAAGAAGTATACCTTTGGTAACGGTGGATGGATTGGATACCAGACCAACCACCGACCGTATCAAGGAAACCTTATTCAATATTTTACAAACAGAGATTGCAGGCGCCAGATTCTTGGATTTGTTTGCTGGCAGCGGTCAGATGGGCATTGAGGCATTGAGCCGCGGCGCATCCTATGCTGTTTTTGCAGAGCAGAACAAGAAATGTGTGGAATGCATCAAACAGAATTTAACCAAAACCAAATTTCTGGAAGAATCGAAGGTCATTGCCAGCAGTTTGCCGGATTGTTTGAAGGTGTTGGCCACCGACGAACCCTTTGATATTATCTTCCTGGATCCGCCCTATGCGTCCAATTTGGAACCGGCCGTGTTGTCTATGATTGATCAATTGGAGCTTGCCGATGCAAATACCACCATTATTATAGAGGCTGCATTGGATCGGGACGTTTCCTTTGTGGAGACAACGAATTTTACGGTGGTTCGCACCAAAGAATATAAGACGAACAAACACGTATTTTTACGGAGAAAGTAGGAGACCTATGAGGAGAGCAATTTATCCGGGCAGCTTTGATCCGGTGACCTTTGGACACTTGGATATCATCAAAAGATCCTCGAAATTATTTGATGAAATCATTGTCGGAGTGCTGAACAACAGCCAAAAAAATGCGTTGTTTTCTATCGATGAACGTGTTAACATGATAAAGAAGTTAACCTGCGAATATCCCAATGTTCGCGTTGATTCCTTCGAGGGATTACTCATTGATTATGCCAAGCAAGTAGATGCTTCCATTATCATTCGAGGATTACGTGCAGTTACGGATTTTGAATACGAATTACAGATTGCCCAAACCAATCATGTACAATATCAGAACATTGAGACGGTATTTCTTACCACCTCTTTGAATTATTCGTATTTGAGTTCGACGATTGTGCGGGAGTTTGCTTCACACGGAGGGGATATCTCCCGATTTGTTCCGGCAGAGATAGTTCCGTTGATTGAAGCGAAGTACCAGGTTAAATAACACAAGATATATAAGGGAGAATTTACATGGCTAGTACAATTGAGGATATCATTGACGAGATTACCGAGTACATTGACAGTTGCAAGCCTTCTGCTTTTTCCAGCAGTAAGATTACGGTAAACCGTGACGATATTGAAAATCTTCTTTCTGAATTACGGAGCACCACTCCGGTGGAGATTCGTAGATATCAGAAGATTATCAGCAATCAGGAAGCCATCTTAGCAGATGCACAGGCCAAGGCCGATGCCATTATTGCACAGGCTCAGATTCAGACCAACGAATTGGTTTCCGAGCATCAGATTATGCAGCAAGCATATGCACAGGCCAACGAAGTGGTTATGATTGCCACCAAACAGGCACAGGATATGTTAGATAAAGCAACTCAGGACGCGAACGACATTCGTACCGGCGCCGTTGCTTATACCGATGAATTGTTGAAATCCGTACAGGAGGTTTTGGTTCGCTCCATGGATACCACCAAGAGCCGTTCCGAACAATTCTTAAATCAGATGCAAGGCTATCTGGATGTGGTAACCAAGAACCGTATGGAGTTGGTTCCGGCAGCCGAAGAAGCAATTCCGGATGTTCCGGTGAAGGCAGGCGAGAATGCCGGTCCTTTTAAGGAAACCTTAGATGAGCATAAGAACGACGACGTTCCTACCATTGATGTACCGGAAGAATTTTTTAAGAAAGATTAATAGAAAGCATCCAGGATTGATTCAATTTTGGATGCTTTTTTACTTAGAGGATGAGGGATGCGACTGGATAAACTATTGGCCGATCGAGGATACGGCACCCGCAAAGAAATCAAAAAATTATTACAGAAAAACAGCGCTATCATCAACGGCGTACCAACCAAGGACGGAAGTGCCAAGGTTGTGGTGGACGATCGGGTGGAGTTTCTTGGAGATGTGATTTCCTGCGAGTCCATGATTTATTATCTGTTTCATAAGCCCGCCGGATGTGTTTGCGCCAATGAAGATGCGCTGCATCCCACGATTTTCCACTATATACCCAATCCCAGAAATCAGTTGTTCTCCGTAGGTCGTTTGGACATCGATACGGAAGGATTATTACTGATTACCAATGACGGGGTCTTGGCACATAATTTATTATCTCCCAGACATCACGTGGACAAGGTTTACTATGCCCGATTGGATCATGCCATTACCGAAGCGGATATCCAGGCCTTCCAAGCCGGGCTGGACATCGGTGATGATACCAATACCATGCCGGCAGACTTAAGCCCTGCCAATGAAGCGGGAGATGAGATTTACGTAACCATCAAGGAAGGTCGTTATCACCAGGTGAAGCGGATGTTTGAAGCCAGAGGCAATGCGGTTTGCTACTTAAAGCGGATGTCCATGGGGCCTTTTGTTTTAGATGATACGTTGCCGGCAGGAAGTTATCGGCCCCTGACGCCGGAAGAGATGGAACTACTTTCTGACTATACCAACCAAAGTGAGGAATCATGAAAGAAATTGTAATTAGCGCAGCTGATGCCAATCAGCGTTTGGATAAATACTTAAAGCGACTGTTCAAGGAAGCCAGCGGCGGCTTCTTATATAAAATGTTGCGCAAGAAGAACATCACCTTGAATAAGCAGAAGGCCGATGGACATGAACTTCTAAAAGAAGGAGATCACGTATTTGTCTTTTTCTCGGATGAAACCTTTGAGAAGATGCAGGGAATCTCCCGGACGGATGCTGCTTTTTCTGTTATGGAACAGGGGGACCATCGGCATGTTGCTGTGGTATTTGAGAATGAAAACCTGCTGATTGTGAATAAGCCGGCCGGAATTCTGACCCAGAAATCCAAGCCCTCCGACCATTCCCTTAATGACGAGATTTTGCATTATTTGATTTCCACCGGAGCGCTGTCGAAGCATCGGTTGCAGATGTTTACTCCTTCCGTGGCCAATCGTCTGGACCGCAATACCAGCGGGCTGGTGCTCGCCGGAAAAACCCTGGCCGGACAGCAGTTCTTATCGGAAGTGTTGCGTACCAGAGATGCCAGGAAGACCTATCACTGCGTGGTCCTCGGGGAGGTTTCCGAAGAAGCCACCAAGAAGGCATATCTTACCAAGGATCCTGCCACCAATCTGGTAACGATTCACGCCACGGAGTATCCGGGCAGCAAGGAAATTCGCACCCGGTTTCGTCCCATCAAGACCAATGGCAGCATTACCTTGCTGGAAGTGGACCTATTGACCGGTCGTACCCATCAGATTCGTGCTCATATGGCGTATTTGGGCCATCCGGTGATTGGAGACGTAAAATACGGCGACGACGCTGCAAATGCCCGCTATCGCCAAGAGAAGGGCGTACGGCGGCAACTGTTGCATTCCTATCGGATTCAACTTCCCGGAGGCATCGATGCCATTGCAGAAGATCCGGAGATTTTTTCAACCATATTTTAAATTGGAGGGGTTATGGCAACATGGAACAGCCGCGGTCTTCGCGGCTCCGAACTGGAAAATTACATCAATCAAACCAATCTATTGTATCAGGAGAAGCAATTGGCCCTGATACAGAAAATCCCCACACCCATTACGCCCATTGAAATTGACCAGGCGTCCCGCCATATTACGTTGGCCTATTTCGAGAAGAAGAGTACCGTAGATTACATCGGAGCCGTACAAGGCATCCCGGTTTGTTTCGATGCCAAGGAATGTGACAAGGATACCTTCCCGATGCAAAACATTCACGAGCATCAGATGCAATTTATGGAAGACTTTGAGAACCAGCAGGGAATTGCCTTTTTCTTAATCTATTATTCCCATCGGCAACAATTTTATTATCTTCGATTTGAGGAAGCCGTTACCTTCTGGAATCGCGCCAAAAGCGGCGGTCGTAAAAGCTTCCGATTTGAGGAACTTACGCCGGAGTTTCTCTTTGATTCCACCGGCGGTTACTTCATTCCCTACCTGGATCTCTTGCAAAAAGACCTGGAACTTCGCAATTCCTTGACATCGGAATCCTGATGTTTTATAATGCTACTAATTTATCACGACATTACTTTATCAGATTAAAGTGTTTATAAAGGAGAGCAGTATGAATCGATTGTTACACACACCGGAAGGTGTTCGGGATATCTATAATGGGGAATACACCCGGAAGTTGCGGGTCATTCAGCAGATGAATGATGTGTTGGATGCCAGAGGCTATATGCCTATTCAGACTCCAACTTTTGAGTATTTCGATATTTTCAGTCAGGAGATTGGTACCACACCGTCCAAGGACTTATATAAGTTTTTTGACCGGGAGGGAAACACCCTGGTATTGCGTCCGGATTTTACTCCGGCTATCGCCCGTGCGGCAGCCAAGTATTTTACCAATGTGGGCGAGACCATCCGTCTGACTTACAACGGCAACGTCTTCATTAACAATTCCAGCTATCAGGGACGTCTAAAGGAGAATACCCAGTTGGGTGCGGAGCTCATTGGCGATAATTCCTTAGAAGCAGATGGCGAGATGATTGAAATGCTGGTGAAATCTCTGCAGTCTTCCGGACTGGAGAATTTCCAGATCAGCATCGGTCACTCCGATGTCTTCCGCGGACTGATGGATGCGGCCGGATTCGATGAAGAAGCCGAGCGGAACATCCGGGATTACATCAATAATAAGAATAGCTTCGGTCTTGAGGAATTCCTGGCACAGAAGAACCTCTCCAAGGATTTGATGGAGCTGTTTGAACTGTTGTCTTGCATGTATGCATCTCCGGCAGATTGGTCTTCCTATCTGACGAAGGCTACCACGTATCCTTCCATTGCCAATGCACTCAATTACTTAAGTGCTTTGAACGAGAAACTGACCCAGGCTGGCGTAGATTCTTACGTATCCTATGAATTGGGCTTAATCAGTGATTACACCTATTATACCGGTATTATTTTCTCCGGTTATGCCTTCGGTACCGGCGAACCCATTGCCAAGGGTGGTCGCTACGATCGCCTGCTTTCTTACTTTGGTAAGGATGCGGCAGCCATCGGTTTTGCCATCTCTGTAGATGATTTGATGGAAGCGTTAAATTCCCAGGCCACCGATACCAAAACCAGCGACGGTACCCGTTATCTGACCATCGCTTTGGGCAAGGGCCGTCTTGCCAACAAAGCCATGGAATACTTCGAGAAGATCGGTATGCCTTGTGAAGAGATGAAGGATAAGAACACCAGAAAGCTGATCTTTGTTAATGAAGAGAAGAAGGTTCGTTTCTTCCTTGCCAAGGGACCGGATGTTCCAACCTATGTGGAATACGGTGCTGCAGATATCGGCATTGTGGGAGAAGACACCATCTTAGAAGAAAGCCGAAACATCTTCGAAGTATTGGATTTGGGATTTGGCAAGTGCCGTATGTGCGTCTGCGGTCCGGAATCTGCCAAGCCACTCTTAGAGCATCAGGAACTGATTCGCGTTGCTACCAAGTATCCGAAGATTGCCAAGGATTACTTCTATAACAAAAAGCATCAAACCGTAGAAATCATTAAGTTGAACGGTTCCATCGAGCTTGCTCCAATCGTGGGCCTCTCCGAAGTCATCTGCGATATCGTAGAAACCGGAAGCACCTTGAAAGAGAACGGCCTGGTGGTATTGGAAGAAGTTTGTCCGTTGTCTGCCCGTATGGTGGTCAACCAGGTTAGCATGAAGATGGAGAACGAGCGAATTACAGAAATCATTCGTGCACTAAAAGCTGTGACAGAAGAAGCATAAGAAAAGGAAAAAGGAAATGAGAATACTTGATTTAAATAAAGATACCATTAACGATTTGTTGGAAAAGCTGTTAAAGCGTAGCCCAACCAACTACACCGAATACGAAGCCACGGTTGCAGACGTGATTGCCAATGTTCGCGCCAATGGAGATGCGGCAATTTTCGCCTACACCAAGCAGTTTGATAAAGCAGAAATCAATGCGTCCAATCTGGTGGTGACCGATGCGGAAATCGAAGAAGCTTACAAGGAAGTTTCTCCGGAGCTGTTGGATGTCATTCGCAAGTCTCTTGTAAATATTCGCGACTATCACGCAAAGCAGTTGCAGAACAGCTGGTTTGAAAGCAAGGACGGCATCATCCTCGGACAGAAGGTGACCGCTCTTGAGAACGTCGGTGTCTATGTTCCGGGCGGTAAGGCTGTATATCCATCCTCCGTCCTGATGAATATCGTACCGGCCAAGGTGGCAGGTGTGGATCACATCTATATGTGCACTCCATGTGATGCCAACGGCAAAGTCTATGCATCCACATTGGTTGCTGCAAAAGAAGCAGGAGCAGATGTGATTTATAAGATTGGTGGCGCACAGGCCATCGCAGCTATGGCATTCGGTACCGAGAGTGTGCAGAAGGTGGACAAAATTGTAGGCCCGGGCAATATCTATGTTGCCCTTGCCAAAAAGGCCGTCTTTGGTCATGTAAGCATCGACTCCATCGCCGGCCCGAGTGAAATCCTGGTATTGGCTGATGAAACTGCAAATCCACGCTTTGTGGCTGCGGACCTTTTGTCCCAGGCAGAACACGATGAGTTGGCTTCCGCTATTTTAGTGACCACTTCCAGAGACTTAGCAGAAGCCGTATCCAAGGAGATCGATGGCTTTTTGCAGGTGCTTTCCAGACGGGAGATTATCTCCAAATCCCTGGAAAACTATGGTTATATTCTGGTTGCGGAGGATAAGGAAGCTGCCATTGCAGCAACCAATGCCATTGCGTCCGAGCACTTGGAAATTGTAACCGCAAATCCATTTGAGGATATGACCAAGATTCGAAACGCCGGTGCGATTTTCCTCGGTTCTTATTCTTCCGAGCCTCTGGGTGATTATTTTGCCGGACCAAACCACGTACTTCCGACCAATGGAACCGCTCGGTTTTTCTCCGCCTTATGTGTGGATGATTTCATTAAGAAGTCCAGCATTATTTCCTACTCCAAGGAAGCCTTGGAAGCAGTACACACCGACATCGAAACCTTTGCAACCTGTGAGCAGTTGACGGCTCATGCGAATTCGATTAAAGTTAGATTTGAAGGGAAATAATGGACAAGGGGGATCGATATGTCGACAGAACGAATTGCGGAATTTTCTCGTATTACCAAGGAAACGGACATCAAAATTCGGTTGAATTTGGATGGAAGCGGACAGAGTCAAATTGATACCGGAATCGGATTTTTTGACCACATGTTAGACGGTTTTTCCAGACATGGATTCTTCGATTTGGATTGCACCTGCAAGGGTGATTTACTGGTGGATTGTCACCACTCCATCGAGGATACCGGTATTTGTCTAGGCACCACCATCAAGAAGGCCCTCGGCACCAAAAGCGGCATCAAGCGTTATGGCAGCTGCATTTTGCCGATGGACGAAACCTTGGTATTATGTGCGGTTGATTTGTGTAATCGACCTTATTTGAATTTTGACGCCACCTTTGATATGGAACGGGTGGGATACTTTGACACGGAGATGGTACGGGAGTTCTTTTATGCGATTTCTTATTCCGCAGGAATGAATCTCCACTTGAAGGTTTTGGATGGTACCAATACCCATCACAAGATTGAGGCCATGTTTAAGGCGTTTGCCAGAGCATTGGACGAAGCTTGTACTATTGATCCACGCATCACCGATGTCATGTCTACCAAAGGAGCATTATAATCATGGAACATAAGAATATTGTAGCAACGATCTACTTGAAGGATGGAATGGCCGTTCCGTCCCCAACACGTCTGGATGAGAAAACCGACGTTTTGGAATTAGCACAGCTTTACAACGACAGCGGTATCGACAAGATTATCTGCTTCGATTTATCCAACGACGATGATGAGCATGAGAAAAACATTCTTGCCATCCGTGAAATCAATCGTGCCATTGACACCAAGACTTGTGCCGGTGGTAATATCCAGCGTTTAGAGGACGTTAAGAAATTCCTCTATGCCGGATGTGTGGAGGTCATCCTCAACGGTTCAAAAGCTGCAACTGCCCAGTTGGTGGTAGAAGCCAGCGAGCGTTTTGGTCAGGAGAAGATTTTGGTTTCCCTGGATACGGTGGACTTTTTGTTCAAGACCAAGGCCTTCTTATCCAAGCACGTGCATGAACTTTTGATTATGAACAAAAGCCTGGTCAGTGGCTTAGAGAACATTACCGATATTCCTTATATCCTGGTTCAGGATGAGTATGATTTCGAAGAGATTAAGCGTGTCTTATCTTCGGATACCATCCGCGGTATCTACGGTGAATTCATTAACAATGAGGATACCGACATTATGCAGCTGAAGACCAACCTGTCCGAATGTGGCATCAAGATGGATAACTTCGAGCCACAACTGTCCTGGTCCGATTTGAAGGTAAACTCCGACGGATTGGTTCCGGTCATTGTACAGGATTATCGCACCAACGAAGTGTTGATGCTTGCCTATATGAATGAGGAAGCATTCTTAAATACCATCCGTATCGGCCGTATGACTTACTATAGTCGCAGCCGCAAGGAGCAGTGGGTCAAGGGTATGACCAGTGGCCATATTCAGTACGTCAAGAGCCTGACAGCAGACTGCGATTACGACACCATCCTTGCCAAGGTTTCCCAGGTAGGCGGCATCGCTTGTCACACCGGTCGTCCATCCTGCTTCTTCAACGAGATTATTCGCAAGGAATACATTGAGCGGAACCCATTGAAGGTGTTCGAGAATGTTTACGATGTGATTTTAGATCGTAAGGTCAACCCGAAGGAAGGCAGCTATACCAATTACTTGTTTGACAAGGGTATCGACAAGATTTTGAAGAAGGTGGGAGAGGAAGCAACGGAAATCGTCATTGCTGCAAAGAACCCGGATTCCGAGGAATTAATCTACGAAGCCAGCGATTTCTTGTATCACTTGATGGTCCTCATGGCTGAGAAGGATATCACCTGGGATGATGTAACCAGAGAATTATCTCAGCGATAGCGCATAATAGGATTTCGTTTTCTTGACGGAAGGTTTATGATTATGTCATAATCCTTCCGTTAGTTTTTGTATGAAAAGACGTGGTGAAAATATGAGAAAATTAGCATTATCCGATGAAATTTTGATGCAGGTAGACAAAGCAGCCCGCTATATCGGTAACGAATTTAACAGTGTCAAAAAGGACCCATCCTCTGTCGATATCCGTTTTGCAATGTGCTTTCCGGATGTGTATGAGATTGGTATGTCCCATCTGGGCATTCAGATTCTCTATGAGTTGTTTAATCGCAGGGAAGATACCTATTGTGAGCGTGTCTATTCTCCCTGGCCGGATTTGCATGCCATTATGAAAGAAGAACAGATTCCGTTGTTTTCCCTGGAATCCCAAACCCCAATCCAAGAATTTGATTTTTTAGGCATCACCTTACAGTATGAGATGTGCTATACCAACATTCTGCAGGTTCTGGATTTATCCCGGATTCCGTTGATTGCAACGGATCGCAGGGAATCCGACCCGATTGTGATCGGTGGTGGCCCTTGTGTCTATAATCCGGAACCGATTGCGGACTTTTTTGATTTGTTCTACATCGGTGAAGGGGAGACCGTTTATAGCCAGTTATTGGATTTATACAAGGAGATGAAAGCTTCGGGCACCTATGCAAGGGCGGCCTTTTTACATCAGGCAGCTTTGATTCCGGGTATTTATGTGCCTAGTCTCTACGAAGTGACCTATCAGGAGGACGGAACCCTGGCTTCTTTTACGCCAATATATGAGGATGTTCCGGCCCAAGTGAAGCGTCAGGTGGTGATGGACTTGGATCATTCTCCTTATCCGATGAAGCCGGTGGTTCCTTATGTACGTGCCACCCAGGACCGTGTGGTGTTGGAAATCCAACGTGGTTGTATCCGCGGTTGCCGTTTCTGCCAGGCCGGTATGATTTATCGTCCAAACCGAGAGAAGAGCCTGGAAGTTTTAGAGGGCTACGCTATCCAGATGTTGGAAAACACCGGATATGATGAGATTTCCTTAAGTTCCTTAAGCTCCAGTGATTATCACAACATCCAGGGGCTGGTGGACTTTTTGATTGAAGAATGCAAGCAGCGGAAGATTAACATCTCCCTGCCATCCCTTCGTATTGATTCCTTCTCTTTGGACGTTATGAGCAAGGTGCAGGATGTAAACAAATCCAGTATTACCTTCGCTCCGGAAGCCGGTTCCCAGCGGATGCGTAACACCATCAACAAGGGACTGACAGAAGAGGATATTATGAACGGTGCCCGTTTGGCCTTCGAAGGCGGTTGGAACAAGGTGAAGTTCTATTTCATGCTGGGCCTTCCGGGGGAAGAGGAAGCGGACATGCGGGAAATCCCGGAGCTTTCCAACCGGGTAGCTGCCTTGTATTATGACACGGTTCCGAAGGAGCAGCGTCACGGCAAGTGTCAGATTACCATGTCAACCTCCTTCTTCGTACCGAAGCCCTGGACCCCATTTCAGTGGGCCAGAATGTATCCGCCGGAGGAGTACTTGCGTCGTGCGAAAATCGTGAACGACACCATGAAGGAACAGTTGAATCATAAGAGCTTATCCTATCAGTGGCACCAGGCCGATGTTACCGTTTTGGAGGGTATTTTCGCCCGTGGTGACCGTCGCATTGCAAAAGCGATTCAATACGCCTATGAACATGGTTGTTTCTTTGATGCCTGGGGCGAATACTTCCACTATGACAAGTGGTTGGAGGCCTTTGCCGCTTGTGGCATTGACCCGGATTTCTATACCATGCGGGAACGCGACATAGAAGAGTTGCTGCCTTGGGATTTCATCGATACCGGTATCCGTCGTGAGTTTTTGGTTCACGAATGGGAGCAGGCAAAAGCAGCTGTGGTAACGCCAAACTGTAAGATGCGCTGCAGCGGTTGTGGATGCAAGAGCTTTGGCGGAGGTATTTGTTATGAAAGTTAGAATTCGTTTTACAAAAAGTGATGCCCTTCGTTATGTGGGACACTTGGATTTGTTGCGCTTTTTTCAAAAAGCAATGCGTCGCGCCCATGTTCCCATGGCGTTTTCCGAAGGATTTCATCCTCATCAGATTATGTCCTTTGCATCTCCACTCGGTGTTGGCATTACCAGCCAGGGAGAATACTTGGATATTGAAATTACCGAGCAGATGGATCCGTCCGCTGCCATGGAAGCACTGAATGCGCAGATGGTGGAAGGCGTCACCATCCAAAGCTTTACCTATTTGGACGATCAGGCGAAAAACAGTATGGCGTCTCTGGCTGCGGCCGATTACCTGGTGTACTTTAAGCGCGGTTTAGATAAGAGCCTTGACTATGTGGATGCTTACACGCAGTTTTATCAGACCGATGGGGCAATCATGGTCACCAAGAAAACCAAGAAGAGCGAGCGGGAGTTGGATATCCGTCCCTTGATTTTGGATATGAAGGTGGGAACCGTTGGTTCCATGCAGGACTTATTGCCGGCAGAATATGCCGATCCCACCCCTTATCTTCCTTGGGAGGACGGCTTTTGTCTGAATGACTCCGATGTCATGTTTTATTTGTTTTTGACCTCCGGCAGTACGGATAATTTGAAGCCGGAGCTGGTGATGGAAGCGCTTCATCAGAAGATGGGCGCTGACTTTGATGCTGCCAATCTCGGCATTCATCGTTTGGATATGTTTCGTGCAACCGAAGCGGGCTATCAGTCATTGTCGAAGGGATAATTTATGGAACAGGCAACCATATTTTTTACCACAACTACATATGAAGGCCATGCCTTTCGTACCCAAGGAGTGGTAGACGAGGGCCATCACTTACAGGATTTATGTGTGGAATCCATGGAACATCCCTCCCGTGTGGGGGATCTCTATCTGGCCAAGGTGATGGATTTGGTGCCTTCCATTCACGCGGCATTCGTGGAGATTGCTCCCGGTGTGCGGGCTTTTTTACCCGATAGCGATTGCACGCAGCCGATACATGCAGGAGATGAGGTGCTTGTCCAGGTGACCTGTGATGCCATCAAGACCAAGGATATGCGGGCCACCATGGCGTTCGAGCTTGGAGCTAGCCATGTATGCCTCATTCACGGTAGCGGGGCCCACGGCGTTTCCAAGAAGTTCTCCAAGCAGCAGCGCAAGGATTGGAAGGGGTTTCTGGACGATTATCCTACCGATTCCTATCATCTGTTACTGCGTACCCGGGCGGCAGCTTGTTCGAAGGAGGACATCCGCTCGGAAATCGATACCCTGGTGGATGCGTATCTGAAGCTCTTAGACAAAAGTACCCATGTCACCTGTTATTCCAAGCTGTATGAGCGTCCTCGAAACATGGTGGATGCGCTTTTGGGATATGTATCCCGGTATCAATCCAGAGTCCCGGTGGAGCAGATGCGTGTGATAACGGATGATTCGGGACTTTATAAAGAGTTGGTTGTTACCTGCGCGTCCATGACGCCGGCTTTAACCCAAGAACAAATCCAACTCTATACGGATGATTCCTATCCCCTCTATAAGCTTTATTCCTTATCGAGCCAGATGGAGGAATTAACCAAGTCTGTTGTCTGGTTAAAAAGCGGCGCCAATTTGTTATTGGAACCGATGGAAACCTTATGTGCCATCGATGTAAACAGTGGCAAGGGCCCACGGAAAAAGAGTCCCGGAGGTGTACTTGCCCAAAACAAGGAAGCGGCGTTGGAAATTGGTCGACAGCTGCGTTTGCGCAATCTCTCCGGTATGATTCTCATTGATTTTATCAATATGGAGACGGAAGAAGAGAAGCAGGAACTGTTATCTTACATGCGTCGTGTGGTGCAAGCGGATGCCCGGAAGGTTGTGGTTGTGGACATCACGCCCTTAGGCTTAATGGAGCTGACCCGGGCAAAAGCCCATAAATCCTTGAAACAAACCTTAAAGGATTGTTGACTTTGAAATATTTTCATGATAATATACATGAGTATGCCGCACAGTGAGGTTTTGTAAGTCTGTTCGTTTCCTTGAACAGCACCGTAGCTGGCGAGTAATGATAATAGGAGGTGCCATTTATGTACGCAATTATTGCAACAGGTGGTAAGCAGTACAAAGTATCCGAAGGCGATATCATTACCATTGAGAAGCTTGGAGTAGAGGCTGGCGAGAAAGTAACATTCGATCAGGTCTTGGCTATCAGCGACAATGGATTGAAGGTTGGTAATCCAACAGTCGATGGTGCAAGCGTTTCCGCTTCTGTCGTTAAAGAAGGCAGAGCTAAGAAAGTTACTGTTTACAAGTACAAGCCAAAGACCGGATATCACAAGAAGAACGGTCACAGACAGTCATTCACCCAGGTTAAGATTGAAAAGATTAACGCTTAATTATTCGTGATATGATTCGAGTTACAGTTTTAAAGGATCAGAACAATTATCAGGAATTTTCCCTGGTTGGTCATGCAGGATTTGATGTATATGGCAAGGATATTGTCTGCGCTGCAGTCAGCATGCTGGTAATTAATACCATCAATTCCATTTCTTCTTTTACGGAAGATGACATTACAGTGACCAGCGATGAGAAGGCAGGTGTGCTTACTTGTAAGCTTCCTTGTGATTATTCCCATGATACTGAGTTACTGATCGAAGCTATGTTGCTTGGGCTTTCCGAAGTTTCCAAGGAATATGGTTCTGAGTTTATTACTTTGACTATTAAGGAGGTGTAGAGAATGTTACAGTTGAACCTTCAGTTTTTCGCTCATAAGAAGGGAGTTGGATCCACCAAGAACGGTCGTGATTCCGAGTCCAAGCGTTTAGGAGCTAAGAGAGCAGACGGTCAGTTCGTTAAGGCTGGTAATATCATTTATCGTCAGCGCGGAACCAAGATTCATCCAGGTGTTAATGTAGGCATCGGTGGCGATGATACTTTATTCGCAACTGCTGATGGAATCTTGAGATTCGAGAGAAAAGGCAGAGATAAGAAGCAGGCTTCTGTTTATCCTGTTGCCAGCGAGAACTAAGATTTTTCGCAAACACTCAATATGTTTGTACGATGGACCCGACTGTTTGCAGCCGGGTTCGTCTTTTTGTAGGAAGCGATGCTTCCTATGGTAACCTATCAACGTACGTTTCAATGGAGGAGTGGCTTTCACAGCCGAAGTTCTCGGTGCAACTCCTTTGTGTGGACAAACGTATATGTCTTATAAAGGAAATTCATATGTTTGCAGATCGTGCAAAAATTATCATAAAATCAGGTAAAGGCGGCGATGGTCATGTCAGCTTTCGTCGTGAGAAATATGTTCCGGCCGGTGGTCCCGATGGTGGTGACGGCGGCAAGGGTGGCGATGTAATTTTTGAAATCGACAATGGTATGAACAATTTGTCGGATTATCGTCATCGCAGAAAATTCGCTGCAACGCCGGGCGAAGAAGGTGGCAAGAAGAAATGCCACGGTAAGAACGGAGAAGATTTAGTCCTTAAGGTTCCGGAAGGTACCGTAGTTAAGGATGCTGCCAGCGGCAAGGTCATTGCGGATATGTCTCGCGATAATCGTCGCCAGATTGTACTAAAGGGTGGCCGTGGCGGTCTTGGCAACATGCATTTTGCCACTTCTACCATGCAGGCTCCGAAGTACGCACAGCCGGGTGGACCTTTTATCGAATTGGAAGTGCAATTGGAGTTAAAGGTGTTAGCAGATGTGGGCTTGGTTGGATTCCCGAACGTCGGAAAATCCACTTTGTTATCCCGTCTAACCAATGCCAATCCGGAGATTGCCAATTATCACTTCACCACCTTGAATCCGATTCTGGGTGTGGTAGATTTAGAGGATGGCAAGGGCTTCGTTATGGCGGATATTCCGGGCTTAATCGAAGGTGCTTCCGAAGGCATCGGCTTGGGTCATGAGTTCTTACGTCATATCGAACGTACCAAGGTATTGTTGCATTTGGTCGACGGCGCTTCCGTCGAAGGACGTGATCCGGTAGAGGACATCAAAACCATCAACGAAGAGCTTGCCGCTTACAACATGGATTTGATGAGTAAACCACAGATTATTGTAGCCAACAAGATGGATGCTGTTTCTCCCGAAGAGAAGGAGGCAACCCTTGCCAAGCTTAAGGCTGCTTTCCCGGACAATCAAATTTTTGTCATCTCTGCGGTCAGCGGAGAGGGCATTGATCCTTTGATTCGTGAAGTTGCCAAGGAATTGGATGCTTATGAGGGTGAGGAAATCATCTATGAGCAGGAATTCGATCCGTCTGAGGTCTTAGCCGAAGAGGGCAGCTACACCGTTGAAATCAATGATGACGGTGAATACGTGGTAGAAGGTCCGAAGATTGAGAAGATGCTTGGTTACACCAACATCGATTCCGAGAAGGGCTTCCTCTTTTTCCAACGTTTCCTAAAAGAACAGGGAATCTTGAAGGAATTAGAAGAGAAGGGCATCCAAGAGGGTGACACGGTTCGTATGTATGGTTTGGTTTTTGATTACTATAAGTAAGAGGTAATAGATGATGACAAATAAACAGAGAGCTTATCTTTCTTCCTTAGCTTCCAAGGAGTCCGCCATCTTCCAGATTGGCAAGTCTTCCTTGACCACTGAAATCATTGCTGCAGTGGATGAAGCATTAGCGAAGCGAGAATTAATTAAAATTTCCGTTCTGAAGAACTGTGACGATGATGCCAAAATCATTGCTCAGACGCTTGCAGAGCGCACCCGTTCCCAGGTGGTACGTGTGATTGGTAAGAAGATTGTATTGTATCGTGCAGCGAAGAAACCCATCCTTGTATTACCGAAATAAGTAGGAGGCTTTCCATGGCCAAAATTGGTATCTTGGGTGGCACCTTTCATCCCATCCATAACGGACATTTGTATATTGCGAAGCAGGCGATGAAGGCCTTTGATTTTGACGAGCTTTGGATTATGCCTGCCGGAATCCCGCCCCACAAGAGGCTATCCGGAGATATTTCCCGATTTGAACGCCTAGAGATGTGTCAGGCTGCGGTTTCTGAAATGAAGGGCGTTCGGGTGATTTCCGATGAAATCTTTCAAACCACGAAAAGCTATACCTATGAAACCCTGCAGCGTTTCCATGCACGTTATCCCGAGAATTCCTTTTATTTTATCATTGGAGAAGATTCCCTGGATTCCTTTGCTCATTGGGTGCATCCGGAAATCATCGCTTCCCTGGCCACCATTGTGGTTGCAGTTAGAAGTCAGCATTCCATAGATGATCCGGTTTTTCTTCAGAAATTAAGGGATACGGAAAATGCCTTCCATGGGAAGTTTGAAGCGATTCCTACGGAGTTTATGGATATTTCTTCCACCAGGTTACGAGAACTTTTATCCGAAGGGAAATCCATCAAGGAATTCATTCCCGAAGGTGCGTGGCGCTATATACAGGAACATCGATTATATGAGGCAACTATGGAAGCAAACGACACATTACGAAAACAAATCCAGAAGGATTTAAAAGCACAACTGAAGCATTCCCGTTATGAGCACACCTTAGGTGTGACCTATACAGCCTGTGCCCTTGCCATGCGGTATAACTATCCCTTGACAGAAGCGCGTTTTGCCGGCCTTTTACATGACTGGGGAAAGTTTCTAAGTGACGAAGAGCAGCTTCATTTCTGTCGTAAGCATCACATCCCTGTGACGGAAGCAGAAGAGAAGGCACCCTATCTGTTACACGCCAAAATCGGCGCCTATGTAGCAGAACATACTTACAACATTACATCCAAGGATGTGTTGCATGCCATCTTGGTTCATACCACCGGTTGTCCGAATATGAACTTATTGGACAAGATTCTCTTTACCGCCGACTATATTGAGCCAAATCGAAAAGAAGCGCCGCGCCTGGAGGATATCCGTGCGATGGCCTTTGCGGACTTGGATATGGCGGTACTGATGATATTAGAGGATTCTATTGCTTATATTGAGCAGTCCAATCGTCCCATGGATCCAACCACTTTGGAAACCTATGAATATTACAAAACGTATTTGGCCGAGAGAGGCCGGAAATAGGAGGACCGATTAATGGAAACAAAAGAAATGGTAGCACGCATCTACGATGCGTTAGATGATAAGAAAGCAGCCGATATTCAGATTATTGATATTACCGAAATCTCCGGATTTGCAGATTACTTTATCGTAGCCAGCGCATCCAATCAGAGTCAGTTGGTGGCAATGCAGGATGCGGTGGACGAAGCCATGTATACCAATGATGTTCATGTCAAAAGTGTAGAAGGCAATCGTAATTCCACCTGGATTCTGATGGATTATGAAGATGTAATTGTACATCTGTTCTCCGAAGAGGATCGTCTGTTTTATAATTTGGAACGTATTTGGCAGGATGGAAAAACCGTAAGCCGCGGGGATTTCTAATAAAAATGGAGTGCATCAATCATGCACTCCATTTTATTATGCTTAAAAGAAACGAAAAACACCGAACACCTTGCCTAAAATCTGGCAATCCGGAACAATAATCGGATCCATGTCGTCGTTCTCCGGCTGAAGACGGATATGGCCGTCTTCCTTATAGAAGGTTTTCACCGTAGCAGAATCATCCACCAATGCAACCACCATGTCTCCGTTACGTACGGACTGGGTACGCTCCACCATAATGGTATCGCCGCTCATGATGCCGGCATTGATCATGCTTTCTCCCTTCACCTTCAGCATAAATGCTTCTCCGGAAGGAACATACTCTGATGGAATCGGGAAGTAGTTATCAATGTTCTGTACGGCCAACAGCGGCTGACCGGCAGCAACCGTACCAAGAATCGGTACATTCACCACTTCACGTCGCGTCAAATTAAAATTGTCATCGATAATCTCAATGGCACGAGGCTTGGTGGGATCACGACGAATGTAGCCGTTCTTCTCCAAACGCTCCAGATGGGAGAAAACAGAAGAAGTGGACTTCAAATTCACCGCCTCACAAATCTCACGTACTGATGGGGGATATCCCTTATTCAAAATCTCGTTCTTCATGAAATCGAGGATTTCTTGCTGCTTCGCAGAAATTTTACCGTATGCCATATCATACCTCCTTTATATTCTATAACGATTATAGCATCCGTATTTGGAATTAGCAAACATATTTTCCAAAAATTTGTTCGAAAAAATTCTTGACATCCGAACATCCGTTTCATATAATCATATCAGAACAAACGTTTCGAACATCCATTTGATAGGAGATGATGATATGACACGTATTCAAAAGAGAGGAAGACAATTAGAAGTACGTCGCAACTTATTTGTGGCATCTATGGTACTTGTAGTAATATGCATGATTTTATTATTCAGCCAGAAGTTCACATTGCAGACCAGTGCAGAAAGTGAGCATGCCATGTATCTGTACTATACCAGTGTAACGGTGCAGCCCGGAGATACCTTATGGTCCATCGCTGATTCCTACCATACGGTGGAGTGTGGGGATAAGCGGGATTATATCAGTGAAATTCAGCGTTTGAACCATCTTGGTTCGGATGAAATTCATTCCGGCGCTTCCCTTGTCATCCCGTATTATTCTGCAGATATGAAGTGATTGCTTCGATCCTCTCATTCACATTCATATAGGAGACAGTTTCCTTATTCGGGCAATGTCATTAAGTTAAGATGACAGCCCAAAAGATCTCTATGTCAGAAATGACATAGGGGTCTTTTTTTCTTAAAAGGTATTGACAGATTATCGTAAATGTGTGGCCGCTTTCGCTACTGATGTTTTAAAGGTAGCGAAA
>JAILOI010000081.1 GCA_024690885.1 Lachnospiraceae bacterium
GTCTCCTGATGTGCACCATTGGTATCCAAGAATGCACGGGACAGATTTACGATGGTCTTGCCTCTCCACTTCAATACCAAACGAGGCTCCTCGGTAACTACTGCCACCTCAACGGCCTCTAAGTTCTCCTCTGCCGCATAGGCTAAGAACTGTGCCACATCGCTTGGCGCAACAACGACAGCCATACGCTCCTGAGACTCGGAAATTGCAAGCTCGGTTCCATCCAAACCATCATACTTCTTCGGCACCTTGTCCAAATTAATATCCAAACCGGCTGCTAATTCACCGATGGCAACAGAAACACCGCCGGCACCGAAGTCGTTACACTTCTTAATGATGTGTGCCACTTCTTCTCGACGGAAGAGACGCTGTAATTTACGCTCGGTCGGAGCATTACCCTTCTGAACCTCAGCACCGCAAACTGCAGTCGACTGGGTGTTATGTGCCTTGGAAGAACCGGTAGCACCACCGATACCATCACGGCCGGTACGTCCGCCAAGTAATACGATGACATCGCCCGGATCGGAGTTTAATCTCTGAACTGCGCGTCGTGGAGCAGCACCCATAACAGCACCAATCTCCATACGCTTTGCAACATAATCCGGATGATACACTTCCTTCACGTATCCGGTAGCCAAACCAATCTGGTTACCATAGGATGAATATCCATGGGCTGCATCACGTACAATCTTCTTCTGAGGCAGCTTACCTTCGATGGTTTCGGAATTCGGAACGGTCGGATCGGCAGCACCGGTGACACGCATTGCCTGATATACATAGGTACGTCCGGACAACGGATCACGGATTGCACCACCCAAACAGGTTGCAGCACCACCGAATGGTTCGATTTCAGTCGGATGATTGTGGGTTTCATTCTTGAAGTTGACTAACCACTCTTCTACCTTGCCATCCACTTCTACCGGAACCACAATGGAGCAAGCGTTGATCTCATCGGATTCCTCCTGATCAGCTAACTTGCCATCTGCTTTCAACTTCTTCATAGCAAGTAATGCCAAGTCCATCAGACATACATACTTGTCATCGCGGCCCTGATACAGCACCTTGAAGTTGTCCAAATAATTCTGGTAGGTTTCTTCCATCGGTTTCCGATAGAAACCATCCTCAAATGTAACTTTGGTTAATTCCGTGGAAAAGGTGGTATGACGACAATGGTCAGACCAATAGGTATCAAGAACACGAATCTCCGTCATGGACGGGTCACGGTGTTCTTCTGCATTGAAATAATTCTGAATATGTAAGAAATCCTTGAATGTCATAGCGAGATTCAAAGAATCATAGAGCTGCTTCAACTGATCCTCCGCCATAGCAGAAAATCCATCTAAAATTGCCACATCCGCAGGATCCTCAAACTGATCTACCAATGTGTCCGGTTTCTCTAATCCGGTCTCTCTGGAATCTACCGGATTGATGCAATGCTTCTTGATTGCTTCAAACTCAGCATCCGAGATATTACCCTCAATAACATAGGTGGTTGCAGAACGAATGATTGGTTCCTCATCTTCCTTCAACAGTTTCATACACTGCTCTGCAGAATCTGCACGCTGATCAAACTGTCCCGGCAAGTACTCAACAGAGAACACTCTGCCATCATAACTGAAAGATTCCTCATACACATCATCAACCGGTGGTTCGGAAAATACGGTCTTCATTGCTTTCTGATAGGTCTCATCCGATAGATTCTCCACATCATAGCGAATCAAAACACGTACACCTGTAACGGCTTCCACACCCAGGTAATGACGGATTTCGTGACGTAGCGCATGTGCAGCTACTGCGAAATCAGGTTTCTTTTCCACATAAACTCTTCTTACGTTACCCATGTTTTCCTCTTTCCTTCTTTTACAAAACTGCCGCTATCGATGTCATCTCTCTCCGCCCGATCATCGATACCGGATTTGTGCCCAAGAACTCCACTTAAGCACACCGATAGAAGTATACCATACTCATTCTGTGGATGAAAGGATTCCTTCTATAAAAATCATGGAAAAATTTCATCCCATTCCTCCCAAAATTTTGTAACACTTTTCTCCACGGAATCCATGGTTTCCACAGAGTAATCCGTCCACTCCCGAGGAAACGTCCGTTGATATTCCCCATAACAGAAACGTTCATCCAGCAGCGCAATCACGCCCACATCCTCCGTGGTACGAATGACACGGCCCGCCGCCTGTTCCACCTTGTTCATGCCGGGATAGAGATACGCATAGGCAAACCCGTCTCCGCCAATCCGATCGAAGTAATCCATCAGGATTTTGCGCTCGTGGCTTACCTGAGGCAATCCGGTACCTACAATGATGGCACCGATCAATTTCTCATTGGCCAAATCAATCCCCTCAGAGAAGATTCCACCCATCACACAGAAGGCCAGCAGGCTTTTGTCCCGCGCCTTCTCAAACTCCTGTAGAAACAGATCCCGGTCTTCCTCTGTCATGCCACTTTCCTGTCGAATGAAATCAAAAGCTCGCAAATCCTTCTTGTTCATGGCCTCATACACCTGCTCTAAGAATGCATAGGATGGAAAAAAGACCATGTAATTTCCTTTTTTCCCGGAAGCAATGGTGCGAATATAGGTGGCGAATTTCTGATACTCTTCCCTGGAGCGTCTGGTGTACTTGCTGGTTACATCCCGTCCGATGAGAAGCTTCCGACGTTTCTCGTCAAAGATGGTTTTGGCATAGATGGCGTACACATCCTCCTTGGTACACAACAGGCGCTTGTAATAATTCACCGGAAGCAAGGTTGCCGAAAACAGTACACAAGCGTTGGCCTTATCCATCCGCTCCTGCAACATACGGGACGGATCCATGCAGTAGAGATGAATCTGAAACAGATTCTCTCCGGTGAAATCACAGTAGATTTGATAATGGTCGTCCATCCACTCCGACAAATTCAAGAAGTTGCGCACACGGAAATAAAACTCCCGGATTTCATCCATATGATCCAACTCGATGTGCTTTTCGAAGAAGGTTTCCATGGCGTTGGCTAACCGCATCAGTGCCAGCAGAAAGCTATCCATCTCTTCTAATAGAAGAACGTCCTCACACTGCCGCTTCCATTCCAGCATGATCTTGTTGCAGCGATCCAAGGCCTTCGGGATGCCACCGTTATAGATTTTAAAGTGCTTCTTCATATCCAGAAGTTCTTCCTTGACTAGGGTTTCCGAATACATGGACCGGCCGCGCTCCACCAGATTATGGGCCTCATCCACCAAAACGATGGCATCCGAACGAATCCCATCGCTAAAGAATCGCTTCAAATACACGTTGGGATCAAACACATAATTATAATCACAGATGATGTTGTCGCACCAGCTGGCAACATCCAGATTCATCTCAAAGGGACAAACCTCCCGCTCCCCGGCCCAGGCCGCGATGGTCTCCCGGTCAAAGATGTCCTGCTGTTGCAGTAAATCATACACCGCATCATTGATTCGATCGAAGTGCCCCTTGGCACGGGTGCAATGGTCCGGATCGCATTTGGACGCATCAAAGGGACACAGCTTATCCTTGGCCGTAATCTCCACCGTCTTTCCACGGTATCCCTGCTGGGCAAACAGGCGTAGGGTATCTGTCGCCACCACGCGCGTAATGGTTTTTGCCGTCAGATAAAAAATCCGCTCCCCCAGGCCCTCACCAACGGCCTTCACCGCCGGAAAAATCGTGGCCAAGGTTTTACCGGAACCGGTAGGCGCCTGCATAAATAAAATGTGATTTCTGGCAATGGTGCGATACACATCCCGCGCCACTTCCTTCTGTCCGGGACGATATGCATACGGAAATTCCAAGGCATGGATGGAATCCTGTCTGGTCTGTTTCCAATAGAATGCAAAATCCGACCATCGCTTATATAGCTTGATCACATCCAAAAACCAGCCTTCTAATTCCTCATAGGAATAATGCATGCGAAACCGCCGGATGTCTTCTGTATCCAGATTGCAGTAAGTCATCTGTACATCCATGGAATCCAGATGCTGCTGCGTAGCAAACATATAGGCATAGCACTTCGCCTGAGCTAGATGAACATCCACCGGACCCTGCATTCCATCGATATCCATATAGACGCCCTTGATTTCATCGATGCAAACCCCATCCTCCTCATAGATGATGCCGTCTGCTCTGCCTTCGATTCCAAGCTCGTAATCATCATAGGTAATGATGTACTTCAGGGGCACCTCGGCATGATAATTTGCTCCCATCTTCTTCTGGATTTTCCGATGAATACGACTACCTTCCTGCATAGCCGTGATGGAATCTCCACCAGATTGACGATGATCGATATCGCCGGAGCGCAGGACAAACTCCACCAGGTTCCGCACCGAAATCCGAACTTGCGCGCGTTCCTTCGTATATTCAATTTCCTGTTTGTCCTTGTCTTTCGCCAAGCGCTACACCCTACACTTTCCTTTATATCAAAGCACATCATAACACAAAAAAAGAGCCATCAAAAGTAGCATACACTACTCTGATGACTCATCCATAACATTCCAATGAAAGATCAATTTTTGCGAAACTAGATACTACCAACGGAATTATGCTACAGCAAATTTAGAAACCATCTCGCGGAATGTATCATCCTGGCTTGCACAAATAACTTCCAGGTCACGCTTCAATCCCATAGAGTAAACACCCAAAAAGGATTTTGCATCAATGTAAACAACACCACTCTTCAGATCGATATCATAATCAAACTTGGATGCAATGTTTACAAACTCCTGAGCCTCTTCCATATTATCCAGCTTAATTCTTAATTTCATAACGCACCTCATAAAAATAAAACAACTACATAAGAGAACATATGGAAACTATATTCTCTAATTTGGTTCTGATACATTAAATCATGTTCCGATTGTACTGTCAATAGATAAATTGTTTTGCAAAAACAATGATTACGAAAACGTTTCATAAAATCGAATGGAATCGGACCAGTTTTAATCCACAAGCGAGGTTATACAACGGTTTTTCCGGTAGTTTTTTCGCAATTCGCGAAAATTCATTGTGCTATTTGTACAACCAACTATCTGCATTTTGTGCACTATTACTAATTCAGAAATACAAGCTGTGTTTCGAAAAAAGAGCAATTATGCAAATTCGTCTGTGATTTATTCACTCAATGTAACACATGAGTAGAAACGCAAATGAAAACTATCGCAAAAAATCTGCTGCCAGATAGGCAGCAGATCCATGGAAAATTCATATCATTATTTATACTCGATAAAACTATACCGGCAAATCCTCTCTAGACGCTTTATTTACAAAGCGGAAAGCAAAAATGGTAACGCCGATTAAGAATGCAAAGAAAATCAAAACGAAGATTCCGCTGTATCCACCCATGGTACAACAGAAATCGTAGAATCCGTGAAGCAATACCGGAATGAGTAATGCCTTCCACTTGTTCTTCTTGGCCGGTTCCATATTGCCTGCATCATAGTATCCCTTCCAGTTACCATAATAGAATCCCATAAATACAGCAAAAATGGAATGACCCGGAAGCAAACGTGCAAATGCAATGTCCCAGCCGGCGCCAAAACTAATGATATATAAAATATTTTCAAAGGCTGCAAAAGCAATGCCGACACACATGGTGTAAACAATCGCATCAAAGCGATAATCAAATTCCTTGCTCTTCTTGGCAAGAAGCTCTAATACTAAAAATTTGAAGCCCTCTTCTACCAATGCAACCCCAATAAAGTTCGTAACAACAGCATATCCAATAACAGAAAGTAAATACGGTAATCCGGCAATCTGGAAAACCGCATCCAGAATTCCCTCTACAATCGCTGCAGGAATTGCTATAATAATACCTGCGATAAAGAATTTTGCAAGTAATCCAATCGGCTCCTTCTCAATCTTATCCATGCGATAAACATAGATTAAAACAAGGATCGGTGGAATTACTCCACATAACACAGCTTTGTCCACTTGTATGACCTCCATATATTTATGAATTTTTCCAAAGCCTATTATGACGGATTATAGGAAAAGAGGCAAGTAAAAATGATTGAACGTACAGTTGAAAAATACATAGCGCTCGCCGAGGAAGTAGCCACCAATGCACATCGCAATCAGGTGGATCGTGCCGGTGTTCCGTATATTAACCATCCAAGGACAGTCGCATCCAATTGTTCTACACCGGAAGCCAAGATTATTGCCTGGCTGCACGATACCATTGAGGATACCGTCCTAACGAGAGAAGACTTGATTGCCTATGGTTTTCCTGCGTATGTGATTGACGCCGTATGCCTGTTAACCAAGTCTGAAGAAGATAACCGGGATTATTATGGATATATTCGTCGCATCAAAGAAAATCCCCTGGCCTGTGAAGTGAAGATTGCCGATCTTCATCATAATGCCGATTTAAGTCGTATTCCAAATCCTACGTCCGTCGATTACAAACGCGTAGAAAAATATCAGCATGCACTTCGCATATTACTCCCAGAAGAATCAGAAACAAAATAAAAGCCGGTAGAAATCTACCGGCTTACAGGGACAGAAGGACTCGAACCCTCGACATTTGGTTTTGGAGACCAACGTTCTACCAACTGAACTATATCCCTTTAATAACAAACCCTTTAACATATTAAATTAAAGGGCACTTCATGTCAATATTTAATTAACATACCTTCAAAACTTCACACAGAAACGAGAAATGTTCGCTATTCACTTGAACTCGTTAAGTTCTCTTGCTAGTCATAGTTCTAACCTCATTCGTGCTACGCACTCATTCACTAAGAACTTTGACATGCATACGACTAAACTCATTCTTCGCTTACGCTCGAATTCGTTAAGTTCTCTTGCGAGGTCAAGCCTTCGATCGATTAGTAACAGTCAGCTACATGCATTACTGCACTTCCACCTCTGCCCTATTTACC
>JAILOI010000082.1 GCA_024690885.1 Lachnospiraceae bacterium
GGCGTTGGTTGATAACTTTTTTTAAAATGCGTATAATTGTGGATTGTAGGGTTCAACCTACAGATTGAATGGGAAATGGAGTTTTTTACAATGGCTAGAAAATTTATGACGGCGTTAACCGCTGCAACTTTGGTAGGAACCATGTTGTTTACCGGATGCGGTGCATCCGAGGCATTGGATGCAGATGCAACACTGGTTTCAGTAGATGGCAAGGAAGTGATTTCCGCAGGTTACGGAAATTTTGTTGCCAAGTATAATCAGGCAACCTACGATCAGATTTATGTACAGTACTTTGGATCGGTGGTATGGGATCAGCAGACCGGCGAGGGAGATGAAACCTTCGAGGAAAGCGTGAAGACACAGATTATGGATGACTTGGAGCGTTACTATGTAAGCGGCTTACATGCATCCGATTACAATATTGCATTAACAGATGATCAAAAGAAGGCAATCGCCGAGGCGGCCAAGAAATTGATGGATGCCAACAGTGAGGAAGCGATTCAGCAGTTAGGTGCCACCGAGGAGTATGCCGTTCGTTTTATGGAAGAGCAGACCATCGCACAGCAGTTGCAGGATGCCATTGAGGCAGAGGCCGAGGTGAACATCACCGACGAAGAAGCGGAGCAGTCCACCATCTCTTATGTAACCTTTGCAAATACGAAGACGGATGATGCCGGCAATACCGTAGAGTTGGATAAGACAGAGCTGGTTGCGTTGAAGGAATCGGCAGAGAAGTTATCGGCAGCCGCTGATTTTGCAGCAGAGGCCGAGGCACAGGAATTAACACCACAGACCTACTCCTACACCAAGACGGCAGATCCAGCAGAAGATACCACCTTGGGTGAGGCAGTTATTGCCGCAGCACAGAAGCTTTCTGATGGAGAAACCTCTGCAGTCATCGAGGTAGAAGGAACCGGTTATTATGTGGTTCATATGGAAGCAACTTCCGATCAGGAAGCAACAGCAACCAAGCGCGAGAACTTAGAGAAGGATGCGCGCAATACTTATTATACCGACAAGATGGACGCATGGAAGAAGGATGTGGACTGGAAGGTAGATAAGAAGTTGTGGGGCAAGGTTACATTCAAGGAGTATTTTACAACACCGGAGACGACCGAAGAAACCACTGCGGAGACGACCGAAGAAGAGTAAGAATGTGAGGGCCTACCCCGTGACGGGTAGGCCTTTTTCTATGGAATCACCAAAGCAAAGGAACTTATATGAAGTTTGTTTATCAGTATTTGAAAACCTACAAGAAGGAAAGTATTCTTGCACCGCTATTTAAGATGCTAGAGGCCATCTTTGAATTGTTTGTGCCACTGGTGGTGGCAGCCATCATTGATGTGGGCATTGCCAATCACGACCTCCAGTATGTCTTAAGCCGTTGCGGATTGTTGCTGGTGTTGGCCGTCATCGGATTGACGGTAGCCATAACCGCTCAGTATTTTGCGGCCAAGGCAGCCATCAATTCCGCATGTAAGATGCGGGAGGATTTATTCTATCACATCCAGGATTTTTCCAACGGCGCCATCGACCAGGTGGGAGAAGCGACGTTGTTAACGCGAATTACCAATGATATCAATCAGGTGCAGAACGGAATCAATATGTTCTTGCGTCTGTTTTTGCGCTCCCCGTTTATTGTGTTTGGTGCCATGGTGATGGCCTTTACGGTGGATGCCAAGGTGGCACTTCTGTTTGTATTGGTAATACCAATCTTAGGAATCATCGTATATTTTGTAATGCGCTCCACCCTGCCCATGTTCCGAAAGATTCAGGGAACCTTGGACCGTGTTTTGGGTCTGGTAAGTGAAAACCTAGAAGGCATCCGTGTGATTCGCGCCTTCGGGAATGAAGAGGAGCAGCAGGAAGGCTTTCGGCAGCAGACCAAGGAACTGTACGAGCGCCAGATTGGTGCCGGTAAGATTCAATCCTTATTAAATCCGGCTACTTACGTCATTGTAAATCTGGCAGTGGTTGGGATTCTCTGGTTTGCAGGAGGTCAGGTCAACCGGGGCGTATTGACCACCGGTTCCGTGGTGGCGCTGGTAAACTATATGTCCCAGATTTTGGTGGAACTGATTAAGCTGGCAAACTTAATCGTCCTTCTAACCCGTGCCTTCTCTTCCGTCACCCGTATTCAGGAAGTGATGGAGATGCCGGCAGATGAGCGACGCCATGAGGGCGCAACCACCAAGTCCCTGGGGCGGGAAGTGTTGAGCCTATCCGATGTATCCTTTGCATATCCAAACACCATCGAGGAAGTCTTATCCAAGGTCACCCTGAAGATGGAAGCCGGAGAGACCCTGGGGGTCATCGGTGGAACCGGTTCCGGTAAAAGTTCTCTGGTACATGCCATCTGCCATGACTACGATGTCGCCAGCGGCCAGATCCGTTTGGTAGGGGAGGACGTTGCGGGACTTACAGATGAGCGCATTGCCCGTATCATCGGTGTGGTACCGCAGAAGGCCCAGTTGTTTGCCGGAACCATCGCAGAGAACCTGCGCGTAGGCAATGAGAATGCGACGGATGAAGAACTGTGGGAAGCACTGGAGGCAGCCTGTGCCAAGGAAGTGGTAGAGGGCAAGGACGGACAGTTGCAAGCCGGTGTGGTCAAGGGCGGACGGAACTTCTCCGGCGGCCAGCGACAGCGTCTGACCATCGCCCGTGCCCTGGTCAAAAAGCCATGGCTGCTCATATTGGACGACTCTGCATCTGCCCTGGATTTAGGTACGGAAGCGCGTTTGCGTAAAAATATCCGGGAGTTATCCTGGCATCCGGCCACCATCATTGTGTCCCAGCGTGCCTCATCGGTACGGGAAGCGGACCAGATTCTGGTATTGGAGAATGGGGAAGTGGCAGGCCTTGGTACCCATCAGGAATTGATGAAAGACTGTGAGGTGTATCAGGAAATCTACTACTCACAGTTTCCAAGAGAGGAGGCGATGGCATGAAGAATCAGACCATAAAGAAAATCGGACGCTTACTTGTGCCATACCTTCCGTATATCCTGTTATCTTTGCTTTGCGCAGCGGCGACGGTAGTATTAACCTTAGAGATTCCCATTCTTACCGGACGTGGCATCGATTGTATCGTAGGGGTTCATCAGGTGGATTTCGACGGATTGCTTCAAGTGATTCGAACCATGGCGATGGTAATCTTTTTTACCGCATTCTTCCAGTGGGTAATGAATCGGGTAAACAATCACATCACCTACTCCGTGACGAAGCAGTTGCGGCAGCAGGCCTTCGTGCGATTGCAGCAGTTGCCCATTGCCCACATTGACAGTCACTCCCATGGAGATTATGTCAGCCGAATTGTAACGGATGCGGATAGTTTCTCCGATGGATTGCTGCTTGGATTTACCCAGTTATTTACCGGGGTATTAACGATTTTTGGTACCATCGGATTTATGATTTCCATCAACGGCAAAATCTCGTTGGTGGTCATCTTGTTAACACCGATTTCCCTGTTGGTGGCGAAGTTTATTTCCTCCCGCACCTACCGGATGTTCCGGCAGCAGGCCCTAGACCGTGGCGAGGTGACGGAGTTTGCATCGGAGCGAATCGATCAGCAGAAGCTGGTACATACCTTTTCCTATACGGATCGTACCAAGGAGGATTTTGCAAAGAAGAATGAAGCATTGCGTCAGAGCTCTCTGAAGGCCACCTTCTATTCTTCCATTACCAACCCGGCCACCCGATTTGTAAATTCACTGATTTACGCCGTGGTGTGCTTCTTTGGTGCAAGTATTGTCATCTCCGGAGGAATTACGGTGGGTGCCCTAAGCAGCTTCTTAGGATATGCCAGCCAGTATTCCAAGCCGTTTAACGAAATCACCGGCGTAATTACCGAGATGCAGAATGCCATTGCCTGTGCGGCAAGAATTTTTGAACTGATGGAAGCAGAGCCGGAGACGGAGCGGGATGTGGCAACCCTTCCGACACCGCCCAAGGGACGTATTTCCATTCAGAATGTGGCCTTCTCCTATGTCAAGGATCAGCCCCTGCTTCGGGACTTAAATTTGGAGGTGGAACCGGGCCAGAAGGTGGCCATCGTAGGACCGACCGGTGCCGGCAAGACCACCATGATCAATTTGCTGATGCGCTTTTATGATGTAGATGCAGGAAGCATTACCATCGATGGGGTCAACATCAATGACATCCCGCGGGCGACGCTGCGCAGTGCCTTCGGTATGGTGTTGCAGGAGACCTGGCTGAAGGAGGGTACCATCTTGGAAAACATGTTGATGGCGAACCCGGATGCCACCAGAGAGCAGGTCATCGAAGCTTGTAAGGCGTCTCATGCCCATAGCTTTATTAAGAAATTACCGGGTGGATATGACACCCGCTTGGGCAGTGACGGAGGCAGTCTCTCCCAGGGACAGAAGCAGTTGTTGTGCATTGCCCGTGTCATGTTGAACTTACCGCCGATGCTGATTTTGGATGAGGCGACCAGTTCCATTGATACCCGTACCGAGATGAAGATTCAGGAAGCCTTCGGGCGTTTGATGGAAGGACGCACCACCTTTGTAGTGGCCCATCGTCTCTCCACCATTATGAATTCGGATATCATACTCTATATGGAACATGGACAGGTGTTAGAGCAGGGATCCCATGAAGCCCTCCTTGCAAAGAATGGTCGATATGCCGCTTTGTATAACAGCCAGTTCAAGATTTAGTGGTAAACTTTTGCTTTACCTATAGATATGGTATACTGAAACTAACGAAGTTGACAGAATCGCAAAAGAATTTATAATGTTAATCTTGAGAGTAAATATTGGAGTATAAGATCGCAACGGGGCGATCGTTTTGAGGTATAGAGATGGAACAGTACGTAATCAAAGGCGGCACTCCTCTTCGTGGAGAGGTGACCATCGGTGGAGCGAAAAATGCAGCATTAGCAATTTTGGCCGCAGCGGTTATGACAGATGATACCGTCATCATTGATAACCTTCCGGATGTACGTGACGTGAATGTCATGATTGGTGCAATGGAAGATATCGGTGCCAGTATTGAGCGCGTGGATCGTCATACCGTACGTATCAACGGTTCTAAGATTGAGCGGTTGAGCGTAGATTATGAATACATTAAGAAGATTCGTGCATCCTATTATTTGTTGGGTGCATTGCTTGGTAAATACAAGACGGCAGAGGTTGCACTTCCGGGTGGATGTGC
>JAILOI010000015.1 GCA_024690885.1 Lachnospiraceae bacterium
AATAAAACATGATTAGTAGGTGGATTTTAGATCCGCCTGTTTGTTATGCCTAAAAAGGAAGAAACGGGAATGAAGGTTATCATCTTCATTCCCGTTTCTCTCATCCAAAGCATTATCCCAATGTTAACTTAATGACATTGATGTAAGTATCGCCTGCTTTTTGTTTAGTTTAATTCGATGGAATCGGAGATGTAGTATTGGAAATTGTGGGCATTGCAGTATTCCGAAATCATCGCTGCGGTATCCGGATCCGGTGCGTATTCAATCAAATAAACCAGGAGGTTTTGCTGTGCACAGGACTCGATATAGTTTTTGTAGTATGCGGTATCTGTCTGGTTCTGGAAGCTATAGCCCTTGAACCGGTCGTAGGTGGTGAACACATCCTCCTGACAAACCGCCTCAATCAGGTAGGTTAATTCGCCGGTGGAAAGTCCCTTGGAAACAAAGACATCGCCGCCGTTGATAATGATTGGGACGTTGAAACCCTGGAGGTTATTCATGATATTCAGTAAGCCGCCATACATCTCATCCGTTGGGAATGCGGCGTACACATCCGTATTGTCGATAAAAAATCCGTCCACACCCTTGTCGTATAATTGCTGCGCCAGGGTGCCACACACGAAGTTCTGCCATTCCGGATTGGATACGTCCATCCAAACCTCATCCGGCCAATCGTCTCTGGGGCCCAAGGAATAGGCACTCATATCGCCATAGTAGGGGCGGGATTGCTCCATGGAACCGACGTTCAAGTAACTAATGACAGTCACTCCGGTGGATTTAAGCTGTGCAATCTGTTCGGCACTAAATCCCTGGGCATCGATGACAATCAAGTCATAGCCGGCGGTACGGGCAATCTCAGTTCCATCAATTCCAATAAATACGCCAAAGCTTCCGGTATTCTGAATCAGTGCGGCATTGGCCTCCGTCTCAATAAATGTGGATACTTCGCCTTCTTCGGTTTCCTTGTCGCCAAAGGGTAGAATTGCCATCACCTGATTTACGATGCCGTGCTTCGGGTCCATCAATCCGAGGTTTACCAGGGCAGTATTCACCAGTACCACGCCAATTAGAATGACAATGGTAAAAGCCAAAAGTCCCATGATAAATCCCTTAAAAGTTGTCTTCTCTTCTTGCTGTTCCTCGGTGGGAACGTTCTTCTCTTTCTTTGCCATGCCTATATTTTACCAAATATTTTTGAGGCTGTGTTATAATTGCGGAAAGAATTAATATTATTTCAACAAAAGAGGTCGCATTATGTATCAGTTGGTTTCGAAACTTATTGTCTATCGAGAATTTGGCGAGGACTCCATGCTTTCTCGTCTGGCCAAAATCACCGAGGATTTTCACGACGGTGCACCAAAGCATGAGCTTACCACCCGTATTTTTGCGGAAGTGAAGCGCATCCTGGATTTAGCAACAGAGTTTGGATTCGATGATAATCTATGGCAAAACTATTTAACCTTTCTTTTGATTACCAACAAGAATTCCTTCACCCTGACGGCGGAGAAGGTTGGCAGCCAAGAGGGCAGCGTCAATCATTTCGTGAAGAATGATTATGATATTTTCCGGCAGTTATTCGTCTATGATTTCTCTGCATTGGAGGAAGCATTGGACATCGATTGCTTTACCACCCTATGCAACTATCATGCCATCATCAAGAAGGAGCGGATGTACAACTTAAGTGTTTCCGAGAAGGTTCGTACCCTCTCTCAGCAGTTGGCTGCGGCAAAAGATGTGGATGCTTTCTTTGATATCCTAACCGGTTTCTATGCCGACTTTGGATTTGGTATGTTCGGTTTAAATCGTGCCTTCCGTCTACGGGATGAGCGCGCAGCCGATGGTTCCGTAGATATCTATCCCATCAACAATACGGAGAATGTCTCCTTAGATGACCTGGTGGGGTACGAGTGGCAGAAGCAGCGCCTCATCGAGAATACGGAAGCCTTCGTGGACGGCAAACCGGCCAACAATTGTTTGCTATACGGCGATTCCGGTACCGGTAAATCTACCTGTATCAAGGCCATCATCAATCAGTACTACAACCGTGGCCTTCGTATGATTGAAATCTACAAGCACCAGTTCAAGGATTTGAATGCTGTGATTTCCACCATCAAAAACCGGAACTATCGTTTTATTATTTACATGGATGATTTGAGTTTCGAGGAATTCGAAACGGAATACAAATTTTTAAAGGCTGTCATCGAAGGCGGTGTGGAGATGAAGCCGGACAACATCTTAATCTATGCCACCTCCAACCGTCGTCACCTCATCAAGGAGACCTGGGGGGACCGGGAAAACATGGAAATCCACGGTGAAATTCACACCAACGACTCCATCCAGGAGAAGCTCTCCCTGGTAAACCGCTTCGGTGAAACCATTAACTTCTCCAAGCCAAACCGCATCGAATACCACCAGATCGTGGTTGCATTGGCTAAGCGCATTCCAAGCATCCAATTGGACGAGAAGGAACTTCTCCTTCAAGCGGACCAGTGGGAGATGAGCCACGGCGGCATCAGTGGACGTACGGCCCAGCAATTCGTCAACCACCTGGCCGGCCTCAACCAACCGTAACATCTTGCCTTCCCCAACCGGGGAGGGCTTTTTTGATTGCCCACGTATGTTCTTATACTTTGCTTCCGCCGGCTTTTTGTCGACCGCGGTCCAAGGTGTCTCCACACACGACTTCAAATCATGATTTTCTATACATCCAAAGACGCATCCCTTTGATTGGATGTGTGCTTTCCATGGTTTACAATTCTGCGTCACCGGTATGCCCAAAAGCGGACACCCGGTATTTTTAGAAATCCCATGTACTCGTATCCCCATTTTTTGAACTTGGAGCGAGTGATAGAACCGCAAAAACCGATTTTGCAAAACGGATCGGCATACCGCGCCACGGATGGCGCGGTGAGCAAAAGCCTAAACATGGATGTGATTCTTTTGCGGTGCCAATCCGGCAAAATCGATTTTGTCGCGGTTCTTCGCGAGTGGAACTTGAGAAAAATGGGGGATATGAGTGGCATGGGATTCCTATAAGGGAACATAAATGTGTCCGCTTTGGTCACACAGGCTCCTGGAATTGTAAACGCAGGGAAAGGACACATCCCTGGGATGCGCTTTTTGGATGTAAGAAAATCTATGATTCTTGCGAATTGTGTGGAGACACCTTGTCCGGATCGACCCGGGCCGGCGGGACGAAGTGGTAGGTACGTGGGCAATCAAAAAAGCCCTACTGATTCAGATAGGCAAGATAGTGCTTGGGGAGGCGGATGCGGGTGTAGGCATCAGCGTACTCCTTGGGGGTGTAGTCGACGACGTAGTTTTGGATGAAGTTCTTGGCGATACCGGCATCGCGTGCAGCGTCCACTGCTTTGTTGTAGGCGATGGCGGCAATGTTGTCGTCGGTGTAGCGTCCGATGAGGAACTCTCCGTTGATGTGGATACGGGCTTCGTGACGGAAGGTGTTGCCGTAGGGCTTGCGGGTAACACCATGGTAGCGATTGATGACGACGATATTCTGGTAGCGGAAGTCAAGGGGATCTCCGTTGGCGAACTCATAGTCTTTGCCGGCAACGGCGAAGTTCTTGATACCGAAGCGAGCCAGGATACCGTATTGCATGCCATAGTCGTTGACATAGAGGTGGCCGTCATGAATTAAAATACGATGACTGGAATAGTAGAACAAGTCGTCGTTGTCGAACTTTAACTCGCCAACGCCCCGTAAAAAATACGAAAAATAGCCATTCTGAAGGTAAATTGGGGTCTTGATATACATCTTGTTATCACGGTGATTTAGGATGGTGATGGCCTTATCCGGGTGGAGATGCTTGCAGCAGGACTTGTAATTTAAGAGATTCAGCTTGGAATCACGATAGAGGCGCTCCGCCTCTTTATAGGCGCAAGAAGCTGCGCTGGCGCTGTCAAAACTGCCCAGACTGATGTGTTTTCCCTGGTATGTGATGCTGACGCGATAGTACACGTCACCATTTTTCTTTGTTGTTTTAAAAACGCCCTTACTCATGTAACTATTATACATGAAAATCCTTGGAATCGCAGGGACTTTTGTGAAATGGCAAATTGACATAGCAAATGTTCTTACTCTATAATTAGAGCGTTGTAGTAGAAACAACAGGGAAAGGAAAAAAGATGGAAGTAAAGTATGTTAGCACCAGAAACAAAAATGAACAGGTAACTGCATCTGAAGCAGTTTTACGTGGATTGGCTACTGACGGTGGCTTATATGTCCCAACCTGTATTCCAAAGTTGGATAAGTCCTTGGACGAATTAAGCAAGATGACTTATCAGGAAACTGCATATGAGGTTATGAAGTTATTATTAACCGACTATACCGAAGAGGAGTTGAAGAATTGTATCAACCGTGCATATGATAGCAAGTTTGATACCGAGGAAATTGCTCCGTTGACCTATGCAGACGGTGCTTATTATCTAGAACTGTTCCATGGCAAGACCATTGCATTCAAGGATATGGCATTATCCATTTTGCCACACCTTATGATTACCGCTGCACGTAAGAACAACGTGAAGAACGATATCGTGATCTTGACTGCTACCTCCGGTGATACCGGTAAGGCTGCTTTGGCCGGTTTTGCTGATGTAGAAGGAACACGCATCATTGTATTCTACCCGAAGGACGGCGTAAGCGATATTCAGAAGAAGCAGATGGTTACCCAGACCGGTGACAACACCTTCGTTGTTGGTATCAACGGTAACTTCGACCAGGCCCAGACTGGCGTGAAGAAGATGTTTGGTGACAAGGAGATGGCTGCTCAGTTAGATGCGGCAGGTTTCCAGTTCTCCTCTGCAAACTCCATCAATATCGGACGTTTGGTTCCGCAGATTGTTTATTATGTCTATGCTTACACCAGATTACTTGGCGAAGGCAAAATTGCAGCAGGCGAGTCCATCAACGTTACGGTTCCTACCGGTAACTTCGGTAACATTCTCGCTGCTTACTATGCGAAGAACATGGGTCTTCCGATTGCGAAGCTTATCTGTGCTTCCAACGAGAACAAGGTACTTTACGATTTCTTCGGTACCGGTGTTTATGACAAGAACCGTGAGTTCAAGCTGACTTCTTCTCCATCTATGGATATCTTAATCTCCAGCAACTTAGAGCGTTTGATCTATCGTATTGCCGGTGAAGATGATGCGGCCAACGCTGCGTTCATGAAGTCTTTACAGACCTCCGGTAAGTATGAAATTACCGATGAGATGCGTAAGAACTTAGCAGACTTCTACGGTAACTTCGCTACCGAAGAGGAGACCACCGAAGCTATCCGTCAGTTGTATGACAAGACCGGCTATGTTATTGATACCCATACTGCAGTTGCTGCTGCCGTATACAACAAATACAAGCAGGAGAGCGGCGATGACAAGACCACCGTCATTGCATCCACTGCCAGCCCATACAAGTTCACCAGAAGCGTTATGCAGGCCATCGGAGCCGACGACGCATCCCTGTCTGACTTGGAATTAACCGACAAGCTTTCCGAGGTATCTAAGGTAGATATCCCTGGTGCCATCGAAGAAATCCGCAACGCCGAGGTTCGTCACAAAACCATCTGCGAAGTGGACGAGATGCCAAAGGTTGTTCGCCAGTTCTTAGGAATCTAATCACAAGCCCTACTCTACGGAGTAGGGCTTTTTTATGTCCGCCCGCTTTGGCTTTGTGTTCTTTCGGGGCGGCTTCTTTTTCTCCTGTTCTAGGGGACGATGGAACCCGTGCTCCCGACATGATTTTCTAATGTGCCCGGCGGCCATTCTTTGATTCTCCCATGTCTTTTAAAGTCTTTACACTTCTGCCGCGCAGGTATTTTCCCCGCGGACCCAAAGATATCTACGTCCCCGATTCGTCGCATGGCTGCACGCCTCCTTGCACGAGCTTAGAGCGGGTGCTAGTACAACAGAAGCAGGTTGCAATCGGATTGGCACGCCACGCCATGGACGGCGTGGCGAACATAAGCCCTAAGCATGGATGCGGTTCTTATGTGGTGCCAATATCCGATGCCACCTGCTTCGTGGTTGTACTGCGCCAAGCGGCCACCGAGTGCAAGGGAGGTGTGGCAGACCATGGACGAAAAGGGGAAAACGAATATGGGTCCGCGGTAGAAAATACATGCTGCGTGGAAGTGTAAAATCCGTTAAAAGACACGGTCGTGGGAATGGCCGCCAATGGGCACAAAGAAAATGGATGCCGGGACACGAATGGTTCCACGCCCCTAGAACAGGAGAAAAAGAAGCCGCACCACAAGAAACGTAGATGTGGCGGGCGGGCAAAAAATAAGGACCACCGGGTAGGTGGTCCTTGTGATTAGAATTCTAAGATCATGTAGATGGTTCCGAATGGGTAGAGAACCGGAATGATGAAGCCGGTGTCGTTGAGTTCGATGACCGGACCTTCTTCTTGGGCTGGTGGAGCTAAGTTCAGCTCGACGGAATGGTTGTTGGACATGTTGACGCTGAATAAGCCGTTGTGGAGATTCAGGAAATCTTCCAGGGAGGCTTTGACGTATTCGTCGAAGGCATCGAAGTCCATCTTGGCATAGCGGGAAGCGAAGCTTACAGCTATGTTGGGTTCCATATCCAGGCCGCAGGTAAATCGGGCCACACCGGTGAGACGCTGCATGACACAATAGCTGACGTTGTAGGAACGGGCCGGTGACGGTTGAAGCGGAGTAAAGTCCTCGCCGATGAACCGGACTAAGTTGTTAAACATTAAGTTCAGATAGTCGAGGGCATATTCGTTGGCGTGAATGCCGGAATCCTCGAAGAAGTTTTCAATCAAACGAATGGACGTGTTTGCATCTTCTCTGGCAGTGGCAAAATCGTCGATTTCATTCTCGGACTGATATTCCACCATGAGACTTTCCAAGTCTGCGTTATTGATGGCACCCATATCGACCAGTGTTTGACCAAGCAAAAGATAGTCCGGATTCTGGGAAACCAACAAATCTTCCAACTGATCTTCAAACAGGTAGCAACGCTCCAGAGCGATTTCGCCGAAACGTTTATCTTCACGGGTTTGTAAAAAGCAAACTTCATCCACTTCGGATGCTGTCATATAACCCTTGTGCATAGCGAGGGTACCAAGCTTGATATGTGTGTCGGACAGCTTTGAAATCGCGGAAGTAAGCTGCTCAGGAGTTACTGCATTCTTACCAAGCAGAAATCCCCCAAAAAACTGTGCATACATCGGCGTTATCCTCCTATATAGGTGTTAAAGATTGCGGTCACTTGCTCAGCGCGAATCGGCTTCTGAATAAAATCCTTGGCACCGGCTTCAATTGCGGACTTTAATTGGCTCTGGGTTCCAACGGAAGAAACAATAATAATCTTCGCACTTGAATCAGCTGCAATAATGTCGGTCGTAGCACCAATGCCGTCTTTCACGGGCATAACGATATCTAAAAAAACAATATCCGGATGTACTTCCTTAAACTTGTCGACAGCTTCCTGTCCATTGCTAGCTTCCACAAACGTCAGATTGTCCTGAATACCAATCAGTATATCTTTCAGTTGCTTACGGGCGAGAATCGAATCATCGCCGACTAGAATTGTGATTTTCTCAGACATACCTATACACCTCGTATCCTTATCTCATTTAATATAAATATCTTACAACATAACCCGCGATTATTCAATTTCTTTCGTTGTTTTCGTTATATTTTCAAAAAACTTAAACATAAAACCGGTTGTCGTAGAGGTTTCGTTGCTAATTGTTTCGCTGTTGGTCTTACAATGCGTTTCTGCGCCACCGCGCCACCGCTCCACCGGCCCCTCCAAGGGGGTGCGACACCCATAGCAAACGCATGATTTTCTAATGCGCCCGGCGGCCATTCTTTGATTCTCCCATGTCTTTTAAAGTCTTTACACTTCTGCCGCGCAGGTATTTTCCCCGCGGACCAAAGTAATCGAAATTCCTGATTCGTGCCATGGCTGTTCACCTTTTTGCACGAGCTTAGAGCGGGTGCTAGTACAACAGAAGTCGGTTGCAGTAGGATTGGCACGCCACGCCATGGACGGCGTGGCGAACATAAGCGCTTAGCATGGATGCGATTCTTATGTGGTGCCAAAATCCGACGCAACCGGCTTCGTAGTTGTACTGCGCCAAGCGGCTACCGAGTGCAAGAAAGGTGCGACAGACCATGGACGAAAAGGGAACGTAAGAAAATGGTCCGCGAAAGAAAATACATGCTGCGTGGAAGTGTAAAATCCGTTAAAAGACACGGTCGTGGGAATGGCCGCCACCAGGCACAAAGAAAATGGATGCGTTGCCATGAATGGTGTCGCCCCCCTTGGAGGGGCCGGTGGAGCGGTGGCGTAGGAACACAAAAAAGGGATGCCGTATTGGCATCCCTGGGTTAGTCTTTGAATTGTTTCATGTCTAATTCCGGCATCAGTTCGTCGGAGATGACATGGAGCATTTCGGTCAGTTTTTCGTAGTCGGCAGGAGAGAACCGCTCCTTGCAAC
>JAILOI010000016.1 GCA_024690885.1 Lachnospiraceae bacterium
CCATAATTATCTACGGGATAAAGTACATGATTATCAATCACCACCGGCTCTGCGAAAAACTCTCCGTACACCTCCGGATCACCGGATAGGGTTTCCATCAGAATCTTTGCCTTGTCACTTTCCGACGCAGCCTTCACTTTGTCGATGACATCCGTTAGTCTCTGAGAAATCAGGCCCAATGCTTCACTGGTTTTTTCTAAACTGGTGGTTGCAGAATTGGCTGTCAGCTGCAGGGAACCGTACACATCACCCATACCACCCAAAACGGCTGCCATGTTGCTCATTAGATTCTGACTGTTCTGTAACACCAACTGCAATCCATCGAAGCTCTGATTGATTTGCGGTGTCAGAGAATTGGTAATCTGACTTTGCATACTTTCCAGGGATGTCACTGCATCGCTGATATGACTGACCGCATTTTTACGTATGGTTTCCAGATCCTGTTGAACCGTATCATTCTGGGCGGAAACCACCGCACTCATAGCCCCATCCACAGCCGCACTGGTACTCTGCAATGCCGTCAACGTACTGACCACATTGGAATCGTTGGAGGATGCGGCTAACAACGCTGCCAGATTCGTATTGATCTGTGATAAGTCTGCTTGTACTGCCTCTGCCGCTGTCACCATCGCTGCAACGTCATTGGTCAGGGTTGCTTCGTTCAAAGTGGCAATGGAACGATTCAAAGTGGTTTGCATCTGATCAATGGAGGTGTTCACCTGACTGCTATAGTTCGAGATGGTCGTCTTCGAAGTGCTGACCGAATCCGATGCTTGTCCGATGGTATCGGCACTGCTTTGGGCCTTCTGCTTCATCACCTTGGTATCATCCATGGCTTCTCCTGTCGCCGCAAGCAATGTTGCATTTCCACGGATTGCCACATCGATGGTCTTCTGATAGGATTCCAAATCTGCATGTATGGATTCTAATTTTTCAATGAATCCATCCACACCGCCTTCTGCTTCTAAATCTGCAGAGAGGGTGTTGGTTCCCTGGAAGATTCGTCTGGTCATGGTCATGATAAACTGCTCTTCGATGTTGCCTTGCAACGTTTCTACCACAGTATCCGTAATCTTATTGGCAACGGGATTTTTCTTCTGATTCTGATAGAACAACAAGGTGGGGTTCTCTACATCCTCGAAGAGAATGTGATACATGTTATAGGTAAAGTCCTTTGGAATCACCAACGCTGCATAATAAGAGCCGTCCTTGACGCCCTCCAGTGCGGCTTCCTCCGTCTTTACAAATTGCCAATCGATTTTGTCATTCTCATGAAGGTTTTCAATGATGGCATCCCCGGAGTTGGAATAGCTTCCGTCCTCATCGGTAAAGCCCTCGTCCAAGGAGACGGCAGCCACCTTCAGATTCCCGGTATTACCATAAGGATCCCAATTAGAATAGATGTTGCACCAGGCATAGAGTGCCGGTAGGACACAGACGCCCAATGCTATAATCAGAAGAAAGATATTTGAACAAATATGTTTGACATCTTGGATAAAAATCTTTTGGATGGTATTCATCGATTTCGCGCCCCGTGCGGGTTTGCTCCCTTCCTATTTTCATACTCGTCTCTAAAATGGAAAAAGGCCACAACGCTTGTGACCTCTCTTTTTCCCTCTTAAATTATAACATCTCCCGAAACCGGTTACCATGGAAAAACAACACCTGTGGATATACAATCCGGGGCATCTGTTTAAATCTATACGTTCACCCCTGTTTTAACATGGGATGTTCCTCCATGTACTGTTCTGTCGCCAGGATATTGGGTGTGGAATGCTCCAATTCTCTGGCGTAGATGTAGGTATAGCGAATGACATCCTCCATGGACAGTGCTTCCTGCTTCTGATATTTTGCAAAAAGTAACAACTCCACATGATAGCAAGCCGCAACTGCAAGCTGGGCCTGGCCATAATAGTATTCGTCATAAACGGAGCCGCAGAAATACGCAAACAAGAAATACACCATCAATTGCTCGAAGACCACTTCGCGCGCAATTTCTGCATCCGCAAGTGCTTGATAAAACGCCTTTCGCTGATTTCCAAACGCCTGCTCACTCATGCTTGCAAGAATCTCCCCGGTTTGTACAAACCACTCAGAAAGTTCCGGCTCTGTGTACTCCCATCCTTCGGTTACTCCAAGCAGCGTCTCCATCATCCCTTTGGACGTATCCAGTTCACCGCCTGCCACCTGACAGATTTCTTCCATCGGTAGAGCATCCAGTGGCCGCTCCTCCATCAGCAATTCATCCACATCATCCTGATAGACACCCACCATCGTCAATAGATGACCAAAGCGGGTTTCCAAAGGAACGCTGCGATCCTGCAGAATCGCCAACAGATGTCGCCGAATCAATCGCAGCTGTGAATACACCACCACCTCTTCCGGCGTATAGTCCTCCTCGTCTACTTCCGCTTCCATCCGTCCTTCGTAACGCACCGGTTCCACACGTGTTAGAATCATCCGTGCCACTTCCGGGCAAGAGATACTTAGGGATAATTCCCGCACCTGACAAAACAATTCCGTATGCCG
>JAILOI010000111.1 GCA_024690885.1 Lachnospiraceae bacterium
GAAGAAGCTGAAGAACATGAGCATCATCATGAGGAAGGCGAAGTGGAATATGACGAGCACGTGTGGTTGTCATTGAAGAGCGCTACTACCTTGGTTAGAGCCATCAATGATGCAATGTGCCAGGTAGATGCAGACAACGCGGATACCTACAAGGCAAACGCAACTGCTTATACCGAGAAGCTTGCCGCATTGGATGCAGAATATGCTGCATGCGTAAAGGATGCCAAGTATGACACCGTACTATTCGGCGATCGCTTCCCATTCCGTTACTTAATCGATGATTACAATTTGAACTACTACGCTGCTTTCGTTGGCTGCTCTGCAGAGACCGAAGCAAGCTTTGAGACCATCGCTTTCTTATCCGAGAAGGTAGATGAATTAGATCTTCCGGCAATTCTTGTAATTGAGACCAGCGATCAGAAGATTGCCAAGACCATTCAGTCCAACTTGACCTCTGCAAAAGCGGATATCCTTGTTATGGATTCCATCCAGAGCACCAAGCTTGGCGAGACTTCCAGCTACCTTGATATCATGACCCAGAATTTGGAAGTTTTAAAGAAGGCCTTGAATTAATTCATTCTCCACATATACTTTCTTTCATAAAACGGGCCCGTACACCATTGGTGTGCGGGCCATTTTTTTGGTCCCCCGGGACGGGGTTAGCGGTTCATTTTTCTGTAAAAGGGTGCAAGTAACCCTGCCATGTGCTTTCTTGGCACCTGAAAGAAGCACTCCCGCTCGGCGTAACAACACTATAAGGTGCTAAGGAGCCATAAAATATGTCATCTTAGCACCCATTTCATCGGGAAAACCAGCAAAATCAATCGAAAATCCCAGATTTCCCACGCAATTCTATCAGGAACGGGTGCTAAGAAAGCACCATATAGAGGGACTTAGCACCCTATCAAGGATTCTCCCGTAAACGGACGTGCTCGCAGGGTGCCAAGCTCACTGCATATACCCCACCTTGCACCCCTAGTCGGCCCACCTGTAGTGCGTGCGAGCTTATCCCGCCACGCCCTCCTCCGGCCCACTTTGCTTACAGCCGGAATGTTTGGGACGATCCTCCGGCGGATATAGCGGGCCCCTCTTCTTTTCATAACCTTAAGCGGGTGCGCGCACTACCGCACGTTGCACGGAATGGACTGGCACGCTGCGCCATGGAGGGCGCAGTGAGCATATGCTAAAAACATGGATGTGATTCATATGCGGTGCCAAAGTCCATCCGTGTAACGTACGCAGTAGTGCCGTGCCAAGCGGCTACGTTATGAAAAGAAGAGGGGCCCGGTATAAAAGGAAAGAGGATAGTCCCAAATATTCCGGCGTCACTGCAAAAAAGAACGCCCCAAAAAAGGGGCGTTCCCAAAAAACAAATTAGCGAGCCTTAACGAAAGGTTTACCATTGGCAGCCGGTGCATTGGCACGACCAACAAAGAGAATCAACGCAATGATGGTAACCACGTAAGGAATCATGGAAATCAGGTTCGGAGATACGGTATTGGACATCGACGCTAAGGTCTTGATACCGGTACATAAACCGAACAATAAGCAAGCCCAAGTGGTACCGTGCGGTGTAAACTTACCAAAGATAACCGCAGCGATAGCGATGAAGCCCTGACCAACAATAACGTTTGGACGGAACTGGTTGATGGTAGCAAGAGTAACGAATGCACCACCGAGACCGGCCATAAAACCGGAAAGGATTACACAGGTGTAACGAACCTTGTAAACATCAATACCGATGGACTCACAAGCCTCCGGATGTTCACCAACCGCACGCAGGTGCGCACCAAACTTGGTCTTGTAGAAAACGAACCAGCAAACAAATGCTAAGACAAATACCAAGTAAGCAACGCCGTAAACGTTCAAAACGTTGGAGCCAAAGGAACCGGTCTTGAATACGCCTTCAAAAATCTTCGGCAACTTGGAAGCCGGATCCAAAGCAGGAGTATCCGAAGAGTTATCGAATAACGCCTTACACAAGAACAACGCCAAACCGGTGCCAAGGAAGTTAATTGCAGTACCGGCAATGGTCTGATCAGCATGAAAGGAAATACAAACAATGGCATGAATGATTCCCAAAACCGCACCGGCCAAACCGCCGCATAAGAAAGCAATCCATCCGTTACCGGTGTAAAGGCCGGCAACCGCACCAATAAACGCACCGATGGTCATCATACCTTCGATACCAATGTTTACCACACCACTACGCTCAGAGAAACAAGAACCAAGTCCTGCAAAGAGGAGAGGTGGAGTTGCAATCAAGGTTGCATTAATCAGCAAACCTAAATTTGTAATAATCACGTCCATGCCTATGCCTCCTTTTTCTTCTTACCGATGCTGGTAAACACCGTCTTAAATACCTGGGAAATTGCGATGAAGATAATAACGCAACCCATGATAATATTAACAACTTCACTTGGTGCCTTAACCATGGTTAACTTAGAACCACCGTACTTCATGGCACCATAGAAAATACCGGAGAAAATACAACCCAGTGGATTCGATCCGGCAATCAATGCAACTGTAATACCTTCGAAACCGAAGCCTTCCTGTGCAGCCAACTGAGACAGACGACCGGACATACCCAAGGTCTGCATCGCACCACCAAGACCAGCCAATGCACCGGAAATACCAAGTGCAGTCAACATGGAACGGTTTACATTGATACCGGCAAACTCTGCAGCATTCTTATTGAAACCAACGGCTTTCAACTGATAACCCAAGGTGGTCTTCTCAATAATGATATAGATGACGATGGCTGCGATGACTGCGAAAACAAATCCCCAGTTCGCACCACTACAATCCAAGGAACGCATCAATCCTTCCGGAAGAAGAATGCGGGCAGCGTCTGCAACATTCTCCGTTGCCTCTCCACCACTCTGCTTATGAATGGCCGGAAGATTTACAATATAGTTCTGTAAGTAGTATGCAATCCAGTTAAACATGATGAAGGACAATACTTCATGAATGCCGCGCTTGGTTTTCAAAATACCAACGATCAAAGACCAGAGGCATCCGGCAATGGCAGCAGCCAAAATACAAACCAATGCATGTACCACCGGTGGTAAATGGAACAAAATACCAACCACACAAGCAGCCACACTACCTACAATGTACTGACCCTCGGCACCGATATTGAACACACCGGTACGGAAGGAAAATGCAACGGACAAACCGGTAAAAATAACCGGTGCCGCATAAACAAGTGTCCAAACCATATACTTCGGTTTACTGAACACACTATCAATCAACTTACCGTAAGCAACTGCCGGAGAAATACCGGCAATCACCAAGAAGATGGCTCCGATACAGAATCCGATCATAATCGCAAGTACGGTATAGAATAAATTACTATCAAGAATGCCTTTTTTAGTTTTCACTCTTCTTACCTCCTGCCATCATGAATCCAAGTTCCTTCTCGTCTGCATCAGCACCGGCTACGCTACCGGTGATTTCACCGTCGAAGATAACCTCGATGCGGTCGGAAAGACTCATAATTTCATCTAATTCAAAAGATACCAGAAGAACGGCGCGTCCCTTGTTGCGCTGCTCTACCAGATACTTGTGAACGAATTCAATTGCACCAACATCCAAACCACGGGTTGGGTTAAATGCAATCAAAAGTTCCTTGTCGTTGGTAACTTCACGAGCAATGATAACCTTCTGCTGGTTACCACCGGAGAGGTTGCCTGCAGGCTTACCCTCGGCACCACGTGGGCGCACGTCAAACTTCTCCATCAACTCGGTTGCATTCTTACGAATGGCCTCACGATTCAAAATGCCATTCTTGGAGAATGGTGCTTCATCGTAATGCTGTACAATCAAGTTATCCTCGATAGAGAAATCCAATACCAATCCATGCTTCTGACGATCGGCAGGAATGGAAGATACGCCGGCTTCAAACACTTCATGCGGGGTCTTGTTGTAAACATCCTGACCCATCATGGTAATACTTCCGGATTCTGCCTTCTTCAAACCGGTCAATACTTCCACCAACTCGGTCTGTCCGTTGCCGTCGACACCGCAGAGACCAACAATCTCGCCCTGGCGTACATTCAGATTCAGGCCACGAAGAATTTCGATTCCACGATAATCCTTGGCATGTAAATCCCGGATATCAAGAACCACATCACCCGGTGTCATATCCTTCTTCTCAACCTTGAAATTAACATCACGACCAACCATCATGGCAGCCATCTCGTTCTCGTTGACGTCTGACACGTTCACAGTCTTGATGTACTTGCCCTGGCGGATGACGGTACAGGTATCGGAGCAAGCCTTGATTTCCTTCAGCTTATGGGTAATCAAGATTACGCTCTTGCCGTCCTTGGTCAAATTGTCAATAATCTGCATCAACTCATCAATTTCCTGAGGAGTTAAGGAAGCGGTCGGCTCATCTAAAATGAGTACCTTAGATCCACGATACAATACCTTCAGGATTTCTACACGCTGCTGCATGCCGACAGAAATATCCTCAATTTTGGCATCCGGATCTACCTTCATTCCATAACGCTCTGAGAGTTCCAGCACTTTCTGACGTGCCTTCTTCTCGTCAATTACAACTCCAGCCTTGGTAGGTTCAATGCCCAAAATGATGTTATCGGTTACTGTAAATGGCTGAATCAGCATGAAATGCTGATGTACCATACCAATTCCTAAATCAATTGCATCACGAGGTCCATTCATATGTACCTCTTTGCCATCAACTAAAATCTGTCCGCTGGTTGGATGATATAATCCACACAACACATTCATAAGGGTACTCTTGCCCGCACCATTCTCACCTAAGATGGCGTGAACCTCTCCCTTATGCAGCGAAAGATTAATGTGGTCGTTCGCGGTGAAATCGCCAAACTTCTTCACGATGTCACGCATCTCAATGACCATGGTGTTTGGATCCATGTGACTTTGATGACTCAAATTCTTATCCTCCTACATAATCTACTACACAAAAAAACAGGCCGATGAGCACATCGGCCTGCTTGTATTATACTATAATTTTCCTCTACTGTGTATGGGAATCTTATAATTACTTATCAAGAGTATAGATATCTCCGTAAGCAGCTTCGAACTCGTCCTTGTTGGAAGGAACGGTAATCTCGCCGCTTAAAATCTTCTCTTTTACTTCGTTAACAGCTGCGATGGTTTCTTCGCTTAACAAATCAGTTGTAGGAGCGATATCAACACCACCCATGGAAAGATCATAAGTGATGACACCAGCGGTGTAAGATCCCTCTACGATAGACTTAGCTGCATCGTAAACTGCGTTATCAACACGCTTCATAGCAGAAGTGATGATGGTATCAGGAGCGATACTGCTCTGATCGGAGTCAACACCGATTGCCTTAATACCAGCTTCCTGGCAAGCCTCGATAACACCAAGTCCGGTAGCACCAGCTGCATGGAAGATAACGTCAGCACCATTGGTAATCATGGTGTTTGCGTTAGACTTACCGGTTGCAGAATCAGCGAAAGAGTTTGCATTTGCCTGAAGAATCTCAGCATCAGCATTTGCATCCTTAACACCTGCACAGAAACCATAACCGAACTGGTTCATGGTCTCATTCTCCATACCAAGTACGAAACCAACCTTGTTGGACTCAGTGGTAAGACCAGCAACGTAACCTACTAAGTAAGAAGCCTGCTCCTGCTTGAACATCAAGCAAGATACGTTATCAAGATCAGAGCAAGAAGCATCATCGATGATTGCGAACTTCTGATCCGGGTTAGCCTCTGCAGCGGTTCTGGTTGCATCAGCAAGCATGTAACCAACGCAGATGATTAAATCATACTCCTCATCCATGAACTGCTCGATGTTTGGAGTATAGTCAGAATCTGTCTTAGACTCAAGATAGTTTACTTCAATTCCTAAATCCTCATTAGCTCTCTGAAGGCCTTCCCAAGCAGACTGGTTGAAAGATCCGTCGTTAACTCCTCCAACGTCGGTAACAAGACCAATCTTCACATCGCTGGATGCGGTTGTCTCTTCTGTAGTCTCCTGAGTTGTTGCGGTGCTGTCTGTAGTAGTCTCAGCATCACTGTTGTCGCTTCCGCCACAAGCTACCATGGAAAATACCATAGCGGTAGAAAGTAGCACTGCCATAAGTTTCTTTTTCATAAAACTTCCTCCTTCTGTTGTTCACTATTGTTATGAACGTTAATATATTACAACAATCGTGGATAATCTTCCACTAAATTTTTTTCAATCGTGTGTGCTTTTTTGTTCAATTATGCAAAAACCCCGAAGTTGTAAACTTCAGGGTTCTAAACTACTCGTAAACTTGCTGAGAGATCTCCACCAGCTTATCCCCTTCGTATACAACCTTCATCGTAAAAAAGGGAGCATTCTCTGCCAGTAGTTTTAAAAATGCCCGATCTCCCTCCCACAAGGATAAGTTCTCCACCTCATCCTTGGGAATCCAATGCAACTCTCCTTCGTTGCAATCCAACAGCGTTCCTTGAAAGCCGTCTGCCGTAAACAGATGCATGTACTCCGTATCCCAGGTATCCGAAACAAAGGTTACAATTCCTCGAAACCGATACTTCGTCAGTTTCAGTCCCGTCTCTTCGTACACCTCACGCAGCAGGCATTCCTCCGGAGTTTCATCTGCCTCGAATTTCCCTCCGACGCCAATCCACTTGCCTTCGTTGAGATCCTGTTTCTTCTTGTTGCGAAGCAACATCAGATACTTGCCCTCCGCTTCGATATAACACAAGGTGGTATTCTTCGCTGCCATCCATCTGCTCACTTTCTGTTATAACAATTCACGAATTCTTGCACAAACGGTGTTAAATGCCACTTCGTTCATTCCACTGTTTAGAATGAAATCCGCTCTCGCCTTGGTTGGTTCCACATACTGATAATGCATCGGCTTTACCGTGGTCAGATACTGATCGATGATGCCGTGGAGATCACGTCCGCGTTCTTCCACATCCCGCAGTGCACGACGTAAAATACGCTCATCCGCATCTGCTTCCACGTAAATCTTGATATCAAACATATCCCGCAGCGCTTCGTCCTGGAGTACCAGAATACCTTCTACAATAATCACCTTGCTTGGCAAAATTGAGATGGTCTCGTTGGAACGATTGTGCTGGGTATAATCGTAAACCGGGCACTGAATGGGACGGCCCTTGCGCAACTCATGGAGATGCTCAATGAGTAAATCCGTCTCCAGGGAATCCGGATGATCGTAGTTGACTTTCTGACGCACTTCAAACGGCACACCATCTTGACGACGATAATAATTATCGTGATAGATGATGGTCACCTGGTCACCGAATTCCGCTTTCAATTTATTGGTAAACGTGGATTTACCGGATCCGGTACCACCGGCAATTCCGATCAATACACACTCCGGGTCTTGTCTGGTTTCAATCTTGGTAATTTCGTCTTCCATAGTTATCCTCACATGTTTTAACATTAACCCCGCTATTATAGTAGGCAATGCACAAGTCGTCAAACTTATTTGTACGTCTTCTCCTCAATCTTGCGAACCTTCCGGTCGTAGGTGTATACTCCGTTGATTTCGTCTTCGATGTCCGTCCATTGCGTATAGATGCTGGCGCAAAGCCCATCCGATACCAGGCTCTGCAGCTTCGCTTGCAGCTTGTCATATTCCGCATTCAGCTGTGCTGCATCCGTACTACTGCTGTATCCGTAAGTCTTCTCCACCATGCAGTGATCCGGTGTATAAAGCACACGACCACCCACCTCGGACAATACATATCCCCGGTGTTTCTCCGGTCTGGTAATGAGTTTAAAAAAGTAATTATGTACGCTGGCAAAATCTCCGCCACCCTGGTCAAACCAACCGGAAGCCTGATCGATGAAACGCTTTGGATCTAACCGTCGCACCATCTCCGTCAGCTTTCTGGTCTGGAACTGTCCCCAGCCTTCATTGAAAATCACCCAAGTACAGATGCAGGGATGATTCCAAAGCAGACGGACGGTTTCCACCACTTCCCCACGGAATTCATCCCGCCCTGCCGCGGAAGTACGACTCAACAGGTAGGAATGCCGGTCACTTACCGGAATCCGAAAATAAGATAGCGGCGTTGCCACATAGGTCACAAACCACTGATGTAACATACTGCCGCCGTTGACCATATCCTGCCACACAATCAATCCCAATCGGTCACAATGGTAGTACCAGCGATCCGGTTCAATCTTCAGATGTTTGCGCACCATGTTGTAGCCGGTTTTCTTCATTTGAAGAATATCAAATATCATGGCTTCATCATCCGGCGGTGTCAACAGGGACTCCGGCCAATATCCCTGGTCCAAAACCCCCCGTTGATACAAGGGCTGATGATTGAGACAAATGCGCGGAAATTCCTCCTCGCCCACATGTTCCAGGGTGAAGCTGCGCAATGCAAAATAGGAAGCAATCCGATCCTCGCCCTCCTCCGAAGACAAGGTAATTTCGATATCATACAGCCACGGCGTATCCGGTGTCCACAACAAGTAATTGGGCAGCACCGACAAATCGATGGATCGACCACTGGCTTCCTGCACCACATCCCTTGTCAGAGGGTCAAAAATGCGCACCGAGATTCGATCCCCCGACTGTATCGGACGGGACGCCTGAACCTCCACCTGGAGCCACTTCTCGTCCACCTCCGGCACAAGGTGAATGCTTCGAATGAATACCGGCGGCACCCATTCCATCCACACCGTCTGCCAGATGCCACTGGATGCGGTGTAGAACATGCCACCACGTTTTAATTTCTGTTTACCTCTGGCGTGATAGGAATGATCACTGTCATCCTGTACCCGCACCAGAAGTTCGTTCTCTCCCTTATGTAATGCTTCGGTAATGTCGCAGGAAAAAGGCAGATATCCACCCATATGGGCACCTACCCGTTGTCCGTTCACATATACCTGGCATTGTTGATCCACTGCTCCAAAGTGCAACAGCAAATGGCCGCCTTCTACGGCTCCATCTTCCGGACACGTAAACCGGCGGTGGTACCACAGCACCTCGCCCGGCATGGTCTGTCGTCCCACACCGGATAAATCACTTTCCGGTGAAAAAGGCACTAAGATCTGTCCGTCCCAGTCATTGGTTGGAGCATCCGCACCGTAGGCATAATCCCAATAGCCGTTCAAAATCTCATAATTGGTTCGCACCAGCTGCGGTCTCGGATACTCACTTAGCAAATGGTTTGGATCTATGTTCTCTCCCCAAAGTGTACATAAACTGTTCATAGCCAAACGATTTCCTTTATAAAAAAACTTCTATATTTAACATACCACAGAACCCGGGTAAAAAGCCACAAAATACCGCGTTTGAAATCCAACAAAAAAACCATTTGCAATTTGGAGCATTTCTTGCAAAATGGAGTAGTAAGGCTTAACTAACAAATCATATACTTCTCTTGTTTTAACTTTCACAATTATTTACATCAGGAGTGTGTATCGCACACTTAGAACGGAGGATTTTATGAAAAAAACCACTGATACCAGTGATGCTTTACTGCATGGTGACATATTTAAAACCATGCTTTCCTTAAGTGTCCCTGCAATTTTGGGCATGGTCGTTATCGGCCTTTACAACTTTATGGATGCAGTCTTTGTCGGACAGATGGTAGGCCCGGAGGCCATGACCGCCGTCAAAGTTTCCTACCCTTTTACCCTATTAAACAGCGGAATTGCCACCTTGATCGGTACCGGATCTTCTTCCGTACTTTCCCGCGCCATTGGTAAGCGTGACCAGGCAACCGTGAACAAGATTATGGGGAACTTGATGTGCATGGTATTTTTACTTTCCGTTGCCATCACTGTCATCGGCCTGATTTTTGCACCAAACCTCTTGGCATTTTCCGGTGCCGAAGGAAATGTGTTGACGGAAGCCACCGAATATCTTCGCATTGTCTTTTGGGGTTCTTTGTTTGTAAACTTCGGACAGGCTGCCAATATGGTTATGCGTGGGGAAGGCAAGTTGAAAATTGCAATGGCGATTATGGCCATGGGTGCCATCCTAAATATCATTCTCGATCCGATTATGATTACCATCGTAGGCGCAGACAAGGGTGCTGCAGGCGCAGCTTTTGCCACCGTAATCTCCCAGGTTACCCAGGCCCTATTTACCCTGTGGTACTTCCTTAAGAAAAGCGATAATGTACGCATTGGACGCATTCGCATTGAAAAAGATTTGGTGGGCAGCGTGCTTAGCGTTGGTTTCTCCGCCATGTTGATGCAGGTTATGAGCATGTTCCAGCAGACCATCATGTACAGCACCGCTGCACAGTATGGTGGCGGACAGTGGCAGACCATCTTGGGTGCATCCCTAAGCTTGCAGGCCTTCTCCTTTATCCCGCTTTGGGGTATCAGTCAGGGCTTCCAGCCGGCAGTGGGCACCAACTATGGCGCCGGAAATTTTAACCGTGTCAAAAAGTTTACCATGACCTTCATTCTCTCAGCGACGACGCTGGCTATGGTATTCTATCTGCCGATTATGCTTGCTCCAAAGGGCATGTTATCGATGTTTATTACCGATTCTGCCATCACAACGGCCGGCGCACCAATGCTTCGGTTGCTGTTTACCTCATACATTACCTATGGATTTTTGATTTTGGCCATCACCTTCTTCCAAGCAATCGGTAAGGGTGGCGTTGCAGCTGTATTGGCATTGTCCCGTCAGCTGATTGTCTTCCTTCCACTGGTGGTATTACTTCCGAAGGTTCATGGCTTAGGCATCACCGGCATTTTCCTGGCACAGCTGATTACTGACTTTATTGTATTGATTCTGGCAGCTGTCTTTATGATTCGAGAATTTGCCAAGATGAAACAAGAAGCAAGCGTGGTAAAAGCCGCAGCGTAATCTCCCACAACCGAAAGGAGCTTCCATGACATTTGATTGGGATCTAAGTGAAAAAACATCCAACGAACAATTTCAGATTTACATGCAACTCATATCCAAAAAGGATTCTGATTCGACCTATCACATGAATGCTCCGGTTGGAGAGGGGATTATGCGCAGCTTTCACATAGCCCCCGGCGTGGAATTGGTGTACTCTGAATTAGAGCGCTATAACTGTATTTACACCGATGTAAAACGTATGGTAAAAAGCGTGGAAATCATGTATATGATTGACGGCACCATCGAACTGGAAATGGAGACCCATCGCTTTGTAAAAGCGAACAAAGGAGATATTGCCATCATGGGCAACCAAATAGGAGCAAACAAATGCATCGTAGGAGCCGGGGGCATACGGTGCATGAGTTTGATCCTGTTCCTGGATGAATCCCGGGAAACCCTGAACGAGTTTCTTCATACCAAGGATTTTCAGGAGGATAATTTTTTCCCCAATATTGAACATGATATTGTATGCTTTCCGGCAACACCCCGATTAGATCGCATCTTTCAGGAATTGTTGCATCTGCCGCCGGAGCATGCCTCCCATTATCAGTATTTACTGTGCATGGAAGCCATGTTGCTCCTTGCCGATCGGCGCAACTCCAAGGAAAGTTCCATTACCTATTTTAATCAACTCACCAGAGATAAGGTGCATGCTGCAAGGCGACTCCTAAGCAATCATCTCTCCGAGGATTTGTCCATCGACGTCCTATCGGATCAGGTGCATCTCAATCGGACCACCTTGCAGAAATTATTCAAAGAAATCTACGGTGTCACCATCTATGAATACCGGAAACAGATTCGGATTCAAGAAGCCAAAAACCGATTGGTTTCTACGACGGATTCCATTACGGAGATTGCCGGCACCTGTGGTTACTCCAACTCCAGCAAATTTTCCGATGCCTTTAAGAAGGTCACCGGTTGTTTGCCCAGTCAGTGGAGAAATCAATATCGCACCTCATAAAAAGAGCGCCTTTCAGGCGCTCTTTTATACTTCTATGGAATCTCCTTCCGCTAAATAATGGAGATGTTCAATCTGTGGTTGGATAAAATCATACTGTTCGACTCCGGTGCAATGGCAGGTGTAGTAAGTGGTATGAAATTCATTGAGCCCTTTTGCCAAATCCAGCAATGTATCATCCAAGGCATGCCGCATAAAATGGAAGCCGCCAATTAGTATATCCGGGTGAAACCACTCCATAATATTTAAAATGCCCTGATGGGAACAACCGCTGATCAAAAACTTATATTGCTGCTGACTCACTTCCAGATAATGCTCATGGCGGAAATCTTCCAGCAGATACGTATCCCCTTCCCGCATAATCAATCCGTCGCTATCAATTTCCACACGGTGTTCCTTGCGTGGGGATAACAGTCGCAGTTCTTCATCAATCTCCACGTCGCCATCGGTGAAGATGATACGCTTCATAAACTCCTCATCCGCCAGCCACGCCCGGTTCAATCCAATGTAACGGGTCGGACCATGATAATGTTCGTCGAAGGCATACCGGTTCATATAAATAGGTGCATGGTCGTTGACCTCGGTGAAAGCCTTTAATCCGCCGCCATGGTCGTAATGTCCGTGGGACAAGATGCAGATATCCACCTGAGATAAATCCACGCCAAGTGCCTTGGCGTTTTCAAGGAACAACGTACTCTGGCCCGTATCAAACAAAATTTTATGCCGGGCCGTCTCAATATATAGACTCAGTCCGTGTTCCACCTTCATGTTTCCTTTGGTCGTATTCTCAATCAGTGCTGTTACTTTCATAATATTTTTCCTGAAATGCCTCCATTGTCATAGGTTTTGTATAGAAGAATCCTTGCAGATAATCACATCCGACATCCCGCATCATCCCTGCCATATGGGCATCTTCAATCCCTTCTGCCGTTACCGAGAAATTCATATGCCGAAAAGCCGAAATCATGTTGGGCAGGATTTCATCCGGATGATTGCAATAATCCCAAACCACACTCATATCCAGCTTTATATTCAAAAACGGACAACGTTTGAGTCTTGTAATATTCGAATATCCGGTTCCATAGTCATCCAAAATAAATCGGAATCCATATCCACGCATCTTATCCATCTGCGTATGTAAGAACTGATCATCCACCAAATTTTCTTCCGTAATCTCCAGATGAATCCGGTTTGGATCAATGCCGTACTGCTCGGTAATTTCCAGAAATTTCTGCGGTAACTCCGTCTGCATAAACTGCAGGGGCGAAAGATTTACATTCACCCAGGATAATCCCCGCTCCAGCAGCTGTGTATCCTGCAGGAACCGGCAGGTCTTACGAAACACCTGCTCTCCTAGAATCATTATTTTACCATTCTCTTCCGCAATTGGAATAAAATCCGATGGTGAAATCAAATTTCCGGCATCATCCCGAATGCGGGCCAACGCCTCTGCACCAACCACCTGTCCGCTTTGTGCATCCACCAGTGGTTGAAAAAAGACCTCCACTGCATTTTGATTGACGGCAGTTTCCAGCCATCGCTTCAAGTCCACCACCTTCCGCTGCTCTTCCATATCCTTCTCGGAAATCACCAGCGGTTCTACTCCCATCCTTGTATCGGAACGCTCCATGGCGGTAATCAACAAATTGAATAACAGATCCGTACTTTCCTTGGAATGCTTCACATCCATGCGTACAAAGTTTGCCGTCAGATACAGCCTCATCTCACTGTTGTACCAGGGATAATTGAATCGGACGTCCAGTTCCCGGATCATATCATCCACGTCTTTGTGCCAAGGCGTTACAAGAATAAACCGACCTTTACGCAAATAGAAGATGTTGCAATCCTTGTACTCATGCAAGAGATAGGCAGCAATCATATCCACACCCATGTCCATCTGCTTCCCACCATATACATCACGCATGTTGTGATAATTGTAAATCACCAAGCCGATGATGTGATGGGCGGTCTTGCCTTTTTTCTCCTCCAAATATTCCCGGAATGCCGTAGTGTTGAAGATGGACGTTCTTCGTTCCAGATGAAATTCCGGATTCTGAAATGCCAGATATACAATCAGGATTGCCATAACACAGAACGTGTCATACAACAGCAGCGACGGTAATTCCCGCCGCACAATGATTCCCGCCGTCAAAATACATTCAAACACAAACAGGCTGTACCAGTAGCGCATTCGTTCCAGATGCTTGCCATAGCAAAAGAGCAACACAAAGGACAGGGCACAATAAAAATAGGTGAGATAATACAAACTGTTATACCACACACCTTGATGAAACCCTGCTTCATCAAAATAATAAATCACCTTCGTCCATGGCGTACTACATGCCAATACAATACAAACCATGTATGGCACATGCAGAAGTGCTTCTAAGACCTTATGCTTCAACGGGAACACCAGTAGAAGACTGGCCAGAAGAACAAACAATACAAAGATGAGGAGGTAAAAACACACAAAGTATCCCACATTCAACAGGTGTACCACTGCCATGGGATACATCTGAAAGTCCGTAGCTACCCAGCTGGAGACCACATTCAATGTGATGTCAACGCCCTCCACTACAAGCGCAAAGAAAAAGACCCGGTTCATATGAATGCTTAACCGAGGTAATGAAAAATAAAATACCAAGAGAATCGAAATGATCAGTAATGACGGTATTGCAAAGCTATAATCCCACATACACCCTCCACTTTATCACCGGAAACAAACGTCGCGTATTTCTCAGTATTTCCCCTGTTTTTATTTTACCATATTTCATAAGTTTTTAAACAAATCATATCCAGCTGTCGCCCTAATTTCCCTTTTCATAAGGACAATGGATTTCTCTTTTTACCAAACTTGGGGAAGAAGCCGAACGCCGGGGCAACATCTTTAAGGCTGCCAATTGCTATCGCGCCGCCCAATTCTATACCCTAAGCGATGAGGTAGACGCCCAGGGGAACAATCTCAAGCGCATGCTTTATGACAAGTGCGTAAGCCTTTACAACCAGGAGCTTTTTGCCGATGGTTCCTTATCTTATGGAGCGCTTCTTCAAAAACTATCGGCAGCGTTTCGCTTCCATGCTGTCTTCCTGTCACAATGTGGAGGATTTCGTCGATACCTTTCTTCCACTTTATGAATCCTCTATGGATGAGTTCGAACAGATCAAGGGCAAGCTCCACTGGTCTGTTTTGATTGCCATGAAAGAAGGCCGGTTGTTGGAATTACAACCGGCCCTCCCGGACGACGACAAGAAGTCTTGCATTCGGGATTTTCTAAATCGCCTGCTGCAGTGATGTGAAAATCCGATGCGTTATATCACAATTACATTACGGAAGAAATTGTCTTTCTCTGAATCGAATGTAATCTTGTATCTGTACTTGTTTGCAACCTGCTTCACCACGCGGATTCCCAGGCCATGCTCCGGAAGATAATCCGTCTTTAACTTGGCATTGAGCACCCGTAACTTCTTGGCACTACACCCCTGCCCATCATCTGTAATCTCCAACACCGCTTTTCCTTTCGCATTCGCCCTTAGGGAAACCTTGATATTACATCCATGCTCATTATGCGCAATGGAGTTTGTAATTAAATTCTCGATCATTCGTCTGATCAGAATCGTGTCTGCATTTATCGTATAATCCGCAAGGCTTTCATCCATATCCAGTTCAAATGAATAGTCCTCTTCATACGAATTCACATAATCGCAGACGATTTCTCTTAGCAGGGGAGCAAGTTTGATCCGCTCTTTATTCCACTTTCCGATTCCGGAGTCCAGTTTATTCTCTGTATTGAGATTTCCAATCAAATCCCGGATTCGAAAACATTGTTTCTCGACGATGCTCCCTTTTTCCACAGATCCCATTACAATGCTCAATGGAGTTCTGATATCATGGGAAACTCCCGCAATCCACTCGATTCTTGATTTCTCACGTGCCCGCATCCATTTTTTGTTAATGACCATCGGTAGAATAATGAGAATACAAACATTGGCGATGATCATGACCGGCAAAGCAACCACAATTCCATTCAAGATGGTTGTCTTCACATTCAGGGAATATTTCCAGATGCTGTTCCTGGGCGATCCCACAACCAAAATCCCCTCATCTCTTGCCCATGTATAGACCGGGTAATCATTGAGATACCAATGACTGAATGTTGCCACATCCTTGATTCCATAATGGTCCGGAATATCTGCAGGCTGATTGCACTCCCATACAACATCCCCGGCATCATTGATGATGATGGCAAACGATTGGTTCTCTTCCAGCAATTCTTGTACCGATTGATTTTCCTGATAGACGCCATCCTTATAAACAATCTGCTCCGAAAGATGTTCCACGGACAATCGCTGGATTCCATTCCGACCTTCTCGTTCACTGATCATTGCCAGTGCCGCAATATCCAACACCAGCAGTGCCATAAGCACGAGTAACACCGAGAAGCAATAGCTCATTACTTTTTTCATGATGGTTTCCCTCCCACACTTAATCGGTAACCTAAGCCGCGGACGGTCTGCAGGTGTTTGGGATTGGACGGGGTCTCCTCGATTTTTTCTCTTAATCGCCGAATATGAACCACCAGGGAATTCTCCAGCCCATAGCTGCCATCCGGCCACAGCGTGTCCATAAGTGTATTGATGGATACAATCTTGCCCTGGTTATCATACAGCTTGGCAAACAGGTTGAACTCCTTGGCGGTAAGTTCTAACTGCCCTTCGGGTCTATATACAATTCCGGAGGAGAGATCTACTTTGACCGTTCCCAGTTCTACCACCCGATTCTCCGTCAAATGATAGGTGCGACGGAGCACTGCTTTTATTCTAAGAAGCAGCTCCTCCGGCGTATACGGCTTCGTCACATAATCATCCGCACCAAGTCCTAACCCTCGTAGCCGGCTTGTCTCTTCATCCCTTGCCGATAAGAAAATCACCGGAACATTGATTCCGCGATGTTTCCATCGCTCATAGAGCAAAAATCCATCCCCGTCCGGCAGCATGATATCCAACACCACCAGATCTACTGCCTCTTCCGATATCCACGCATCTGCATCGGACGCATTTGCGCAGGTGGCAACATTGGTAAATCCGCTTTCTGCAAGCAGCTTTTTATTCATCTTAAGTATATTATGCTCATCATCCACTAATAGGATGTTGCATTCTGTCAGAATCATATCACTTCCCTCTTTTCTCATTTAGTATACACGTATTTTCCGCCCCGGACAGCATTTATCGCTTTTTGTAAGGTAAACGTAATGTAACTGTCATGTTCCGGTCATCCGGCTTTCCTATATTGGTATTAGCAATCCATACAGCAAATCATGAAGAACAGGAGAAACCACATGAAAAACGATGTAATAAAAACTTTTAATCTGTGTAAAAAAGGCGGCCGAAACTACCGCATCAAGGACGTGCAACTGTCCGTGCCCAAGTGCTCCATCTATGGGTTCCTGGGTCCAAACGGAGCCGGCAAAACCACAACCATGAAGCTTATCCTCGGACTCATCCAACCGGATGGCGGATCCATCGAAGTGCTTGGAAAAAAGATGAACCCCAAAAACAGATTTTCCATCAACCGACACATTGGAAGCCTGATTGAGAACCCCGGTTTCTACGGACATCTTTCTGCCCAGGAAAACCTGGAAATCATTGCCAAGTATAAGGGTCTTGGAAAAGAGGATATCAAAGAAGTTTTGAAACTTGTTCATCTCTATGACCGGAAAGATGACAAAGTAAAGAATTATTCCCTTGGAATGAAGCAGCGGCTCGGCATCGCTATGGCACTGATGGGACGACCGGAACTGATTATTCTCGATGAGCCAACCAATGGCCTTGATCCGGCGGGAATTAATGAAATTCGAAACCTCATCAAGAGTATTCCGAAAACCTACGGTGCCACCGTGATTATCTCCAGTCATCTCTTATCGGAAATTGAGCAGATGGCGGATCACGTAGGAATTATCAATCATGGACAACTGATCTACGAAGGACCGCTATCCAAGTTGGAAACAACTTCCGCGTCCCTGGAAGACGTATTTCTTGAAATGACAAAAGGAGCATAACCCACGATGAATATTCGAAACGATTTTTCTATTGAACTTAGAAAACAGAAGCACCGTTATAATTTTCTTATTTTTGTGATTACCATCCTTGCAGAGGCCATGTTCCTATATGGAAACTATCATGGAAAAGCAGTCACAGACCAAGGCTGGATGCTACTGCTTTATAACCTGCCCCTCATGAACACACTGTTTTTGCCGGTTGTAATTGCGGGCTTTACATCCCGACTGATGGACGTTGAACATAAAGGCAATATGCTGAAATCCTTGTATACCTTCTCAACCCCGGAGCGGATTTTCTTCACAAAATACTTATATGGCGCGCTGTCCATACTGGGACTGGTTATCATGCTTTGCCTTTCCTTTTTTATGAATGCCGCGTTGCTGCACTTATCCACCGACATCCCTGTGAAGTATCTGTGTGTGTTTGCTGTGACAACGTTTATCAGCAGCATGACCCTGTTTACCATTCACGCACTGATTTCCTTTTTCTTTGCGAATCAAGCCGTTAGTATATCGGTGGGAATTCTCGGCGCATTCTCCGGACTGTTTTCTGTTTTCCTACCACAGTCCATGTTGCAGAAACTATATCCATGGGCAAGCTATGCCACATCGCTTCTGGTTGGCATGGACTGGAATCGGGAAACCGGAGAGACCAGATTGTATCTCTTAGAACCGGACTTCGCCCCCACCTTTTTCAACCTGCTTTGGATGCTTGGTATCCTGGTTCTTATCATTTATTTATTGAAAAAAGCTACGATTGAAGGGAAGGATTCCCACGCACACCGTGTACGTTCCACGCATATTACCCTGCACAAATGTCCGGCAGAATTTCTGAAGTTGAAGGGGTCACCGGCCTGGATTGCCTTCTTTATCACGCCGGTTTTGGCCGCCGTAATCGGAACCCTAAACTACCAGGCAAACATCGACATCCTGACCGAAGGTTGGTATTCCCTATGGTCTCAGCATACGTTATTTATCTGCTACTTCTTTATGTCCGTTATCATTGGAATTTTCGTGGGTTGTATCTGGAGAGTAGAACACACCGGCACCAATATGAATCTTCTTATGACGCACCAAAGTCCGTTTCAGATTGTGATTGGGAAATACGCGGTTACTTGCTTCATCACAACGCTTTCTATGATATGGATTCTGGCCCTCTATCTGATTTCCGGTCGGATTGTCCACGTGGATGGAACCATTCCTTTGGAATTACCCCGTTGGATTCTTCTGGGAACGATTGGCATATATGCAATCTGTGCCTTCCAGATGTTTCTTGCCCTCGTCATCAGAAACTTTGTTATGCCGATTATTATTGGATTTATCGGCGGGCTCTCCGGTGTCGGATTTGTGTCAAAGGGCGTTCCTTACTTCAGCCCCTATTCACTGTTTGACCTTGCTATGAATCAACGAGAGCTTGGAAGCGCGAATACCACGCAGTTCCTGCTTGTTGCCATGTGCTTTATCCTGGGATTTTTGGCACTCTCCACCTGCTACTTGTACCATTCAGATGTACGATCCCATGAATAATCTATGTGGGTCAACCCCGGCGTCGGCCGGTGGTTGACTCCTTTTGGATAAAACAGACACGAGTGCGCCTTCAAAATCAATTTTACCAAGATGGATCCCTATGAGTTTAAGACCTTTACAGACATTCTGCAAAGATACTCGGATCTTTGTAAACCAGTAAAAGGAAATGGGCGAGGCAGGAAGAAAAAATAACTCTTATCTGAAGCTCCGTTTGTTTTTAGCAGCAAACCCTACTTGAGCTTATAAAAAAGTGTACTTCCTACAAATAACTACCATTAGGTATTTACAAAAGCACTCCTTTAGTGCCCTGTATTCCGGCTCATGACTGTCACATCATATTCATTCGCCATGATGATGTTGAAATACTCCGGTTCCAGACATTCCAGATCCTTCGTATCAAACATCGGCAGCCTCCTCCCCTGAAGCGTACTCTGCGCTTTTCTCCGCCACCATCCGAGCCCGAATTTTGACTTTTTCGGCCTCGTAACGCTTCTGTAAGGCTTTCATCTCCCTTTCCATGTACTCAGTCTTTGCGACCTTCACAGCCGTCCTCTCGGCGTCCGGTGTAATCACCAGTCTCCCGTCCTCGCAGGCGACGGAGATATAATCTCCGATATCGAACCCCAGCTCTTTGAGCCACATACCCTTCAGCATGATCGTGGGCGTTTCCTGATACTTATAGCCCGACTGACCATATACCTTGATACTTCTTTTCTTTGCCATTATGATTTCCTCCATTTCGTGATTGTCATTGATTGTCGTCGCCTTCCGTCATCACGTGAGTCAGATCATAGGCACCACCTCCCTTGATGCGAAAAGAGCCGCTAATGCTTGTTTGCATCAGCAGCTCTTCGCTTTAAGTTCGGTGTTTTTTTATTCTGAGGCTTTATTCTTTTTCTGTTCGTCCTTGATACGGTAGTAATCTTCCAGATCCACATCGATCTTTACTCTCGCATCTGGTTTTCGGTTGCTCAAGAGGCACACAGTCTCCACATGATAGGTACCTGGGAACATATCTACGCAGGCCAAACGCTTAACCTCATAACCGCGAGCTAAGAATACCTCTAGGTCACGAGCCAGGCTTGATGGCTTGCAGGAAATGTATACTAAAGAATCAACTCCATAGTCGATAATTTTATCCAAAGCTTTAGGATGGATTCCGTCCCTAGGTGGATCCAAAATAATGTAATCTGGTTTTTCTGAGATGTCGTCTAAAACCTTCAGCACATCACCAGCTATAAAGTCGCAGTTATCAAGTCCATTTAATTTAGCATTTTCTTTGGCAGCCTCTACTGCCTCGGCGATGATTTCAACTCCTGTCACATGTTTAGCTGCAGGTGCAATAACCTGTGCTATAGTACCTGTGCCTGAATATAAATCATAAACCTCCGCGCCGTCTGCGCCTGTGGCAATGAAGTCACGAGCGGTGCTATATAAGACCTCAGCTCCCAGAGAATTGGTTTGGAAGAATGAAAATGGTGTAATGGTAAAGGATAAGCCTAATAGTTCTTCTTTAAAATAATCCTGACCGTATAAAACTTCTGTGCCCTCGTCGCAAACCACATCTGCCTCTCGATCATTTTTGGTATGAAGAATACCTGTAAGCTTTCCCTTCCAGTCAGGACATTCAACTAAAGCCTTCTTCCAGCCATCTAAGAGCGCATTCTCATCGATGGAGGAAACCTGCGTCGAAGTAACTAAATCCACCAGGATTTCTCCAGTTTTAACAGCCTTGCGAACTATAAGATGACGCAAATACCCTTGATGATTGTTCTTGCGATAATATGGCTGCTTAGCATTAGTAAAATATTCTAAGGTAATAGTAAGCACTCTTCTCATATCTTCATCTATGATTTGACATCCATCTACAGTGACAACATCATAGAAGCTTCCTTTTTTGTGCATACCAAGAGTAAGTGGACCATCCTTTACTTCATCACCAAAAGAGAACTCCATTTTATTTCTGTAACCAAACTGTTCCGGACTAGCCTTTATTCCTTCATAAGTTGCAGTCCAGACCTCATCTCCAATTACTGGTACCATTAAATCATGAATCATGCCCTCTTTGATTTTAAGCTGAGTCTCATAAGAAAGTGATTGATAAGTACATCCACCACATCTACCAAAATGTACACAAGCCGGTGTCTCCATTTCAAGCTCAGAAGGTGCATCTATTGACAATAAATTGCCCTGGGCCTTTTCCTTCGATGCTTTCTTTACTCTAACAGAAACAGTCTGACCAGGGATAACTCCCTTTACTCGAAGACGATCCCCCTCAGCGGTCTCAACTATTCCTTTGTTAGGGAAGGAAACCTTAACAACCTTACCCTGAACTATTTCTCCACGTTTCATATATAACTCCTTTTAACTAACAGATATGGTTTACACCAATAAACAAAAACCTAGACTTTCTTGAGTTTTGCAAAAGACGCAAACATCTTTTTGATTCCAACTCCATCAAATTCTACAGTAACCTCATAGTCGCGTCCTTCATCAATTATGGCCTTCACTGTGCCTTCTTTGAACTTGATGTGGCTAACTCTGTCTCCAACGCCATATTCAAGCTCACTTTTTTCGATTTTTGTGCCATTTTTGTTAGCAACTGCTGTTGTAGAGCTTCCCACTGTAAATGTTTTACCAAAGGCCGGAGCAGATGCCTTGTTGCTTCCAGAGGAACCATAGGTGGTTCCAAGAAATGGCTTGCCTGCTCCCGTAGGCTTTTGATAAACAGAATACTCTCCTATTGGTGTGGACGAGTAGTCCTCCTGTGGTTTTGGCTCCCAAAGATTGCCTGTGATAAGCTCGTCTGG
>JAILOI010000123.1 GCA_024690885.1 Lachnospiraceae bacterium
TACCACCGACAAGGTATCGGAAAGGAACTTTTTAATACAGCAAAATGTGCAGTAAGGGATAAAGGATATTCTTTTATTCAGGTAAAAACGGTACAGATGGGAAAATATAAAGAGTATGATGCCACAAATATGTTTTATTTAAGCCTCGGATTCAAAGAATTTGAAGTATTTCCAACATTGTGGGATGAGTGGAATCCGTGTCAAATTTATGTGATGGCAATCTGATTTTTAGAGGACGATTGATAATTTGCTTGATTGATGGGGGTTCCCTAAGGGAGGACGGTGTGCTAGGCTGAATGATAGAAACTGCCGTATAGGGGAGGAAAGGATGAAAGACAAGAAACTGGCAGTGATTTTCCCAGGAATGGGATATCACAGCGACAAACCATTGTTATATTTTTCCAAGCGACTGGCTCGGGAAAAAGGATATGAAATCGTAGAAGTGCAGTATGATTTCCCATATAAAGCCAGAGAGATTATGAACGATAAAGCCCGCATGCAGGAGGCGTTTGAAATTGCAGCTTCCCAGATTAAGGAACAGCTGGGAAACATGGATTTTGCATCGTATGGGGATGTGGTGTTCATCGGAAAGAGCATCGGAACAGCGCTGGCGGCTTATTATGACCGGGCGTTACAGGTACACGCCAGACATCTTGTTTTTACCCCGGTCCCGCAGACCTTTGAGCTGTTATCGGAAAAAGCCGGCCTGGTGTTCCATGGGTTAAGTGACCCTTGGTGCCCGTCGGATATTGCGAAGGAACAGTGCAATAGACTGGATTTAGAGCTATACACCGTGGAGGGTGCCAACCATTCATTAGAAACTGATTCTGCAACTTCGAATCTAGCAAATCTAGCAAAGATAATGGAGCAAGTGGAACAGATGCTGTAACCTACGTTCAACTGCCCAGTAATTCCCTAAAATTTCTTTAAAAAATATCCCCCCCGGAGGCTTGTGAGGCTTCTGCCTCACTTGTATACTAAATGAAGCGATGACGCAAAATGAAAGTATGAGATAGAGGAGGATATGTGTGATGCATATGGCTGATGCGTTAATCGTCCCTGCAGTTGCAGGTACGATGTATGTAGCTTCCACATTGGCTGCGGGGAAGTCTGTGAAGGAAGTACGATTAGAGAACGATACGAAGAAGATTCCATTGATGGGGGTTATGGGAGCTTTTGTATTCGCTACACAGATGATTAACTTTACGATTCCGGGAACCGGATCCAGTGGACATCTCTGTGGTGGTATGATGCTGTCTGCCTTGTTGGGACCGTATGCGGGATTTTTGACGATGATCGGAGTGCTTCTGGTGCAATGTTTGTTCTTTGCCGATGGCGGATTACTGGCACTCGGATGTAATATCTGGAATATGGCATTTTATGGATGCTTTGTAGGCGCACTGCTGATTTGGCGTCCGATGATGAAGAAGGGAATTACCAAGGGCAAAATTGTGGCAGCTTCCATGTTGGGCTGTATTTTGACACTACAGCTTGGTGCATTCTCGGTATGTTTAGAAACTTTCATCTCCGGCGTGACAGAACTTCCATTCGCTGTATTTGTTGCAACCATGCAGCCAATTCACTTGGCAATCGGTGCTGTGGAAGGTTTGATTACCTCTGCCGTATTGGTATTTGTGCATGAGGCACGTCCTGAGTTACTTTGGGGTACCACACAGTCGGAGGAAGGCAAGTTATCCTTCGGTAAGACCATCGGTGTATTGGCAGTGCTTGCTGCTTTGATTGGTGGTATTCTTTCCTTGTTTGCATCTTCTTTCCCGGATGGATTGGAATGGTCCATCGCAAGAATTACCGGTGATACCGAGTTAGAAGCAGCCGGTGGCGCATACGATGTGTTTGCTTCCATCCAGGAGAAGACATCCTTTTTACCGGATTATGCATTCTCCGGCAGTGATTCTGCCGCAGGAACGACGGTATCCGGAATTGCTGGTGCATTGATTGTGTTGGGTGTTTGTGTATTGGCATCCTATGCATTCCGTTTTTTCAAAAACAATAAGAAGACAGTTACGGTAAATGAGCAAGATTAATCAAGCGATTTATGAAATTCAAAAATTAGATGCCATGGCAAAAGAAGACCGGTGGATGAACAACCTGCACCCACTGGTCAAGCTTGTGCTGACCATCTACTATATTACGCTGACGGTGTCCTTCCACAAGTATCAGGTGGAGGGACTTCTTGCTATGTGCATTTATCCTGTGGCCTGCTTTATCATAGGGGAACTGTCCATACGAGATGCGCTGCATCGCCTGCGGATTGTGTTGCCGCTGGTGTGTATTGTGGGCGTGTTGAACCCCTTCTTTGATCGAACCCCGGTGGGGGCATTTGGTGGATTGATGATCACCGGTGGAATGATTTCCATGCTGACCTTGATGATCAAAGGCGTCCTTACGGTGTTTGCTTCCTATATCCTGATTGCAACCACCAGTGTGGAGGGCATCTGTTATGCCTTTCGTCTGGTACATGTGCCCAAGATTATGGTAACGCAGTTCCTTCTAATCTATCGGTACATGACCGTATTATTAGAAGAAACCAAGCGGATGACCCAGGCCTATGCCTTGCGCGCACCGGGACAGCGGGGAATTCACATTTCGGCCTGGGGGTCCATGGTGGGACAGCTCTTGCTTCGCAGCATGGATCGGGCCCAGGAGGTCTATGAGAGTATGTGCCTGCGCGGCTTTACAGGGGAGTTCCCTCAGGGGAAACCCAAGAAGCAGTCCAGGGGAGATGTGGGATATCTGCTGTTTTGGTTGGTGCTTTTGTTTGTACTGCGCACATATCCGGTATTTGCGCTGATTGGAGGATTGTTTGTATGAGCCATATACATCTTGAGGTAGAACATCTGAATTTTTCCTATGAGCCGCAGGTGCCGATTCTACAGGACATCAGCTTCTATGCCGGGGAGCAGGAAGCCATCGGTATTGTGGGAGCCAATGGTGTGGGCAAGTCCACCTTGTTAAAACTCTTGGTAGGCTTGGATTTGCGTTTTACGGGAAGCATTCGGCTTGAAGAAATTCCCTTGTCCAGGGAGACCCTCCCCAAGGTGCGGGAGAAGATTGGTTACGTGTTCCAGGATTCGGAGGCCCAGTTGTTTATGACAACGGTGGAAGAGGATGTGGCCTTTGCGCCCCGTAATTACGGCCTGCCGGAAGATGAAGTACAGCGTCGGGTGGACAAGGCCCTGGCCAAGGTGCACATCGAGCATCTGCGCAAGAAGCCGATTTATAAGTTATCCGGTGGAGAGAAAAAGCTAGCAAGCATTGCAACCATACTTTCCATGACGCCGGACGTGATTCTAATGGATGAGCCGTCCGTCGCGCTCGATCCGAAGAATCGCAGAAATCTGATTCACGTGTTACATGAGTTTGATCATCTAAAGCTGATTGCCAGTCATGACCTGGATTTCATCCTAGATACCTGTAACCGGGTGATTCTTATGGATGGTGGCCAAATTGTGGCAGATGGTGCAGCCGCAGATATTTTAAAAGACGAGGCGCTGCTGGAAGCCCATGGCTTAGAGTTGCCCCTGTCATTATATGGAAAGAAGTAGGGTTCCCGCGGGGGAGCCCTTTTTCTTGGCACAGAATGCTATTGAAATTCCAAAACAAATGGTGCACAATGGAACATACTACAATTTGATTGCATAATATTGGAAAAAGGAACGTATGATGTGGAAGAATTTAAAAACAATGATTACGTATTACGGAAAGTACAAGGCCGTCTTCTGGCTGGATTTAGTATTTGCAGCCATCTCAGCCTCCATTGTACTGATGATTCCGTTGCTGGTGCGCTATGTGACCGCCACCTTGATATATGAAACCCCGGAAGTGATTGTTGCACAGGGCAAGTGGATTGCCATCGGATTGGTGATTCTGATTGTGGTAGACTTCGGTTGTAAGTTCTATATCTCCAACATCGGTCATGTGATGGGAACCTGGATTGAATATGACATGCGTGCGGAGATTTTCAATCATCTTCAGCGGTTGTCCTTCACCTTCTTTGATAATCAGAAGGTGGGTGCATTGATGTCACGTATCACCAATGACTTGTTTGATATTACGGAACTGATGCACCATGGTCCGGAGAATATCATTCTTTCGGTGATTAAGATTGCGGGAGCCATTGCGATTCTAATTTCCATCAACTGGAAGCTGGCCATCGCAGCCATTGTGGTGTTGCCGTTTATGTTTGCTTTTTCTTATATCTTGAATAAGAAGATGCGGGGAGCGTTCCGGAATAACCGTGTGAAAATCGCAGAGATCAACGGACAGATTGAGGATAACCTCTCCGGTATTCGTGTGGTGAAGTCTTTTGCCAATGAAGAAATCGAGAATCGGAAGTTTAAAATCGGCAATGATGGTTTTTTAAGCGCCAAGAAGAACAGCTACTTCTATATGGGCGTGTTCCAGGCCGGCGTGGGAACCTTTACCACCATTGTTCAGGTGGTGGTCATCGTCTCCGGTATCCTCTTAATCTCCGGTGGTCAGGTGACGGCGACGGACCTCGTAACCTTCATGCTCTACATTGGGGTGCTGACGGAGCCAATCAACACCTTGATCAACTTCACTGAGCAGTTCCAGAACGGGTACACCGGATTTGAGCGTTTCCGGGAGATTATGGACACGGTGCCGGATATTACGGATAAGAAGGGTGCAAAACCCATGGAAATCAAGGATGGCGAAATCCAATTTTCCAACGTATCCTTCCGTTATGAGGACGCCAACGATGCGGTGCTCTCCAACGTAAACCTCACCGTTCCGGCGGGCGCGTATTATGCGTTGGTGGGTTCCTCCGGTGCGGGCAAAAGTACGTTATGCTCCCTGATTCCCCGATTCTATGACGTGACCGAGGGCTCCATCACCATTGATGGCAAGGACGTGCGGGATGTGACGTTGCATAGTCTACGGAATCAGATTGGTATCGTGCAGCAGGATGTGTATCTGTTTGCCGGCACCATTTATGAGAACATCTTGTACGGTCGGCCGGATGCCACCCGGGAGGAAGTCATTGCGGCGGCCAAGAGTGCCAACGCCCATGACTTCATTATGAGTATGCCGGATGGGTATGATACGGACATCGGACAGCGTGGTGTGAAGTTATCCGGCGGTCAGAAGCAGCGGTTATCCATCGCCAGAGTTTTCCTGAAGAATCCACCGATTCTGATTTTTGATGAGGCAACTTCTGCCTTGGATAATGAATCGGAGAAAGTGGTGCAGGATAGCTTGGAATCCTTAGCCGCCAATCGTACCACCATTGTCATTGCTCATCGCTTATCCACCATTCGAAATGCGCAGCAGATTTTAGTGCTGACGGAGCAGGGAATCGAGGAACAGGGTACCCATGAAGAATTGATGGAGCGCTACGGAATTTATCGTGGGCTCTATGATATGCAGTTTAAGAACTAGGATGAAGGTGCCAGTTATCCTGAATTTTTGACAAATTATCCGCACTGTCAAATCTTTTTCATTTGCTCTGCTATAATACAGGTATTTTATTATATGCGGAGGAAAAAATGAAAGAGAGAATGACAAAATCAATTAAGTTGCGTATGCTAACGGTTTTGCTGGCGCTGTTGTTGATTTTCGGTGTGAACGCCGGAATGAGCGGGGTTACCAACAACCAGGTGGAGCTTTCTACGAAGTTGCTTTCGGATTACACCATTGCCATGTTGCAGGAGGAAAAGCAACTCGAAGAGAATATGGGCATCGTTAACGATTGCGCACTCAACAGTATGGTGCAGCGTCAAGCATCTGCGGATGTGGTGCTTGAGATGAAGGAAGCCATCGGCAATATGCAAAGTACGGCAGATACCTTGCAGGAAGATGTGACCAAGTTTGCAACGGCAGAGATGAACGATGCACTGTCCAAGGCGTATGAACCGTATTATGGTGCCCTTAGCGCGTATGTAACCCAGGCGACGGCGGTAATGGAAGCCATGGAACGAAATCAGATGAAGGATGTCCAGAAGGAGTATCAGACCCTAAATTCTGTGGTGCAGTCCCTCGAGGAACAGGAAGCAACCTTTACCTCCACCCTGGATCAGCTGATTGCCCATGAGGCAGAACTGGTGGGAATTCGGGTACGTCGGGCAACCATGATTAC
>JAILOI010000004.1 GCA_024690885.1 Lachnospiraceae bacterium
GGGCGTTGAATTAGAGGCATCTTCTCTTGACGGCGAAATATCTGGTTTTGGAATATTGGATGAGAACAATGGCGACAACCTGCTAATAACCGTACATCCTAATGAACAACGCACAGTGCATATAACGCCGTGGGACGAAGATGGTCATGATTATGTGCTCCTATATTTCTGTGATTGGGAGCAGTTATCGCTTGATGGAAACGAACCGTACCGTATGTATAAGAATCTTAGGGGGGATAATTATGCTTACTTTGATACAATTACGATACCGGATAAAACTGGAGTAGGGCAGATGTTATTACTGCGCGAAGATGGCTTGGTGCTAAGTATTGAAAGAACGCCACGATTTGATGTTAGATAAGGAGGGAAAAGATGTTGAAAAAGGTTTGTGCATTTTTACTTATTATTATTTTATTGCCTATCTCTATTACAGTTAATGCGCAAGAGTCGCAAGTCTCCCAAAATTATATTGAGGACCAGTTTGCTGGCATGGAACCAGATGCTGTTGTGGCGGGAGAAGACATTGCAACACCAACTAGTTTTTGGGAAAAAATGAAAAATATCATCCGCTTAAAAGGAAACTCTGTAACTTGCTGTCATGCTTTGAAAATATATGATAGCCAAAAAACTGCTATGGCAGAATCGTATACTCAGAATGGATATATGGATGTAATAGATACTTTGTGTACTGCTTATGGACCGGATGGCTGGCACAAGACAGATCACCAGAGACTGGATTATGGAAAGGTGTATGGATGCAATGCAAGTGTATCTGTTCCTAATGGTCCGCTTCCACTTAGAATTTCAAGTGCATATTCAACACATACCTTTACTAGAGCTGGATACAATGGTGTAAATGAAACGCATAGTTGGTATGAGTGATAATATTTTCAGGCAATGCAAAATTACTTGGTGGATAAAAAGAAATGCTCTTTTATGATTAATAGTGAGCGACGATGAAACGACTATCCCCCCTTTTTTTATGCTGGGAAACAGAAAGCTAGGAGTAACGACTCCTGGCTTTTTTATTTTCTTCACGAACGGGGATATGCGTTTAGTTATAAAGAAGATGGCTTGGTGCTAATTATTGAAAGAACGCCGCGATTTGATGTTAGATAAGGAGGGAAAAGATGTTGCAATCCCCATAGAATCGTGATAATGTTTGATTATTAAAAAGAAAGAGCACATTGTGCATAGGTGAGGAAATGACAATTCGATAATTTGATTTAAGTAGTTACAGATGATTGAAAAGCTGCTGCGAGCAGCTTGTTTGTGTACGCTTAAATTAGATTATCATGCAGTCCGAGCCTATCTTTATATATAGGTTTATTTGTGTGAGTCTATTTTGCGTACGCAGAATGGACTTTTTGCGTATAAGGAGGACCTATATGTTACAAGTAAAGAACTTAACCATCACGCATCGCAAAGACTTGCGTGTGATATTAGATGATTTCAATATGACGCTGAATAACGGGGATAAGGCGGTGATTATCGGCGAAGAAGGCAACGGCAAGTCTACGCTACTAAAGTGGTTGTATGATCCTGACATGGTGGAGGATTATACAGAGTGCCGTGGTGAACGTATCCTGGGGCGAGAGCGTATGGGGTATCTGGCACAGGAACTGCCGCAAGAGGACCGAGAGAAAAGCATCTATGAGTATTTTAGCCAGGCAAATCTGTTCTTTGACCAGACGCCGAAGGAGTTGGCAGAACTGGCGAGACGATTCACACTGCCAAACGACATCTTCTACAGTGAACAGAAGATGGGAACCCTTTCCGGTGGTGAAAAGGTTAAGGTACAGCTGATGCGCCTGCTCATGGATGAGCCTACGGCGCTGCTACTGGACGAGCCATCCAACGATATCGATATTGAGACCTTGGAACTGTTGGAGCAACTCATCAATGAGTGGAGGGGAATCGTACTCTACATTTCTCATGATGAAACCTTGATTGAACGCACGGCGAACGTCATGATTCATTTGGAACAGATTCAGCGGAAGACAAAATCCCGCTATACCGTGATGAAAACTAACTATACCGAATATATCAAGCGCCGGGCCGATGCCTTTGCCCATCAGGCACAGATGGCAGAGTCTGATCGTAGAGCCAAGAAGCAGCGGGATGAGAAGTATCGTCGCATTCTACAGAGCGTCAATCATGCCCAGGCAACTATCAATGGTGCGGGTAAGGATCTGGCGGATAAAATGCAGGCTGCCCATAATCTTAAGGATAAGATGCATACGGTAAAATCTATGGGACGCCGGTTTGAAAAACAGGATGAACAGATGACAGAGATGCCGGAACAGGAGGAAGCAATCTTCTTCAAGCTGGGCAAGGAAGAATCCAAAATGCCGGCGGGCAAAACCGTGGTGGAGTATGCCTTGGAGGAACTTCTGGCTCCGGATCAATCGAAGATTCTGGCAAAAGATATTTCGCTTTGTGTCCGTGGGCCGGAGCGCATTTGTATTATTGGAAGGAATGGTGTTGGAAAAACAACACTTTTAAAACAAATGGCAGAGGAACTGTTGCAGCGGAGAGATATTCGGGTACAGTATATGCCGCAGAATTATGAGGATTTGTTGGATTTCCATCAAACTCCAGTGGAGTTTTTGGATGATACCGGGGATAAGGAAGCCCGCACCCGCATCCGAACCTACCTTGGTTCCTTGAAGTATACGGCTGACGAAATGGATCATCCCATCGGAGAATTATCCGGTGGACAGAAGGCTAAGGTATTGCTTCTGAAGATGAGTTTATCGGATGCCAATGTGCTGATTCTGGATGAGCCTACCAGAAATTTCTCGCCTCTCTCCGGACCGGTCATCCGGCAGATGATACGGGATTTCCCGGGGGCAGTCATCAGCATTTCTCATGATAGAAAGTACATCAAGGAGTGTTGCACCCAGGTCTATGAACTCACCGCTAACGGACTGCATGCAACCTTTTGTTGACTAGAATGTAACAGTTTCCGGAGCGTCAGTGAAGGAGCAGAAGGTTGCAGTGGCATCTTCGAAGCGGTCATCTAAGACCAGCTTACCACTGAGGCGAATCCACTTGCCGGCAGCTATAGCGGAAATCTCAACCTTCGGGTTAGCAAGAATCTGCTTTGCAACGTCCTTGGACTTGCCGTTCCGAATGGACGACCGCACCCCCTCGCTCACCCGCGGTCGCGCGTTCGATTTTCGCCTGCCGGCTCGGTAGACTCCAAACTTACAATTCTTGCTTTTCTTCCTGTTTCCCTCTTACAATTCTTGCTTTTTTTCACAGAAAGATAGACGACAGATGGGGATTACATATATAATGATTTTGTCAAAGTATGTAGGGGTTTTATAGAGGAGGACGATATGTTACCAAAACGAATTGCGATGTCGGTATTGGGTGTGCTTGTTTGTGGGTTTTCCGTTGGTATTTTTAAGCTGGCAGCCTTCGGTGTGGATCCCTTTCAGGCTTTCATGAGTGGCATGGATCATCTGATTCCAATTGGATTTGGTACGCTGTATGTGATTGTCAACGTGGTGCTCTTGTCGTTTAGCCTATGTTTCAATCGCAAGAAAATCGGAATTGCGACCGTAATCAATCTTCTGTTCTTAGGGTATGTCACCCAGTTTAGTTACGGTTTGCTGCAACAGATGTTCCCGCAACCATCCATTCCAATCCGCGCTGCTGCACTAGTCATTGGCGTTGTCATCATCTGCTTTGGTTCCGCGTTCTATATGACTGCGGATCTGGGTGTGTCCACCTATGATGCAGTTGCAATCATTATGGCGGATACCTGGCACCTGGGCAAATTCCAGTACCTTCGTATTGCAACGGATATCGTATGCGTGGTGCTTGGCGTGGTGCTGTTCCTGATCAGCGGTGGGGATTGGCATGCGATTACCACCTTTGCCGGTATTGGTACTATCATTACGGCCTTTTTCATGGGTCCGTTGATTGAATTTTTTAATGTGCACGTGGCACGACCATTTCTGAACGAGAAATCCAAATAGATTAAATGAATATACAACAAGAGAACTTATTATATATTGACAGATTACACCTTGTTGATAATAGATAAAATTTCATAATAGTAGTATAATAATTTTGTTGGGAATTACCATTTACAGTGATCCCCAGATTTTAGACTTCAGAGTCGGCGCACATGGGGGATGAACGCCATAGTTGTTGAACAAAGGAGCGAAAACAAATGAAAGAGAGTAAGAAAACAAAACAAACCAAGATTAAAAACAAGTTACTCTTATTCCTGTTACCGGTGGTCGTTTTAATGATTTTGGCCCTGGTACTCACCTCCGGTTTTTTGTCTCGTAAGAGCATGACGGAGATGGCAGAATCTCAGTTAAGTTCATCCATTGAAAACCAGTCAGACAACATCGAGTCCTGGTTGAACAATAACTTGCAGAATTTCTCCACAGTGAAAACACTGATTGAGAAAACCCAGCCGGATGATGAACAGTTACAGGCCATCATCAATGGATGTCAGGGCATGAACTCCTACTGCCCGGAAGGCCCGTATGTTGCCACCGCCAACGGCAAGGTGTTTAAGACTGAGAACTCCACCAAGTCCTTTGCTTCCGTCAAGGACCAGGAGTGGTTCAAGCAGGGTCAGACCCGTGTCGAGATGGCATACGGCAGTACCTATGAAGATGCCAACGGAACGGCGATTATTTCTGCTTCCGGTATTGTCAATGATGGATCCGGCCAGTTGAAGATTATGGCTGCCGATCTCTCCTTAAATCAGATTAGTATTATCGTAAACTCCGGTGTCAAGATGAACAAGGCGGCTGCCTTTTTGATTGATACCAACGACAATACCATCCTTGCCCATGGAGATGATGCGCGTGTAAATACCGTATTGACCACCAGCGATTCCGAGCCGATGATGGCCTCTGTTGCGAAGAAGGTTGCAGCGAGAGATTACACCACCGAAAGCTTGAATGGCTACGTAGTTGCTTTTAAGCAGGTTGAAGGAACCGACTGGTTGCTGGTTTCCTATATCGCTGAGAAGACCATCTTAAAGGATGTTACCAAGTTGACCTACATTTTGATTATTGTAGGTTTGATTGCGATTGCAGTCATCGTCCTTCTGATTAACTTAACCGTATCTCGCGTGGTTGCTCCGCTTGGTGCGATTACCAAGCACATCACCGATATGTCTGCCGGCGATTTCACCATCGAAGTGAAGTCTGACAGCAACGACGAAATCGGTTTGATGAGTTCCAAGGTTGGTGAGTTCGTCGACTCCATGCGGAATATGTTGACCTCCATCAACAATGAGTCCGAGCGGTTAAAAGAGCAGTCGGATAACTCCGATTTGGTTTCCAAGAACATGTTTGAAGCATCCAGATCCCAGTCAGATGCGATGAAGAACTTGAACACCACCGTTGATCAGTTGGCAATTGCCATTAATGAAATCGCTCAGAATGCAACCACCTTAGCAATGGTTGTTTCCGATACCAGAGAGAATTCCATTCAGGCCAATGAGAGCATGAAGGAAACCGTAGAAATCAGTAAGCAGGGCCGTAACGATATGGAACAGTTAAGCGTGGCAATGCAGGGCATCAAGGATACTAACGATGCTTTGGTTGATTCCATTAATGACGTCGGCAAGGCTTCTGAAGAAATCACCAAGATTGTTGGTTTGATTGGTGAAATCGCAGAAGAGACCAACTTACTTTCCTTGAATGCCAGCATCGAAGCTGCTCGTGCAGGTGAGGCCGGCAAGGGATTTGCAGTTGTTGCAAGTGAGATTGCCAAGCTGGCACAGAACTCCGCAGCTTCTGCTGAGAATATTTCCCGCTTGATCAACGAAGTTCGTAAGGCAATCAGCAACGTTGTCGAGCAGGCAGAAACTTCTGCGAAGAACATCGATGAGAACAGCGAGTTGATTCACACCGCAGTTGGTACCTTTGATCGAATTTATGAGAACATTGAAAAGTCCAATCAGCTGATTGATTTAATGCTTCAGGATGTCCAGAAGGTTGATGATGTTTCATCCAATGTTGCTGCAATCTCCGAGGAGCAGGCAGCCAGCGCAGATGAAATTCTTGAGACCAGTGCTCACATGGTAGAGCAGGCCAACAGCATTACTCAGAGCAGCCAGGATGTAGCAGACAACTCACACGAATTGGCGAATACGTCTGATACGCTGACATCTTATGTTCAGAAGTTCAAGATTTAAGACGCGCAGAATGAATCGCATAAATTAGTCGAGGTGATAATATGAAAAAGCGAATGAAAAGAGCAATTGCTTTAGTATTGAGTTTGGTTATGATGTTTTCCCTGGCCGCATGTGGATCCGGTAAATCTGCTTCCTCATCTTCCGGTGCTGTGGATGGCAAGGGCGTAAAGCTTCTGTTGGCGCTGCACGATGAGACCGATACCTTCCTTACGGTATTGGTAGCTGCCATGGAAGAACATGCAGCTGCATGCGGTGCCCAGATGGATATCGTGTATGCAGAGAACAGTGTAGCAAAGCAGAAGGAGCAGATTTCCCAGGCTGCAGCCGGTGGATATAATGCCATCATCTGTCGTCTGGCAGATGCGTCCACTGCAAAGCAGATGGAGACCGCAGCCGGAAGCTTGCCGATTTTGTTTATCAATAACCAGCCAGATGAGAGTACCTTAGAGGCAGATAAGTATGTGTACGTTGCCTCCTATGAGAAGGAAGCCGGATTGTTACAGGCAGAGTATGTATGGAATAAGCTGGGTAAACCAAGCTCCATGAACATCATTATTTTAAAAGGTCAGAAGGGCCATTCCGCAGTTAATCCACGAAGCAATGCGGTACGTGATTACTTGCGTGACAATGGTGTGGCAGTCAATATTGTATTTATGGACTATGCAGATTGGTCCGATACCACTGCGTATGATAAGTTAGAACTGTTTAAATTAACCGGCCAGTCCTTTGATGCTGTATTTGCCAACAATGACCCGATGGCAATTGGTGCAATTAACTGGATGAAGGACAACGGATATGATACCCATAAGTACCTGGTTGCAGGTATCGATGCAACCGATGGTGGTAAGCAGGCGGTACGTGATGGCGATATGTGCATGACCGTATTGCAGGATACCGCCGGACAGGGTACCGCAGCGGTCAATGGTGCCATTGCACTGGCCAAGGGACAGTCATTATCCGGTACCGTAGACGGCGCAACTGAGGATGGACTTTTTATCTGGGTTCCATTCGTAACAGTGGATTCCTCCAACGTGGATCAGTACTAATTGGAAGGCGTGCCGGCAGTAATTTGCTGCAGCATGCGGATATAGGCTGCAGTAAGGGCTGAGGGACGGATGGAGGCCGGCAGGATATAGCCGATTTCCATATAGTCTTCCACATCTAAGGGGCGTGCAACAATGTTGGGCCCGTTGAGGGTTTCATTGATGATGCCGCTGCAGATGGTGTAGCCGTCGAGGCCCACTAACATGTTAAAAAGCGTGGCACGGTCGCAGACAATCAACTCCTTGTCTGCATCCAAGGTGCTTAGGATTTCTTCCGAAAAATAAAAGGAGTTGTGGTTCCCCTGTTCGTAGGATAGACGCGGATAAGGAACCAAATCCTCCGGCCGCAGGGTTTTCTTCTTGGCCAGAGGAGAATCTTTGGATACAAACACATGAGGCTTCGCGATGAACAGTGTCTCAAAGGAGAGCTGGTTGTCGCGAAGCGTTTTTTTTATGATGGATTCGTTAAACGGATTTCGATAGAGAATTCCCACTTCACTGCGCAGGTGGGCCACATCATCGATGATCTCGTAGGTCTGGGTTTCCCGCATGTGAAACTCATACTTCTCACCACCATGGGTTTTTAACAGTTCCACGAAGGCTTCCACGGCAAAGGAATAATGCTGGGAAGATACGCAGAACTTGGTTTTGCCGGTGGGAGCTCCCGTATAGCGGGCATTGATCAAATCCTCCTGTTCTAACATCTGACGGGCATAACTTAAAAACTCTTCGCCCTCGGCCGTGGTGGTGACACCCTTCTTACTGCGGTGAAACAGCACAAGGCCGTACTCACGTTCCAATTCATGAATGGCAGCCGTCAGACTGGGCTGTGAAATAAACAAGCGGTTTGCCGCTTCCGTAATATTCTTGGTATCTGCTACGGTGACCACGTAGCGCAGCTGTTTTAATGTCATGGCATTCTCCCTTTTTTAAAATAGGTTCTGATGCGATTATACACACTTTCATAGATAAAATCTATGGATAAGCCAAAGGCTTTGGTATTTTACCCGGGAAAAAGGCTCTACTATACTCTTTTTAATATCTGTTGGGCAGAAAGCCCGAAGAAGAATGGAGATTATGATATGAAAACAGCAGTGATTGGATTCCCGCGTATTGGTGCGGATCGGGAATTAAAGTTTGTAACCGAAGGATATTTCAAGGGGGAGCTGACCGAGGAGGCGCTCTTGGAAGAGGGTGCCCGTCAGCGTGCGTACGGATGGAAACAGCAGGCGGATGCCGGCGTGGATTTCATCTCCTCCAACGATTTCTCTCATTATGATGGTTTGTTGGATACGGCGGTTTTGTTTCATGTGATTCCAAAGCGCTACTTGGATTTGGAAGTAAGCGATTTGGCGCGCTATTTTGCCATGGCCAGAGGCTATCAGGGAGCCGCAGGCAACGTAAAAGCCCAGGCGATGAAGAAGTGGTTTAATACCAACTATCACTATCTGGTACCGGAAATTGAGGATGATACCGAGATTTTTTTGGCAGGAGATAAGCCAATCCGTGAGTATCGGGAAGCCAAGGCCTTGGGCGTTGTTACCAAGCCAACCATCGTGGGACCTTTTACCTTCTTGAAACTGGCAAAGTTTGTGGGCAAGAAGACTCCGGCAGACGTGGTGCAGGCGTTGGGAGAAGCGTATGGCAAATTGGTGGAAGCCTTAGAAGCAGAGGGCGCAGAATGGATTCAGTTGGAGGAACCGTACTTGGTGCACGATGTGGATGCTGCGGATTGGAAGTTATTCCAGGCGGCCTACGCCCCAATTTTTGCTGCCAAAAAGAACGTAAAACTTTTGCTGCAGACCTACTTCGGCGATGTGCGTGATGTGTACAAGGACCTGGTAAATTTGGATTTCGATGGCATTGGTTTGGACTTCGTGGAAGGCCACAAGAGTCTGTTTCTGGTGGAGAAGTATGGCTTCCCGCAGGATAAGGTGTTGTTTGCCGGCGTGGTTAACGGCAAGAATATCTGGAAGAACAACTACGCCAAAACCAAGGAACTGGTGGATGCCATTGCGGCAGCAGGGGTTTTAAGGATTGCGTTAAATACCTCTTGTTCCTTGTTGCATGTTCCATACACCTTGGAATCGGAAGAAAAGCTTTCGGATGCTTACAAGAAGCATTTTGCCTATGCAAAAGAGAAACTATATGAGCTGAAAGACCTTGCCCAAATTGTTGGAAATACAACCGGTAGCAAGGCACTGTTGGAAGAGAATGCGAGCTGCTTTACAGAGCGTATCAACAGCCGGGATGAGGCGGTACAACAGCGGGTGAAGAACATCCAACCGGAGGACTACACCCGTCATCCGTCCTTTGATGAGCGTGCCAAGATTCAGAAGGAAGCATTACAGTTGCCGCTGTTTCCGACCACGACCATCGGTTCCTTCCCACAGACTGCAGACGTACGGAAGGCAAGATTGCAGTTCCGTCGCGGCGAGTTAAGCCGGGAAGATTATGTGGCATTCAACAAGGAGAAAATCGCATCCTGCATCGCACTCCAGGAGGAGTTGGGCTTAGACGTGTTGGTTCACGGTGAGTTCGAGCGAAATGACATGGTGGAATACTTTGGTGAGCACTTAGAAGGTTATCTGTTTACCCAGAAGGCGTGGGTGCAGTCCTATGGTACCCGTTGCGTGAAGCCGCCGGTGATCTGGGGCGATGTATCCAGAAAAGCTCCGATTACCGTGGATTGGGCTGTCTATGCACAAAGCTGCAGCGACAAGCCGGTCAAGGGTATGTTAACCGGTCCGGTGACCATCTTAAACTGGTCCTTCCCAAGAGAGGATATCAGCCTGAAGGAAAGTACCTTGCAGATTGCTCTGGCAATCCGTGATGAGGTATTGGACCTGGAGAAAAACGGTATCTCCATCATTCAGATTGATGAGGCAGCCCTGCGTGAGAAGCTTCCGCTGCGAAAAAGTGATTGGTACGAGTATTATCTCAACTGGGCCATCCCGGCATTCCGTCTGGTGGCCAGCGGTGTTGCAGCCAAGACCCAGATTCACACCCATATGTGCTACAGCGAGTTTACGGATATTATCCCGGCTATCGATGCCATGGATGCAGATGTAATCACCTTCGAGGCGTCCCGCTCCGACTTACAGATTCTAGATTCCTTGAAGGAGAACGAATTCCGCACCGCAGTGGGACCGGGTGTATACGACATTCACAGCCCACGCGTTCCTTCTGTGGAGGAGATTACACAGGCCTTAGAGCAGATGCTTTTGCGTGTGGAACAGAAGAAACTTTGGGTAAATCCGGATTGCGGGTTGAAGACCCGTGGGGAAACCGAGACCAAGGCCAGCTTAGCCAACCTGGTAACTGCTGCCAAGCAGCTGCGGAAGCAGATCCAAGGAGAGGATGTGCAGCAGGCAGGCTAAGGTGGAATGAAATTCATGCATTGGTGAATGAATTGGCGTGCTTCGTACATTGACCCGGAAATTGGGAAAATGTATAATGATTTGCATAGAAGTTGTGCGAAAAGATAAGTATAGATGTACTTTTTGCACAAAAATTATTACAATTTTATGCAACAGGAGGCATGGGGGAATGGCATCCAAGATTTATCAATGCGTGGAGCAAATTGGCAACGCAATCATTGAGAACAAAGACTTTTTGACAGATTTGGACCGGGAAATCGGTGACGCTGACCATGGTGTGAACATGGCCCGTGGATTTACGGAGGTATTGGCCGTACTTCCACAGGAGGAAGCGGATTTGGGTGTGGTACTGAAGAAGGTTGGTATGACACTTTTATCCAAGGTTGGCGGCGCCAGTGGTCCGCTGTATGGTACGGCTTATATGAAGGCCGCAGTTCCGTTGGCAGGCAAGACATCCCTGACCGTAGCGGATGGCAAGGCTGTGTTTGAAGCGGTGATTGGCGGTATTCAGATGCGCGGCAAGGCAACCCGAGGGGAGAAGACCATGTTGGACGCACTGATTCCGGCACAGGAAGCATATGTTGCGGCGGCAGATGCCGGCGCAGACGCAGCAACCTGTTTGGAGAAGGCTTGTGAAGCCGCACGGGAAGGCGTGGAGTATACCAAGACCATTGCTGCAACCAAGGGCCGCGCAAGCTATTTGGGCGAGCGTTCCATCGGACATCAGGATCCGGGCGCAACGTCTGCCACCATTACGCTGGAAAGTATCCGTGATTTTGTAAAGGGTATGTAGGAGGCGTCATGGTAGGAATTGTTGTTGTATCACATAGTAAAAAGGTAGCAGAAGGCGTTGTGGAGCTGGCCGCGCAGATGGCCGGCGCCAACGATCACATCATTCCCTGCGGGGGCATGGAGGATGGCAGTATCGGAACGGACGCTGTTCGTATTATGGAAGCAATTTCGGATGCAAACACCGGGGATGGTGTGGCGATTCTTGTCGATTTGGGCAGTGGGATTCTAAGTACACAAACGGCCTTAGACTTATTGGAAGAGCCTATCGATGCGCGGATTGCAGACGCTCCGATTCTGGAAGGTGCTGTGGCAGCAGCTGCGGAAGCCGGACAGGGAACGAGCCTGGACGCAGTCATTGGTGCGGCAGAGGAAGCGCGGACATTTTCAAAAAATTTATGAGTTGGTTGATTTGACAGGGAGGGGCCCTGTTGAAGATATGCACAATGAAAAGGGGGAACTTACATTGAAAAAGCTAATTAACAATCCAGAGAACATCGTAGATGAGATGCTTGAAAGCATGGTGGCTGCACACCCGGAGTATGTAAAACGGGTGGAGGGCGCTGATGTGTTGGTAAGAGCAGGGGGCTCTGCCGGCAAGGTGGTCCTGATTTCCGGTGGTGGTTCCGGTCATGAACCGGCCCATGGCGGATACGTAGGCAAAGGTATGCTGGATGCAGCGGTTGCAGGTGCGATGTTTACGTCACCGACACCGGATCAGGTGTATGAAGCAATCAAAGCTGCAGACGGTGGCAAGGGTGTGTTACTGATTATCAAAAACTACACCGGTGATGTGATGAACTTCGAGATGGCTGCAGATATGGCAGCAGATGAAGGCGTTCAGGTGGAGCAGGTGGTGGTCAATGATGACGTGGCCGTTGAGAATAGTACCTGGACCACCGGTCGTCGTGGTATTGCCGGAACGATTTTTGTACATAAGTGTGCAGGCGCTGCAGCAGAAGCCGGCAAGGATTTGGCTGCGGTAAAGGCTGTGGCAGAGAAGGTCATTGCAAATGTACGCTCCATGGGTATGGCAGTGGCTCCGTGTACCGTTCCTTCCGCAGGAAAGCCAAGCTTTGAATTGGCAGAGGATGAGGTGGAAATCGGTATGGGAATTCACGGTGAGCCGGGTACCCACCGGGAGAAAATCCGTTCAGCAGAGGGTACCACCAATCACCTGTTGGACAAGATTCTTGCAGAGGGCATCTACAAGAAGGGGGACAAAGTGGCAGTGATGGTCAATGGCTTAGGTGGCACACCACTCCAGGAATTATACGTATGTAATTTGGCGGTAACCAAGCGCCTGGCCGCAGAGGGCATTACCATTGCAAAGACGCTGGTGGGCAATTATATGACATCCATCGATATGGAAGGCTATTCCGTTTCCTTGTTGAAACTGGATGACGAGTTGGAAGGCTATCTCAATGCGACAGCCGATACACCTGCATTTAAGGAACTTTAATATACATTTAGCTCCGTCTGTCTTGGCAGACGGAGTTTTTTTGCTTTATACAAAGTGATAAAATGAGGGAAATAAGCAAAGAAGTAAGAGAGGGAATCCTATGTTTGAGGCGTTAAAACGAATTCGATTACATGTAACATTGTCAGCTGTTTTGACCTTGGCTTTGGGCGTGGTTCTAATTGCACGGCCGGTATCCGCGGTATTGGTAATTGCCCAGGCGGTTGGCGTTCTTGTGATTATTATTGGAGTGCTTATGCTGGTTGGTGGTATTGCTTCCGGAGGACGCAGCTATGGTGGAATCATTGCCGGAGCGATTGTGGCATTGATTGGCGGATGGGTGCTGATGAATCCGGACAAGGCGGCGACCATTATACCTATGGTCATAGGTGTGCTTTTGATTGCCCATGGTATTCAGGATTTCTCGCTGGCATTCTCCATGAAGCAGGCGAGAGGAAGCCGATGGGTTTTCATTATCTGCTTTGCAATCCTAAATATTATATTTGGAGTGATCTGTGTTACCTCCGGCTTAGGCGTGGTAAGCGTTGGCATGATGTTTGTGGGGGCAATGCTTGTATATGATGGTTTATCATCCATGGTGGTGGTGCACCGTGTGAACGCAGCAGAGCGAAGGTTTATTGATGCAGAAGCACGTATTTTAGATGATGAAGATGACCTGTTTTAAGCAGGTCATCTTTTTTCAGTTTAGATAGTTTCGATGGAAAAATGATGGAAATGTTATGGAAAGCATACAAAATACAAATCATTTCCATAAAGTCTCTTGTGAGGTGGATTTGAAGGGAGTAAAATAGGCTTATCAGTAAATAGATTTTACGCAATATACTTAGAGGAGGACCAGGATGAGAATGAGAAAATTATTACTTATTCCAGTATTTTTTAGTCTTCTGGTATGTGGATGTGGCAAACAATCGACGACAACAGGAACATCAAACCAGGAAGCAACCACTGCGGAGGAAATTCCAAGTGGAGACGTAACATTGACCCTCTGGGGTGCAGAAGAGGATGGTGCACTTTTAGAGCAGATTACGTCCGCCTTTGCTTCAGAGCACAGTAGTGAAGCAAATATCAGCTTCAATATCGTGCCAATGAGTGAATCGGAATGTAAGGATCAGATTCTTGGCAATATCAATGAAGCGCCGGATGTGTTTACCTTTGCAGACGATCAGGTGCGTGCCCTTGCAGCTGCCGGTGTACTTGGACAGGTGGAGAATGCCGATGTTTCCAGCCGAAACATTGCAGCGTCCGTAGATGCAGCCTCTATTAACGGAAACTTATATGCGTATCCGCTGACTGCGGACAACGGTTACTTTTTGTACTACAACAAGGCCTATTTCCAGGAGAGTGATCTGGCAACCTTGGATGGTATTCTTGCGGTTGCTGCGTCCAATGGCAAGCAGGTATCCATGGAAGTATCATCCGGATGGTATATGTACTCCTTCTTCGGTAATACCGGTTTGGAACTGGGATTAAACGATGACGGAATTACCAATTATTGTACCTGGAATTCCACTGAGAATCCGATTACGGGTGTGGATGTAGCCAATGCTATGTTGGCCATCGCTTACAATCCTGGATTTGTGAATGGTGGCGATGACGTCCTCAAGGAGGGTGCAGCCAACGATACCGTCATTGCAGGTGTGTCCGGTGTGTGGTTGTCTACGGATTTGGCGGAAATCTGGGGCGACAATTTAGGTGCAGTCAAGCTTCCGACTTATACGGTAGCCGGACAGCAGGTACAGATGGCTTCCTATGCCGGCTATAAGCTGATTGGCGTAAATCAGCATTCTGCCAATGTTTATTGGGCCAACGCGTTTGCCGATTATCTCTCCAACGAGGAGAATCAGACCCTTCGATTTGAGATGCGTGGCCAGGGTCCTTCCAATTCAAACGCAGCATCATCTTCTGCAGTTGCAGCATCACCGGCCATTCAGGCAGTCATTGCCCAGTCGGAATATGCACAGCTGCAACGTGTCGGTGGTGCCTATTGGGATCCGGCGACCGCTTTTTCAGAGGCGATTTTAAGCGGCTCCGTAGGTGATTTACAGGAACTGATGGATACCTTGGTTGCTGGTATTACAGCAAAGGTTACGGATTAAGGAAGGAGGCAGCCATATGAAGAAGAAAAAAAGTATTCGCGTTATGGTGCTGGCACCGGTTTTGGTGTTAGGCCTTTTGACTATCGTATCCAATATCATTGCATTACTAAGCATCCAGAGTGTAAACAAGAATGCAACGGTCATTGCCAATGAGTCCCTGCAGGGAACCATAGCATTAAGCTCGGTGCAGCAGCAGTCGGAGCAGTTATACCAGATGGCCTTGTCCCATATCGTATCTACGGATTTCGACAATATGGTACGTATGGTGGAGTCCATTGATGAGATAGAGGCAACTCTGGAAGAAAACATTGCAGCCTATGGCACGTATGTGAACAGTTCTTCCAAATCGGCCTATCATGCGCTGCAAGAGGATTATGCCGGCATGAAGCAGGCAGTCTTCCAGTTGACGGCGTATAGTGCCAACCAGAAGAATGAAGAAGCGTATGCCATGGCCAACGGTGAGGTGAAATCTTTTGCAGAAGCAATCGAAGCAGATACCACCGCCTTAAGCGAGGTATTGAACAAGGATACCGAAGCGAAAACAGCAGCCCTTTCCCGTGTATATCATCTGTCCCTTGTAATTGCAATCGTTACGGTGATACTAAGTGTAATCGCAGTATTGTTTGCAATCCTGATGGTTATGCGTAATGTTATTCGCCCGATTAAGAAAACCCACGATGAGTTGAATGAAATCATCAGTGGCATCGATCGTCATGAGGGTGATTTGACCAAGCGTATTACCATTCTATCCGACGATGAAGTTGGAGCAGTTGGCAAGGGTATCAATACTTTCATGGAGAAGTTACAGACCATTTTCGGCATGATTTCCAAGAACTCCGGGGATATGGAAAACGTGGTACGGGAAGTACTTGGATCCGTAAACACCTCCAATAGCTCGGCTTCCGATTTGTCCGCATTGACCGAAGAACTTTCTGCTACCATGCAGGAAGTTGCCAATAATACCGGTTCCATCAACGAGAATGCATCCGAAGTCAGCGACAAGGTTCGTACCATCGCTGAGAAGTCTGCAGAGATCAACGAATACTCCAAGCAGATGAAGGAACATGCAGACTCCATGGAGCATGCAGCACGTTCCACAGCAGAAGAGACCAGTCGAAGACTCGAAGAGATTCTGGTGGTCTTGAATCAGGCAATTGAAGAAGCCAAGAGCGTTGACCAGGTCAATGCCTTAACGGATGATATCTTAAGCATTGCGGCACAGACCAACCTGTTGGCGTTGAATGCTTCCATCGAGGCTGCACGTGCCGGAGAGGCCGGTAAGGGATTTGCGGTTGTTGCAGATGAAATCAGTAATCTGGCAGCTTCCAGTAAGGAATCCGCAAGCAATATTCAGAATATCAATAACATCATTATGAACGCGGTACACGCGTTATCCTCCCATGCAAACAGTTTGGTTGGCTACATGGAAGAATCCATCCAGCCGGCATTTGAGGACTTCGTGGTACAGGGTGGCAAGTACAAGGAGAACGCGACCTATATCGAAGGCGTGATGGATGATTTCGCCAAGGAAACCGAGGTATTGAACCAGTTAACCGCAGAGATTGCAGAGAACATCAATACGATTTCTGTTGCCATCGATGAAGGCGTGAAGGGTGTCAGCGGTGCAGCAGACAGTACCCAGACCCTGGTTTACGATATGGACAATATCACGTCCCGTATGGATGAAAACCAGCGCATCGCCAGTGATCTGATGAACGAAACCACCATCTTCAAAAAGCTATAAATCCAGTGTTTATGCGGCACCGTCCCAATTATGGGGCGGTGCTTTTTTTGATGTGAAAAAGTTTATAAAATAAACAGCATATAACAGTTGACAACAGTTATGTACTGTTATATAGTGTTTATAACAAGAGAAACAAATTCGATATCGAGGTAAGAACATGAACATTATTGTAAACAGTTCTTCTATGGTGCCAATCTACGAGCAGATTGTAGAAGCGGTACAGAAGGCAATTGTATCCGGTGAAGTAGTAGCGGATGAGGCATTGCCTTCCGTAAGAAGCCTGGCAGCGACACTGAAAATCAGCGCGTTGACCGTGAAGAAGGCATATGACCAGTTGGAAGCCGATGGCTTGGTAACCACCATCCATGGCAAGGGGACGTATGTTTTGGGTATGAACCCGGGGATGCTGCGTGAAGAGCAGTTACGGGAAATCGAACAGGACATGAACCGTGCGGTGGAGAAAGCAAGAGGATATGGCATCAGCAAAGAAGAACTACAGGAAATTTTTGAAATGGTGACAGAGGTAATTGTATGATTCAATTAAAGAATGTGGAAAAACACTATAACAATTTTGATTTACAGGTATCCATGGAGGTCCCGGATGGGGCCATCATCGGATTGATTGGACAGAACGGTGCCGGCAAGAGTACCACCTTCAAGGCGCTGCTAGGATTGCTTCGCATCAACGGTGGATCCGTGGTGATTGATGGTCTGGATATGGCAAATGCCGGAGACAAGGAGTGGATTGAAACAAAACTCCGTATTGGTGTGGCAATGGCAGAAACCGGCTTCCCGGAGTGTTTGACACCGGATGATGTTCGAAAGACACTAAAGGGACTGTATCCGAAGTTTGATGAGCAGAAGTTTTGCTCCCTGGCAAACCGCTTACAATTGCCTATGGATAAGTCCATTGAGAAGCTGTCAAACGGAAATAAAGCGAAGTTGAAAGTTATATCAACCTTGTGTCACGATGCAGATATTCTGGTTTTGGATGAGCCGACGGCCGGATTGGATGTGGTGGCCAGGGACCAGTTGTTAGAACTGTTACGTGACTATATGGCAGAGAAGGACAATCGTAGTATGATTATCAGTTCCCATATTTCTTCGGATTTAGAGGGCTTATGTGATTCCTTGTATTTGATTCATCAGGGCGAGATTGTACTCCAAGAGGATACAGATGTATTGTTATCCGAATACGCCGTGCTGAAGTTGAAGGAGGAGGAGTTCCATTCCATTGATCGCAGCCATATCATGCGCAGCAAGAAGGAGGCATACGGATATGCCTGTCTGACCAATCAGAAGCACTTCTATATGGAAAACTACCCACAGGTGGTGATTGAGAATGGTAACGTGGATGAATTAATCACCATGATGGTATTAGGAGGAGAGTAGAATGAAGGGATTAATGATCAAAGATTTTTGTATTATCAAAAGCCGCAGAAGACAGTTTATTTTAATCGTGGCACTTGCTGCTATGTATATCGCAATGGGCATGGGCGGATTTGCAATCTCCTTCTTGTCCCTGTTAGGCGGAGCCTTCGGCTTGTCTACATTAAGTTACGATGCCAAAAGCCATGATGGGGAATTTATCTTTACCCTGCCATGCACGAGAAAACAGTATGTAACAGAGAAGTACTTATTTATTTTTCTAATGATGCTGTGCGGATTAGTAATCGGAATCGTGGCAGGATTGATATCGAACCTCATGAACGCGGGCTCCATGCCACTGGATGCAGTTCCATTGTATGCACTTGGTGGCATTGCAGGATCTGTCATCATGTTGTCCTTGATGATTCCGGTGGTCATTCGGTTTGGTACGGAACAAAGCCAGGTAGCCGTATTCTCTGTGATTGCAAGCTGTGTGATTGTTGCGGTTATACTTAGCCATCTGATTCCGGCCAAGATCATCAATGATCTGATGTTATATGCAACCCTGTTGCCGTTGCCGGTGCTTGTAATGGCAGGCTCTGTAGTATTACTCATCGTAGTGATGATTTCTTATACCATATCCATCTCTATGATGATGCGGAAAGAATTTTAAACAGAGAACCCCCTATCGTTGCTTTTTCTGAAAACTCTGATAATATAACACAAAACTGATTACCATCTGACAATACTGTGTTATAATTAGGATAGTGTATAAGCAAGAGAAGGGGGTTCTATTTATGTACGATTACATTACCATTGAACGCCGTTATGGCAGTGGTGGCCAAGCAATTGCAACAGAGCTTTCCAAGAAATTAAGCTACCGTCTCTATGATCGAGGTGTGGTAGTAGAGACATGCAAACGCATGGGTTTAAATTACGATTTGGTTGCGGGTATGGATGAACAGAATCCCATCAAACCAATCTTCAAGGCCAGAGGAAACGAACACCTCTCCGTAGAAGAACAGATTTATCAGACAGAGTCAGAGATTATCCGTGAGGCGGCAGAGCAGCCGGGAGCGATTTTCGTTGGACGTTGTGCTTCGGAAATTTTAAAAGATAAGAAGTGTTTGAAGGTGTTTATCACCGCCAATGATGACTATCGCACCAAGCGTGCCGTAACCGTAGAACAGATTCCGGAAGCAAAGGTGGAAGAAGTAATGCATAAGTTCGATAAACGACGCGAGAAGTTCTTCACCTCCCATTCCGGTGCAACCTGGGGGTCCAACGAATACTTCGATGTGATTCTAAATTCCGGAACGCTGGGGGTCAATGCCTGTGTGGCAGTATTGGAGGCCTTAATCAAACAGTAAAACTAAAAAGAAAGCCGCTACCATATGGTAACGGCTTTACTTTACTGCTCTTTTAAATGTTCTTTTAGAATGAGCTCTAAGTCAGTAATGCTGACAACCGGTGTATGACTACCGGCATTGGTGGATGCCAACTGAGCTAATGTCATGGCATCTAACATGATGTCTGTATAAAGTTTCTTGTCTTCCATTTCAATAAAACCCTCAAAAACTCAACTAACAAGCGACTTTATTAATATATACCCGGTTTTTTATTTTTACAAGTGTGACAGAAAACTATTTTTTGTAAAAATTTTTCTCCTTTTTTTGTTGACATTTACTAGAATTAGAATTAGAATAATTTTAAATTGAGTATCCAAGAAGGGAGAAACGTCTATGACTAAGTATGGCCGAGAGATTTTAGACATCGTAAATCATTGTGACGACCATCCAACGGCAGAAGATATTTTTCTCCGTTTGAAGGAACGCTGCAATAAGGTAGTGCTTGCAACGGTGTATAACAACCTGAATTCGCTTTGTGCGCAGGGTGAGATTCGTCGGGTAACTGTGGAGGGTTCCCCGGATCGCTATGACAATACAACACCGCATGATCATCTGATTTGCAAGTGCTGTGGTGCAATTAAGGATATGAAGTTCACAGATTTGTCGGAACAGTTGGAACAGCAGTTAGGCTTTCCCATTGAGTCCTATGATCTTAAGATATCCTATGTTTGCCCTCATTGCAGGAATAAGCAACAGGTGGGTGCCTAAGCACCGCCACAACCACATGTATGAGAGTTTATAGGAGGAATGGAACATGAGTAATCCATACGCAGGAACACAAACAGAGAAGAACTTACAGACCGCTTTCGCAGGCGAGTCCCAGGCTCGTAATAAGTACACCTATTTCGCTTCTGTTGCCAAGAAGGAAGGTTATGAGCAGATTGCTGCTTTATTTGAGAAGACCGCAAACAACGAGAAGGAACACGCAAAGATGTGGTTCAAGGAGTTGGATGGTATTGGAACAACTGCTGAGAATTTAGCTGCTGCCGCTGATGGTGAGAACTATGAGTGGACCGATATGTACGATGAGTTCGCGAAGACCGCTGAGGCAGAAGGCTTTAAGGCTCTTGCTGCGAAGTTCCGCATGGTTGCTGAAATCGAGAAGCATCATGAAGAGCGCTATCGTGCCCTTCTTCACAACGTTGAAACCGCTCAGGTTTTCGAGAAGAGCGAGGTCAAGGTTTGGGAGTGCCGCAACTGTGGTCACATCGTTGTTGGTACCAAGGCTCCTGGTGTTTGCCCGGTTTGCATGCACCCACAGAGCTACTTCGAAGTTCACGAAGAGAATTACTAATTGTTTCTGTTGCGCCCTACCAAATGGTAGGGCGCTTTTTTTGTTGTTCCCGGCGTTCGACTGCTATCTTAGAAATATCTCTAAGATAGCAGTCGAATAGGGCGAGAAAGAATAGAAGCGCCCGCACAAAAAAAGGTCTCCAAGAATGGAGATCAAAACAATTCGATACATTCTTCGTGCCAACCACCAGGAGCATGGTACCGGAGGGTATGATCTTATGCGGCAGATACTGGGGTAACTTATGGTAGACATTGTTTTCCTATTTCTCGACATGTGAAATGAGCCGAGCAAAATAAAAAGCTGATACAGCTTTGATTTGCCACGCTGCGCCAAGGATGGCGCAGCGAGCCGAACATGAAACGGACTGAATTGTGAGGCGTTGGCAAATCTGCTGTATGGGCTTTTCTAATTTTGCCGGCGAATGAAACCGTCGGGAAATAGTGAAACACAATGGATACCATAAGGGATAAACGGAAAGACCGTATAGAAAAACCCCCGGACGCAAAGCGACGCAGGACCGATATGGTTCTGCGCCGTCTGCCTCGTTGGGGGGAAAACTAGAGATATATTATATATAGCACAGGGATGGACACAGAAAGGACACACACCTGTGTAAAAAGTGAAAATTCATAAAATTTTATTATCGCTGATCGATGAAGCGAATTTCACAGCTGTAATTGCAAAAGAATGGTCCCATATGGTGGCGATAGCGTATGCGAAGATCGTGCTCCGATACGAAAAAAATGCGTTTACAGAATGGGCAAACAAATTCCATAACTTCTATCCTCATAAAAACAAACAAAAAAGAAACGGGTGTGAAAAAAACACACCCGTCAATTATACAATCCAAAATGAAAAAAACAATTGGACAGTTTTTATAAAAAACGAACATTAGAAAATATCAGTGATTGCATCCTCACTTAATGTACCGTGGGTATCTACTTCCTTCAGGGTTAGGTCGTTGCCGCTGCCCTCATAGGTGAAGGTCCATACGGAATCTGTGGTAGGAGCGTTGTTGATGGTGTCGGTGTATAAATCGAATACCTGTGGAAGGAATTCGTTTACCATGCATGACGCCATCTCATCTTCGCTTTCCATTGCCATAAAACGATCTAAGTTCTCTGTGAAGAATGCTTCGGACAAAGCGTCAATATCTTCTTCTTCCATGGAAGATTCTAACGCCATTAAATCAAGACCGGTGACATTGACGTCTACGGTCTTTGTCTTGTCTGTAACGGTGTAGCTTTCTTCGTCAATGGTGTAAGACTCTACCATACGATCTGCGATGGCTCTAAACATACCCTCAACAGAGGCGCGGAAGGAATCGGATGGGGTAATTCCATACTGAGCTTCCACTTCTGCCATCATCTCATCAACTGCTTCCTGAATATCGTCTTCATCCAACTTTAAGTCGGTGTCGAAGAGCATGCTGGTGTCATCTTCGGTATCATCGGAAGTGATGGCATACATGGCAGAATCGGTATAAGACATAATGGATGCACGCTCTTGCTTTGGAATAATGATTTTCTGGTATCCGAAGCCAAGTCCACATAATAAAACGATAGCCCCTAATACAGCGGCAACCAATACGCCGGTCTTGTTACGCTTCGCAGGAGCTTCCACCTGTGGCTCTTGGCCTGCAGCAAATGGATTGCTTGGATCCGGGGTGGTCGGAGCAGTTGGCTGTGCAGCAAATGGATTTGGTGCTGCCTCAGTAGTTGCTTCGGTAACTGCTTCAGCAGTTGCCTCTACGGTTGCCTCAGTGGTTTCTGCGGTTGCAGTTCCACAAGATGGGCAGAATGCATCGTTTTCGGAAATCTCGTTTCCACAATTTTTACATTGCATAGTTTTTCTCCTTTTATACATATATTCAACTATGAGTATTTTAAGTGAAGTGAACGGATTATGCAATGAACAGGTGGTTGAATTTGGAGGGGCTCTTTTTTCTTGACTTGTCTGTTAGAGAAGATTAACATAAAAGAGTATTTTATTCCAAAATTATAGGAGGGAAATGAAATGACAAAGGCAGAATTAGTTGATGCTATCGCTAAGAGCGCAGATCTGACCAAGAAGGATGCAGAGGCTGTTGTTAAGGCATTCACTGAGGAAGTAACCAAGGAGTTAAAGAAGGGTGGTAAGGTTCAGTTAGTTGGCTTCGGAACATTCGAAGTTTCCAAGAGAGCTGCTAGAACCGGACGTAATCCTCAGACCGGTAAGGAAATGAAGATTGCTGCTTCTAAGGCACCGAAGTTCAAGGCTGGTAAGGCTTTGAAGGACGCTGTAAACAAGTAAGACGAATACGGCATAAGAAAACTGTCCGAGATTTCTCGGACAGTTTTTATTTTCCTTATTCTTCTGAATCCGGGTTTTTTAGCATCCCTTTCTTGAAATGATACCGACAAAGTGCAATATAGCTGTCGTTGGCACCAAGCATCACCTGGGAGCCTTGACGTACAATTCCGTTCTCATTATATCTGGCATTGCAGGTGGCCTTTTTGCCGCACCAGCATACCGTCTTTAATTCCTTGATCTCATCACATATGGTAATCAATCGCTCGCTGCCCGGGAACAACTTGTTCTGGAAATCGGCCCGCAATCCGTAGCAAACTACCGGTACGTTCATAAAATCTGCAATATCGGAGAGAAAATCCACCTGTTCCGGGGTGGCAAACTGTACTTCGTCCACAATGATGCAGTCATAGGACTTGATCTGTTTCTCGCTGTAGTTTACAAAATCCTCCAATAATACGGCTTCGTGCTCCAACCCAATCCGTGAGTGCACCACTTGCTTGCCGTCTCTGGTATCCAACGCAGGTTTCACCAACAATGCCTTCTGACCAACTTCCTCGTAATTGAAGTGCGTCATCAATGCATTCGCTGTTTTGGAACTTCCCATTGCACCATAGTAAAAATATAACTTTGCCATGATTCTCCCCTTTTTCAAATATTTATACATAACTTTAACACATTCGGAAAAAAATCGGTATAATATCCTTGCGTAAGATTTTCAGGAGGATTAAATTTTTGAAAAAATGGATTTTACCGGGGGTTTGTTTACTGCTGAACGCAGTGTTGCTGGTGGGGAATTACAAATTGCATCAGTCCAATGTAGAAATGCACGCATCCAATGTGGCATTGTACGAACAAACGATGGCAACCCAGGAAGCCTTCGAACATCGTTACGACGGATATCACGTTGAAATCAAGGATATTGTGGATTTCACGGATTATCCGGACAAGGCAGCCCAGGCGGAGAAGAATAAGTACTACGCCAAGCGGGAACTGATGTATATGAACATGCCGGCAGGACCGACGGATGTGGTATTTGTTGGAGATTCACAGACAGACCGCTGTTCCTGGGAAGAATTCTATCCGGATTTGAACGTGAAGCGTCGCGCCATTGTGGCGGATACCATTTATGGCGTGCACAGTCGGATGGATACCATTTTGGCAACCAAACCATCCAAGATTTTTATCTTAATCGGAAGCAATGACCTCTATGCATTATCCATGGAGAAGCACGAGGAGGCCACCTCAACGGATGATTTGATTGCGGTTTATCAGGATATCATTGAGACATTTCAGGCCAATGCACCGGAGGCTACCATCTATGTGGAGTCCGTGCTCCCTATGCGGGAAGAGGAAGACGAGCGTGAGGATTACAACGCATTGATTCAGGAGTTTAATCCCAAGCTTGCCAATCTCTGCCGGGAGAAGCAGGTGGAATATATGGATTTGTGGAGCCTTTTGGCAGATGCAGATGGCACATTAAAAGAAGAGTATTCCCTGGATGGATTACATATTTCCTCCAAGGCATATGCAGTGATTAAGAAGCAGGTTGATCGGGTGATTTATCAATAGGGGGGCAAGGATGGATTTCGAGCGTTTACAAAAGCAATTTGATTTTATTCTAGAGATGGACAAGGAGAAGCAGGTTTTGCGTCAGACCCATATCCATGGGTATGAACGTCAGGAGACGGATGCAGAGCATGCCTGGCATATGGCACTGATGACCATGCTCTTATCGGAGTATGCCAATGAGGAAATTGATGTGCTGCATACCATCGAGATGCTGTTGATTCACGATCTGGTGGAAGTGGATGCGGGAGATACGTATGCTTACGATGATGCAGGCAATGCTTCGAAGGCCGAGCGGGAGCAGGCGGCTGCGGACCGTATCTATGGCCTTTTGCCGGAAGATCAGGGCAAACGTCTACGTGCGCTTTGGGATGAATTTGAGGCTGGAAAGACACCGGAAGCCAAGTTTGCCCATGTGATGGACAATATCCAGCCTATGATGTTGAATGCAGCCAATGATGGACGGGACTGGAAACGCCATGGTGTCCATGTCGCGCAGGTTTTAAAACGCAACGAGCATACGTCGGAAGGATCTGAGATTTTATGGAATTATGCAAGGGAGCATTATATTCAACCCAATATACATTCAGGGAATCTGATGCAGTAACAAGAGGATTCATTTAACTACAAGTGGGTAACGCTTTGAGATGGACTGTAAAAGGTGAAGAAAGAAAAAGTGGAATAAGTTCTAGCGAATCTTTGCATAAAATAGTAAAATATAAATAGAAATTAGTGTAATTGGAGCATTAAGTCGACTAGGATAGGGGGACGTTTTATGATGAAACGGACTTCATGGACTTGGCTTCGGGGGATGTGTTTTTGTATTGGAGCAGTGGCTCTAAACATATTGGGAACTTGGATTGGTTCCAGACTAGGGGATATTTTCTATTTTGATACCATCGGTACGATGATGGTGGCTGCGGTAAGTGGATACTTTCCGGGTATTTTTGTCGCGCTGTTATCGAATATTCTTACATCTATTCTTGTGCCCACCCGGGCGTATTATGCAATCATCAATGTCCTGATTGCAGTGGTTACCAGTTATTTTTATCGAAAAGAATATTTACGCAAAGTGTTGCCGACGATGGTGTATGTGCTGATTCTGGTGGTGCTGGGCGGTGGTGTCGGTACCCTTATTGAGTGGGGCATCAGCGGCCAGGTGCGCTTGGCGGAGTTTGGCCATAGTGTCTGGCATCATGTTCCGGATAAACTGATTTGCGCAGCCCTGGCGTACGTATTGGTACATATTATGCCGATGCGTGTGCGGGAGATGTTGCACAATGTGGGCTGGCTCCAAAGCCCGGTGAGTGATAAGGCTTTGAAGGTCATTACGAAAAACGATGTACGGCGGGTATCCATCCGAATGAAGATTGTAATTGTTCTGACGGCTTCCTGCATTGCCATCGCAGCTGCAGTGGTGGTGGTCAGTCTTGGGGTGTTTACGGATATGCTCTCTTACCAGACCCAGGTGGCGGACCAGGCACTGCTTATGATGTATCAGCGCCAATTTATTGTGCGGGTGGTTTCGATTACCTTGGGATTTTGGGTGTTGATTTTAGCCGCCGGTTTATGGTTTTCCAAGTATCACATTGTCTACCCCTTAAATACCATTGTCTATCGCTCCAAACAGTTTGATTTCTCGGATGATAAAGCACGTATCAAAAACGTAGACAAGATTCGGGAGATTGGCATTCATACCGGGGATGAGATTGAGAACATTTACTTTGCCTTTTTGCAATCCATCGAAGAAACCATGGTGAATTTCACCTATATGAAAGAACAATCGGAAGCCTTGGACCAACTGCAGAGCGGATTGATTATGGTATTGGCCGATCTGGTGGAAAATCGGGATTCCTCCACGGGAGATCATGTGCGAAAAACCGCCACTTATGTGGGCATCGTGCTCTATCAGTTGCGAAAGATGGGGTATTATACGGATCAGTTGACGGATCAGTTTATTTCCGATGTTATCAAATCCGCGCCGCTGCATGATATTGGCAAGATTCAGATTCCGGATGCGATTTTAACAAAGCACGGAAAACTGACGGACGAGGAATTTGAAATCATGAAGCATCATACGGATTTCGGCGCCAAGGTGATTGAGCAGGCCATCGAAAGCCTGCCAAACTCCGATTATCTGAAGGAGGCCAAGAACATGGCAGCTTACCACCATGAGAAGTGGAATGGCAAGGGATACCCCGAGGGACTTTCCGGGGAAGATATTCCTCTGTCTGCCCGGGTGATGGCGGTGGCGGATGTGTTTGATGCATTGATTTCCAAACGCTGTTACAAGGGACCTTACACCTTTGAGGAGGCCATGAAAATCATACGCAAGGACGCAGGCAGTCACTTCGATCCCAAAGTGGCAGAGGCGTTTTTAGCGGCAGAGGAGGAGGTACGAAAGGCCTCCCAACAGCTGATGGATATGAATTATACAACCAAGGACATTATTCGCTAATTGGATTGCCCGCCCCACTTGTTTGGGGCGGGTTTTTGCTGTCCTTTCCGGGAATATGGAAAATACACCGCTCTAGATATTGTATTTTGACAGTGGTTTGGGTACAATTTAGATGGAAAATTAGGGTAACTGCGCCCTTTTATAAAAAGGAAAGATAGGAGAAGCGGTCTTATGAGCATGGCAGATCAGATTTTTAAAACCATGTGTCGGGATATTCTGGACAATGGTACCGATACAAAAGATGAAGTGGTACGTCCGGTCTGGACCGATACCAACGAGAAGGCATATACCATTAAGAAGTTTGGCGTCGTCAATCGCTATGATTTGCGCAAGGAGTTTCCGGCGTTGACACTTCGCAAAACCGCATTGAAATCCTGTATGGATGAGGTCCTATGGATTTACCAGCGGAAGTCCAACAATATTCATGACCTAAAGCCTCACGTCTGGGACGAGTGGGCAGATGCGGACGGTTCCATCGGAACTGCTTATGGATACGTGGTTGGTGAGAAATTTGAATTCAAGGGCGAGCAAGTGGATCAGATGGATTATGTCTTGAAGCAATTGAAGGAAACGCCATACTCGAGACGTATTATGACCAATTTGTACCAGTTCCATGATTTGGCAACCGGTCACCTGGATCCATGTTGCTATTCTGCAACCTATAACGTGACCAAGGATAAGGAAAGCGGAAAGCTGGTGCTAAACATGGTATTGAATCAGCGATCCCAGGACGTCTTGGCAGCTAATAACTGGAATGTTTGTCAGTATGCCATCCTGCTTATGATGGTGGCACAGGTCAACGACATGATTCCGGGGGAACTCATTCACGTGATTGCAGATGCTCATATTTACGATCGCCATGTGGATGCGATTAAGGAACTGCTGGGCCGGGAGGAATATCCGGCACCGAAGGTGCACCTAAATCCTAAGGTCAAGGACTTCTATGCTTTTACCACCGACGATTTAATCGTGGAGGATTACGTGGCAGGAGAACAGATTAAGAATATTCCGATTGCTGTATAAATCGGATTAGGAAGGATAGAATACATGAAGTTAATTGTAGCCGTAGACAAAAACTGGGCCATCGGCAACAAGGGCAAGCTTTTGGTTAGTATTCCGGAGGATATGAAGTTCTTCCGCGGTACCACCACCGGACATGTGATTGTCATGGGACGTAAGACCTTAGAGAGCTTCCCGAATGGAAACCCATTGCCGAATCGAACCAACATCGTGCTGACGCGGGATCGAAGCTATGCCAAGAAGGGCGTGCTTGTGGTCCACGATTTGGAGGAGCTGGATACCTTGCTGCAGGAGTACGAGGACGAGGAAGTCTATTGTATCGGTGGTGAGAGTGTCTATCGCCAGTTATTGGATCGTTGTGACGAAGCCTATGTCACCATGATTGATTTTGCCTATGAGGCAGACGCCCACTTCCCGAATTTGGAGGAAGCCGGCTGGGAGATGGTTGGTGAATCGGAGGAACAAACCTACTTCGATTTGTGCTATACCTTCACCACATGGAAAAAGAAATAAGCCGTAGGAATACGGACAAGGAAAGAGAAAGATTATGGATATTACAGGAAGAAAGCTTTTCGTAAAAGCACTCCAGGAGGAAGGGGTAGATACCATCTTCGCTTATCCGGGAGGAATGATTGTCGACATTTTAGATGAGTTATACAAGACCGAGGGCATTCGTGTGGTACTGCCGCGCCATGAGCAGGCACTGGTACACGAAGCAGAGGGTTACGCCAGAGCAACCGGTAAGCCGGGCGTATGTTTAGTAACCAGCGGCCCGGGTGCTACCAATACCATTACGGCTATTGCGGATGCACATTATGACAGCATCCCGCTGGTGATTTTTACCGGCCAGGTACCACAGGGCCTGATTGGCAATGATGCCTTCCAGGAGGTGGACATCGTTGGTATGACCAGAAGTATCGTAAAGTACGGCTATACGGTACGCGACCGCAAGGCCCTTGGGGAGAAAATCAAGATGGCTTTCCAGATTGCAACCACCGGTAAGCCGGGTCCGGTACTCATCGATATCCCCAAGGATATTCAGACTGCAACCGGTCCTGCCGATTATCCGGAGCGCGTAGCCATCCGTGGTTACAAGCCCAATGAGTCGGTACATATTGGCCAGTTAAAAAAGGCATACAAACTGCTGAAGAGCGCCAGGCATCCGATTATTTTGGCCGGAGGTGGTATCCATGTATCCGGCGCTCAGAAGGAACTGCTGGCATTTGCAGAGAAGATGCACATTCCGGTGGTCACCACCATCATGGGCAAGGGTGCCATGCCGGAGGACCATCCGTTATACGTCGGAAATTCCGGTATGCATGGACGGTTTGCAGCCAATATTGCTGTTACGGATTGTGATGTCCTGTTATCCATCGGTACCCGATTCAACGATCGAATCACCGGTGATTTGAATGAGTTTGCGCCACGGGCCAAAATCATTCACGTGGATGTGGATACCGCATCGATTTCCAGAAACGTTGTGGTTGATATTCCGGTGGTTTCCGATGCCAAGCTGGCCTTGTCCAAGATGTTAGAGTGGGCAGAGCCGATGAAGACGGAACACTGGTTGGAGGAAATTCATCAGTGGAACGAGGATCATCCCTTGGAAATGCCACAGGGCAAGGCCCATGAATTATCCCCTCAGAAAATTATGGAAGGCATCAACGAAGTCTTCCCGAAGGGCATTGTGGTCACCGACGTTGGCCAGCATCAGATGTGGGCCACCCAGTACATCACCGCAGGTCCGGACAAGAAGATGGTGACCAGCGGCGGTCTCGGAACCATGGGATTTGGCTTTCCGGCAGCACTGGGCGCTAAGATTGGCGCACCGAAGAAGGATGTCATCTGCGTCACCGGAGACGGTGGATTCCAGATGAACATGCAGGAGATGGCAACTGCAATCTGTGAGCATGTTCCGGTGGTGATTTGTTTGTTAAACAACGAAGCGCTTGGTATGGTTCGTCAGATGCAGCATCTCTTCTATGGCAAGCGTTACGAGGCGGTTTCCCTGCGCAAGCGTGCAGACCGTGAAATCCCCAAGTCTCATGCCAAGGATTACCCGCAGTATGTTCCGGACTTCATGGGGATTGCAGAAAGCTATGGCGCTCATGGCATTCGCGTAACCAAGAACGAAGAAATTATCGATGCGTTGAAGGAAGCCAAGAAGCACAAGGATGCACCAACCATCGTAGAATTTATGATTTCCGCAGATGAATTGGTATTGCCGATGGTCAAAGGCGGCAACCCAATGAGCGAGATGATTTTAAAGTAGGAGGGCGAGGCAGATGGATAAGACAATGAAAAATCGATTTATTGCCCTATACGTGGAAAACGATGTAGGTGTACTTGCAAAGGTATCCGGACTTTTTTCCGGAAAATCCTATAACTTACAGTCCTTGACGGTTGGTATGACGGAGCGGGAGGATGTTTCCCGTATGACGATCTGCGTCACCAGCGATGACGTAACCTTTGAACAGATCAAGAAGCAGTTAAACACCATGGTGGAGGTCATTAAGGTGTTGGACTTGACCTGTGTTCCGGTTTGTATGAAGGAAATTCTCTATGCCAAGATCAAGGACTTAGACCACGATGGCATGGACGCTGTGTTCCGCATTGCCCAGACCTTCCGCGTGCGTGTCAAGGACATCGGCGTGGATTGTCTGATTTTGGAGTGCATGCAGACGGAGCGCAAGAATAACGAACTTGTGGCTCTCTTGAAGCGTCAGTTCAAGAACAAGGTGGAAATCGTACGAGGAGGCCCGGTGGCCATCGAATCCATCAGTACGACAGATAGCAAATAAGCAGGTAAGTGGAATGAAATTTCGAAATGTGTGTTTGTGCGGGCTCTTAAGCCTATGCCTTCTTACGCAACCACTGAATGTCTTAGCAACCGAAGGGGAAACTGCAACTACAGAATCCTCGGAAAGTACCGGAAGTACGGAGAGTACAACAACGGATGCGGATGCGGAGAAGGAAGCGGCGAAGAAGCGTGCAGAGGAAAAAAAGAAAGCTGCCGACGATGCGGCCAAAGCTGCCCAGGAGCAGAATAACAGCATCAGCCAGCAGGTGAAGGATGCGGAGAGCAACTTAAGTAATAAGCAGAACGAGGCCAATGCGGCCAAGGATAAGCTCAACAGCATCAACAGTGAGGCAGACAAAATCTCCGGCAATATCTCCTCTTTGAATCGGAATATTGCAGGGGTGGCTTCGGAAATTTCATCCACTGAGGAGTCGATTTCCAAGGCGGAAGATGACATTGATGCCTTAGAGAAGGAATTGGAGAAAGCCAAGAAGGAAGAGCAGAAGACCTATGAAATCCTTAAGAAACGAATTGCTTTTTCCTATGAGAATGATTCCAAGACCACCATTTTCCTTACATTGATTTCCAGTAACTCTCTGGCGGAATTTTTTACCAGAGTGGAATACACGTCGTCGATTTTAAATTATGAAAGTCGTCTGTTGGAGGAGTGCAAAGTCAAGCAGGCGGAAATTCAGAAGAAGGCGGATGAGTTATCGGCTAAGCAGGAGGAACTCTCTTCTTATAAGCAAACCTTATCGGCCAAGAAGGATGAGATGAATACCCTGGTGAAAAATGCCAATGAGTCATTGACGGCGAAGCAGGGCGAGGCGTCGGAGGCAGCCGAAGATGTGGCTGCGTATGAGGCGGAGCTGGCTTCTTTACGACAGACTTACCAGGGATTGCAGGCGCAGCAGGCCCAGGCCCAGGCATCTCTGGCACAGGCCATTGCGGCGCAGGAAGATGCCCAGCGGGAACAACTGGCATTGGAACAGGGGGTTCCGGTGGAACAGGTGGAAATCCCGAGAGAGAATACCGCCGGTGCCGTCAGTGCATCGGAATATGAAATGCTGTTTTTGGCAGCCTGTATTCAGGCAGAGGCCGACAACCAGGGCTATGGCGGTCAGTTGGCGGTCGGTTCCGTTATTATGAACCGTGTGATGAGTGATAAGTTTGCACAGAATTCCATTGTGGAGGTCATCACGGCACCGGGACAGTTTGCTTCCTATAGCTCCGGTATGGTGAATCGTATTTTGGAGCGGGGACCAAACGATTCTTGTAAACAGGCGGCGCAAGCCGTTATATCCGGACAGCGTTCCGGAGACTGGTTGTTCTTTATGACGCCGGATTGGGCAGATCATTTTGGTATTACCGGATATACGGTAATCGGTGATCATGCATTTTTCTATAAGTGGGGTGCAAACTAGGGGGATTGTTGCATTTTCAAGGCAACCTTGTTAGAATGCATACGAATTACATAAGACACAAGTCGGTGCTGCTGTTGTTTTTACAACAGCAGGTAAAAGGGAAGCAGGTGGAAGTCCTGCACGATCTCGTCACTGTATTTGCGGAGTGTTCCATGTTGTAGTTTGCTACCGTCACTGAATGCTTTTTGGGAAGACGATTGGACGCAATGATGCATAAGTCAGGAAACCTGCCGATTTGGATGGTACCGGATTATAATCCAAACCACGAGGCATTGGTTGTACGAACTGTATGCCCCATTGCGCCCTTTTGCGTAGTGGGATTTTTCTTATGCCGCGGGTTTTGGTTTATAAAAATATAGATCAGCGTGATACGCGGAAAGGAACTAAGAAAAATGAAACAGAGACTTGTAGCATTCATGGCAGTTGCAACCCTCGGAATGTCCATGTTGGCAGGTTGCGGCGCAAAAGAAGCAGAGGTAGCAGAAGTGGAAGAGAAGACAGAAGAAGTGGTAGAAGAAACCACAGAGGCAGAGGATGAGGAGAATTACGAGACTGGCGATGCTTCTCTAGACAATCCGAGAAACCAGGACGAAATCGGTGAGAAGGAACTTCTGGTTGTCAGCTTTGGAACCAGCTTCAACGACAGCCGTCGTTTGACCATCGGTGCAATTGAGAATGCTTTAGAGAAGGCATATCCGGAGTATTCCGTACGTCGTGCATTTACTTCCAGCATCATCATCAATCATGTAAATGAGCGTGATGGTATTTTAATTGATGATATTGATACCGCTTTACAGAGAGCCGTAGACAACGGAGTAAAGGAATTGGTGGTTCAGCCGACACACTTGATGAACGGTATTGAGTATAACGAATTAAGCGATGCCATTGGTCAGTATGCAGATGCATTCGAGAGTTTGACCATCGGTGCTCCTCTTTTGACTTCCGATGAGGATTTCAAGAACGTAGAGAAGGCATTGGTTGACTGGACTTCTGAGTACGATGATGGCAAGACTGCAATTGTATTCATGGGACATGGTACCGAGGCGGATTCCAATGGTGTATATGCTAAGATGCAGGAGCTTTTGACTGCAGATGGTTATGAGAACTACTATGTAGGCACCGTTGAGGCAACTCCAAGTTTGGATGATGTTTTGGCATTGGTTCAGGCCGGTGAGTATGAGCGTGTAATCTTAGAGCCGATGATGGTGGTTGCCGGTGATCATGCCAACAACGATATGGCCGGTGATGAGGAAGACAGCTGGAAGAGCGCTTTCGAAGGTGCCGGATATGAAGTTGAGTGTGTACTTCGCGGACTAGGTGAGAACGAAGCCATTCAGCAGATGTATGTAGCTCATGTAAAAGCAGCAATGGAAGAATAGGACAAGAAATAATTACGTATGAAGAGAAAAATGATGTATGGATGGTTGGCTACCATGTTGGTAGCAGCCACCCTGTTTATGGGATGTGGAGCGCAGCAGGAAACTGTAGCACCGAAGGAAGAAACAGTAGCGGAAGAAGACACCCAGGATAGTGCCAAGGAGAGTGAAGAGACTGCTTCACAGATTGCCTCAGGAGATGAAACCGTTGAGGCTGTCGAGGTTGTGGAAGATGGCATGCAGCCAATCACCGCCGATCGGTTGGTGGATGGAAGCTATGATATCGTCGTAGATTCCAGTTCTGAGATGTTTTCAATTGATGCCGCAACCTTAACTGTTGCAGACGGCAAGATGACCTGTGATATGACCATGGGCGGCACCGGTTATCTGTATTTGTTTATGGGAACCGGCGAGGAAGCAGTGGCTGCAGAGGAAAGTGATTATGTAGCATTTACAGAGGATGCGGATGGAATTCATCACTTTGTGGTACCGGTGGAATCCTTAGATAGTGGTATCCCATGTGCTGCATTTAGCAAGCGTAAGGAAAAGTGGTACGAGCGTACCTTATGTTTCCGCAGCGATGCGCTGCCGTTGGATGCATTTGTGGAAGGTACCTATGATACCGTTGCATCCTTGAAATTAGCAGACGGAACCTATACGGTAGACGCTGCATTGCAGGGTGGCTCCGGTAAGGCATCGATTACCTCTCCGGCAACCCTTACAGTTGCAGATGGCAAGGCTACATTGACGGTAGAGTGGAGCAGCTCCAACTACGACTATATGTTGGTAGGGGAGGAGAAGTATCTTCCGGTAAATACCGAAGGAAATTCCGTATTTGAGATTCCGGTAGAGGCCTTTAACTATCGTATGGCAGTTGTTGCAGATACAACAGCAATGAGCAAACCACATGAGATTGCTTATCACATTACCTTAGATAGTGCATCCATTGCACAATAACAAGGAGTAAACCAATGAAAAAGCGTATGATCCTGCCGGCGGTTGCGCTTGTGCTTCTTTTTACCTTAGGCGGTTGTTCGAAGGAGAAGGAAGAGAACAAGACGGAAGCAACGGGGATAGATTGGACAACTTTAGAAGCGACAGAAACCATGGATTTATCCTATGCCACCGGTTTTTCGGTGACGGATTACGGTTCGGATTATACCCTTCTTTCCTTGGAAGAAAGTGGTGATTTTCTGGTAGTAGCGGAAGGTGCCAAGACACCTTCCAACCTGCCGGAAGATTGGGTGGTGCTACAGCAGCCCTTAGACCATGTCTATGTAGCATCTTCCGGAGCGATGGATTATCTGCGGGTGATTGATGCCTTAGACGGGGTGTCTATGACAGGTACCAAGGCAGAGGATTGGTCCATTCCGGAAATTGCGGCATTGGTGGAATCGGAAGAAATTATCTATGCCGGTAAATATTCCAATCCGGATTATGAATACCTGATTGATGATGGCTGTGATTTGGCCATCGAAAATACCATGATTTATCATTCGCCGGAGGTGAAAGAAACCATCGAAAGTGTTGGAATTCCAACATTAGTAGAGCGTAGTAGTTACGAAGCAAATCCCATGGGGCGAATGGAATGGGTGAAACTCTACGGCGTCCTGATGAATCGTCGGGAAGAAGCGCAGGAGTTTTTTGATGCCCAGGTGACGAAAATGCAGGATACGTTGCAAAACGCCGAGGAGGGTGACGGAAATACTGCGGTCTATTTTTATATCAATACCGCCGGCGGAATCAATGTGCGAAAGCCGGGAGACTATATTTCTCAGATGATTTCCATGGCCGGAGGGCGTTATGCCATGAAGGAATTGGTGGGAGAGATAGAAGATAACTCCACCAGTATGACCATCCAGATGGAATCCTTCTATGCCTACGCCAAAGATGCGGATGTTTTGATTTACAATGGTTCGATTTACGGTGCGCCACTGACCTTAGAAGACTTAGTGGCCCAGCAGCCGTTGCTTGCGGATTTTAAAGCCGTGAAAAACCACCGGGTGTATGCAACCACCGGTGATATGTATCAGCAGGTCAGCGGTACCTGCGAAATGATTTTGGATTTTTATGCGATTTTAGGAGATGAGGGTGCAAATGAGCGGGAACTTACCTACTTATACCAATTACAATAAGATGCGCTACGTCTTGGTGTTTGCCTTGTTAGCAGCACTTCTGGTAGCACTTTGTCTTCTGAACCTGATGGTGGGCAGTGTGTCTGTGGATGTTCATTCCGAAACCGCCCGTCGCATTTTGTTTGATATACGCCTGCCAAGGCTTATGGCTGCCCTTGTTCTGGGCGGTGCATTGTCCGTGGCAGGATTTTTATTGCAAACCTTTTTCAATAATCCACTGGCGGGCCCCTTTGTTTTGGGAATTTCCTCCGGTGCGAAGTTGATGGTGGCCATGGTGATGATTTTTGCCTTAGATGCGGGCATCATCCTAAATTCCTGGGGATTGATTGTGGCTGCATTTGTGGGCGCCATGCTGTCCATGGGGTTTGTACTGATGATTTCTTCCCGTACCAAGACCATGGGAATATTAATTATCTGTGGTATTATGGTGGGCTATTTTTGTTCGGCGATTACGGAGTTGTTTGTAACCTTTGCCAAGGACACCAACATCGTGAATCTCCACAACTGGTCTCAGGGGTCCTTTGCCGGAATTTCCTGGAACAATGTGGCAGTCATGAGTATAGTGGTGGCACTTGCTATGGCCAGCACCATTCTTCTGGCCAAGCCCATGAGCGCCTATCAGTTGGGTGAGGCCTATGCCAGAAATCTGGGTGTGAACGTGGGTCGGCTGCGCCTGTATTTGATTCTAATCTCCAGTTTGCTGGCGGCTTGTGTCACTGCATTTGCAGGCCCCATCGCCTTCGTTGGAATCGCAGTGCCGCAACTTTTGAAACGCGTGTTAAAAAGCCAGCAACCGGGATGGATGATTCCGGCTTGTTTCCTAGGCGGCAGTGTCTTCTGCTTGTTGGCGGATTTGATGGCCAGAGTGTTGTTTGCACCGACGGAGCTTAGTATCAGCGTGGTGACCTCCGTCTTGGGTGCACCGATTGTAATTTGGGTAATGATTAAGAAACAGGGGCAACGGGATGCGTAAGTTATTGGAAGTTGCCGATTTGGCAGCAGGCTATGGAAAAAAGAAGATCATAGAAGGGGTTAGCTTTTCGGTGGAACGGGGCGAAATCCTTGCGGTGGTAGGTCCAAACGGCGTGGGTAAAAGTACGCTTTTAAAGACGATTGCGGGCTTTTTGCCACCGTTGCATGGTAGCATTACCATCGATGGTCGTTCCACCAAAGCAATGAAGGATGAGGAGCATGCCAAGCTGGTGTCTGTGGTAACTACGGAGCGCCCCAAGGGGGAATGGCTGTCGGTACGGGATGTGGTTGCCGCCGGACGCTATCCCTATACCGGTCCGTTGGGCATCCTATCGGAAGAGGACTGGCAGCAGGTGGACGCAGCCATGGAATTGATGGAGATTTGCAACCTGGCCACCTCCTATTTTGGACAGTTAAGCGATGGACAGCGACAGCGCGTTATGCTGGCCAAATCCATTGCCCAGGAACCCAAACTTCTGATTCTGGATGAACCTACCTCTTTCTTGGATATTCGGTACCAGCTGGAATTTATTGCAATGGCAAAAGCGTTGGCAAAAGAGCAGGGAATGGGAATCTTTTTATCCATTCATGAGTTGCCCATCGCCAAGCGCTTATCCGATCGGGTGTTGTGTTTGAAAGACGCTCGTCAGGACGCCTATGGAATGACGGCGGAGATTTTGCAGGACGACTATGTGGAAGCGCTTTATGGGATCCCGAAGGGAGGCTTACATGGCATTTGAGCATTATGTTGGTAACAACGGGCAGAATCTGCGGATGGGTTACACCACCGGAACCTGTGCGGCGGCTGCGGCAGCTGCAGCCGCCGAAGGATTATTAACCGGACACGTGCCACAAAACATTGCGGTTATGACCCCCAAAGGACTTGTGGTGGATGTTACCCCAACGGAGATTTCTTTCTATGAGGGCGGCTGTACCGCCGGTATTATCAAGGATGCGGGGGATGATCAGGATGCCACCGCCGGTATGCTGGTATTAGCATCTGTTGGATTTACAACAGATGAGGAATACTTTCCTATCCGTGGTGGGGAGGGCATCGGCGTGGTTACCAAGCCCGGTCTCGATCAACCGGTAGGGGAAGCGGCTATCAATCACGTACCCCGGGAAATGATTCGCAAGGAGCTTACGCGTGTCTGCGAGGAGCAGGGGTTCTCCGGGAATCTTGCAGTGACGATTTCTGCGCCTCAGGGTGCCGAAATTGCAAAGCACACGTTCAATCCACGGCTGGGCATCGAAGGGGGCATCTCCATCATTGGTACCAGCGGCATTGTGGAACCCATGAGTCAGAAGGCTTTTTCCGATGCCATCCGGATTGAAATTCGACAGAAAGCGGCGGAAGGCATTACGGACATCATCTTGACTCCGGGCAACTACGGTCAAGCCTTCCTTAAGGAGCACGGCCTAAACGACGGCGCGCGTCCCATCATCGTTTGTTCCAATTTCATCGGGGACGCTCTGGACGAAGCCATCGCCTGTGGCATCTCCCACGTTCTTCTGGTTGGCCACATCGGAAAACTGATTAAGCTTGCCGGTGGCATTTTCAACACCCACTCCCACGTGGCGGACGCCCGTGTGGAAATTTTTGCTGCCAATGCTGCTTGCTGCGGTGCTTCCGCTGACCTTTGTCTTCGCTTGATGGATGCGGCTACCACGGACGCCTGTCTGGACCTACTGGATGCGGCCAATCTTCTTGCTCC
>JAILOI010000023.1 GCA_024690885.1 Lachnospiraceae bacterium
GATGGTGTAACCGGATTGAAGTGCATCTGCTTCGGTAAACGGATGCTCCGGGCAGTAATCCCAGAGGGATAATTGATATACCGCAGCAGCGGTTTGATTCACCCACCAATCGGTGTGGGCGGACATACTGGATTCCATGAAGAGCTTCGTCTCCGGGAACTCATAGAAGATGAACAACTGACCACTGACGTCCAGGGCATCGGCCTGCAGGAGTGCCAAGTGGTAAGCGGCATAGTATTGATCCAAGCGACCGGAGGTATATTCCCGGTAGATGGTGCTTAAGGTCGGTCGACTGTCATCCCCGCGAAATTGTGGAATATAGAACACATTTGCAAGGGAGACCACCACAAGCAGGAGGGCTGCAACTGCAGCACTTCTGGCATGTAACTGACCGGTGAAATGTCCCCGTACCTTGAGCCACATCAGGAAGTACACCCAGGTGAGCATCAGTACGGCAGAAGCAATCCAGCCGAAGGCGAATAACATCCGCTCCTGTGCCGGATCACCGGGGGAGAGATGATAGCCCAACACCGTAGGAAATACCGCTAAGTAGCAGGTAATAAAGTTCGCAATCAATAGCACCAACGGATGCAGATGGAACTGGTCCCGGGTGGAGTCGGTCTGTAAGAAGAAAACAAACAAGCCAATCACAATCAGTGCAACCAGGAAGTAGGTCTGCTGCATCAAGTGGAGCAAGTGCTCGCAGGTAATCAGCAAGGTATTCCAGATACTGCTGATATAATCCGGTTTCTCTGCTCCGATACTGGAGGAATATCGCACGAAGTTCCCCGGTGCAAGAGCATTTAGTAAAGCGCCACTGAAGGCTCCTAAGAAGGGGATGATTCCCCGTAGCATAAATTTATGATTCTGATAGCTTTCGTACAGTAGAATCCATACCAGGAAGATGTTGACCATGGCAGCCGCCATCAGTACACCACCGGCAGCGAAGAAGGCAAAACCGGCAGATAATATGGTATAGAGAATCATTGCAAGCTTGTGGTTGCTTTCCATCAGCTTCAGATAGCAAGTGGTGGCAAGAAAACCGAGGGACAGAGGAAACGCGTACACGCAAGCGCCTGAGAGATAGAGCAGGGCTTCTCCCGGTCCGACGAAATCCACCGCAATCCAGAGCGCAGAAAACAGATACACGCCCCAGATATGTTGGAAGTGAAAATGCTTGGCAATACTGTGTAAGAGTAGCGTATAGGCAAGGAAAATCACCAACACGAAAACCAGGATGACGTAGCGAAAGCGCAACAGATTCGTTCCGCATTTGATCAGAAGGAAGGTGGCCAGAAAGGAGGCCGTATAGGTTCCCTGCTGTTGCATGTACATCTCCCGTGTTAACTGCAAACAGGATTTGATGGCGCTTCCGGTGATGTTGAGGCGATTGAAGCCATACATCATATTGGCAAAGTCATCTGTCTTCGGTAGTGCATAACGCGCTAAAAAAACAAAGGAAGCAAAGATGATACAGCTGAAAATCAGAAATAGGATATTCCATGGTTTTGTAAGTAATCGTTGCGATGGCTTCATCACGTGGCCTCCTTATGGTTGTAAATCAGCGATGGTGGTATCATGCTCCATTGCATCTGCTTCGGTAAATGGGTGGTCCGGCGTATAAGCAAAGAATACGACTTTGTATGCCTGGGCCATGGTGACATTGATCCACCACTGAGGGTCTGAGGACAAGCAGTGCTCCGGCAAGAGCTTGGAATCCGGAATTTCATAGTTTACATAGAAGGGGCGGTCCTCCCGCTCATTGATGGTATTCAAGGTAGCCAAGTAGTATGCAGCATAACACTTCTGAATATATCCGGTGGAATACTCCGTATAGAATTGTGCAAGGGTGGTTTTGGCCTTCTCGCTGCGTGCTGCGGACACATAGCAGGTGTTTGCAACGACGGATACAACCAGTAGAAGAACACAAATCACGGTTGCAAGGGTGCGGCGTTCCAATTGCACGATTGGATGGGTCTTCCACCAGAAACACAGATAGGTCCATGCAATGAGCAGTCCCAGTACAGCTGCTTGTGTGAAGGCAAATAAGGTACGTTCCTGAATAAATCCATGTGGAACCATGGCATAACCTAAGACCGATGGAAACATGGAAATATAGGCCAGTGCATATCCGCCCAAGAAGAAGAACAGCGGATGAATGGAATACTTCTGTTTATCCAGTGTCTGCTTGCAGCAAAATACAGAGATTGCAATGAGTACCAGTGCAATCAATACATAGGTTTGCGAGAAGATATTCCCAAAGTGTTCATTGGTAATATGAAAGGTATTTACAAGTGAAGTTCCGATGTCCGGTGTGGCACTTGCATCCCCAACACCACGGGCATAACGCTTGAAGTTGCCCGGTGCCAACGCATTGGTGAGTGCACTTGCGAAGGCGAATAAGAATGGAAGTAACCCACGCCAAGGAAACTGACGGGTAACAACCCACTTCCGGATGAAGATGAGCACCATCAGTAGATTGGTCATAGCTGCAACCATCAGTACGCCGCCGCAACTGAAGAAGGCGCATCCTGCAGAAATCAGGGTACACAGCACCATCTGCCAGCCCTTGTTTGCATCCATCAGCAATGTATAGAAGGCGATTGCAAGCAGTGACAGTGCAATTGGAAGACCATATACCGTAATACCGGTCACAAACATCAGCGATTCCCCAGGTCCCACAAAATCCAATGCTGTCCAGAGGGTACATAAGGCGAACAATCCCCAGATGGCGTGGAAATCAAAATGCTTTGCAATCATGGACATGGAGAAGATGTATGCCAGAAAGAAGAAGCATACAAAGGCGATGACAAACTGCTTATATAGAATCAGGTTCGTTCCAATGCGAAGAAGGAGAAATGCAGAGGTGAAACCGGAGAAGAAGGTGCCCTGTTGATCAAAATATCCATCCTTCATGGCGCCCCAGGAAGCAGCCGATGCATCTTGGGTGAGACTAAAATAATAAACACCCTTGGATAAATTGGAGAAATCGTCCGTCTTCGGCAAGGCGTATCTTGCAATTGCAACAAATGTGCCTGCAATTACGAAGCATAAAACAAGACAGAATAAGTGAAACCGGTTTTTCTTAATGAATGTAAGTAATTTCATGAATATTGCTCCTCCCTAACGTTTGTATTATATCGGGATATCCCGTATAATTCAACTAGCGGACTCCCGCAAGGAGTGTGGGATTTCGTGGTATAATGCAGTATGAAAGAAACAGAAGTTGGGAGAATTTGGAATGTCAAATACGAAGAACATACTATATATGGTGATTCCTTGCTATAACGAAGAAGAGGTATTGCCGGAGACCACACGACGTCTGCGGGATAAGATGCATCGCATGATGGAGGAGGGCTTAATTGATTCGAAGAGCCGCATCCTCTATGTGGACGACGGATCCAAGGATAAAACTTGGGAGATGATTGAAGCATATCATGCAGAAGGGGACCTGGTATGTGGAGCGAAGCTTTCCCGCAACCGCGGTCACCAGAATGCACTGCTGGCCGGCTTATCTGCAGCCAAGGAGTACTGTGATATGGCCATCTCCATCGATGCAGACTTGCAGGATGATATCGAAGTATTGGACCAGTTTGTCCGCCATTACCTGGAGGGAGACGAGGTGGTATATGGTGTACGAAGCGCCCGGAAGAAGGATACCTTCTTCAAGCGGTTTACGGCGGAGAGTTATTATAAGATGCTTTCCTGCATGGGCGTGGATATCGTATATAACCATGCAGATTATCGCCTCTTAAGTAAGCGGGCCATCGAGACCCTCATGGAATACAAGGAAGTGAATCTCTTCCTGCGCGGAATTGTGCCGATGATTGGTTTCTCCAGTAGTGAAGTGTACTACGAGCGTGACAAGCGCTTTGCCGGAGAGTCCAAGTATCCACTGAAGAAGATGCTAGCCTTCGCATTCGATGGCATTACATCCTTAAGTATTAAGCCGATTCGCTTTATCACCACACTGGGTACACTGATTTTCATCGTCAGCATCCTATTGTTGATTCACTTTATCATCGGCTCTGTCTTAAACCGTACGGTTCCGGGCTGGGCAACGGTGGTGATTTCCATCTGGGCATTGGGTGGCTTGCAGCTGCTTGCCATCGGCATTATCGGTGAGTACATCGGTAAAATCTATCTAGAAACCAAGGGACGTCCACGCTTTATTATCGAGACGTTATTAACGGAGAAATCATGAAACAATTAAACGCATATATCAAACTGTTACGAACCAAACATTACATCAAGAATATCCTGGTGCTGATGCCCATCATCTTTGCCAGTCGCCTGGGAGATCCGGATTATCTGCGCCATGCATTGATTGGATTTGTTTCCTTCTGTCTGGTGTCATCTGCCGTCTATATCCTAAACGATATCCAGGATGTGGAGAAGGATCGCCAGCATCCAACCAAGTGCAAGCGCCCCATCGCCAGCGGAGCTGTTCCGGTACCCATGGCATGGGTGGTTTGGACTTTGTGTATAGGTGTGGCCGTTGCGCTGGGTCTGTTGGTACATCAGCCACCGATTTCCTATGTGGCGTTACTTGCTTATGTGGTATTGAATATCGGCTATAGCATGTCCTGGAAGAACGTACCGCTTTTAGAGATTGCCATCTTGGTCAGTGGATTTCTGATCCGCCTGATTTATGGTGCTTTCGTGACCGGAATCGAGATTTCCGGTTTGTTATTCCTGACGGTCATTTCCGTCTCCTTCTATCTGGGCTTTGGAAAGCGCCGGAACGAGTGGAAGTTACAGCAGCGGATGCATAGCAGTGATACCCGTGCCGTATTAAGTGCCTACACGGAGTCTTTCTTAAACCAGAGCATGCAGATGTTTCTGTGTATGAGTGTGGTATTCTATGCCCTCTGGGCCGTGAACCAGAATAACCAGGTATTATTATGGTCCATCCCCTTGGTGATGCTTCTGATGCTTCGCTATAGTATGGATGTGGAAGGCATGGAAGCTTCCGGAGATCCGATTGAGATGATTTACGGGGACAAGATCATCGGAGTACTGGTGATCGCTTGCATTGCGGTAGTCTTATACGGCGTATACGGAGGATGATTTGGAAGGATTGAAACGCGGCGTGTTTGCACTTCTGATGGCATGCACGTCCTTCTATTGTATGATGACAACGGATTATGGATACTGGTATGCCATCCTCATCACACTGGTGGTGGGAGCGGTGACCGGGTGGGTGTTATATCCACGGGTTTTGGCATACCTGGTTCCATACGTACGGGAACATATGGGTCGGACAGGACTGGTTCTGATTTGGGCGGAGTATAGTGCCTATCAGATGTTTCTCCATAATACCCACTTGGCGCAACAGCGCTGTGTGTTTCCTCCGGTGGTATTCCGCTGGTGGGGCTATGCCCTGGCAGGACTAGGGATTTGGGTGGTATACCTGATTGCCGTGCGCTTCCTATGGGAATTCTTAGAAGAGCTCTGGAGTAAGCTGGATGCAAACATCCGTCGGGAATATCGGTGGGTTAGCGTAATCCTATCGGTGGCGGTTGTGATTTGCTATTCCGTGAAGCCGGGCTGGTATACATTATTCGACCGGATCTATTCCTTGGATTCCGGCTCCTTGTTGGGAAATCTCTATGGCAATCCGGAGTTTATCGAACCGCCGCATCCGTTATATGGCATTGTGGGATATCCCATTGCCATGGCGATTCAGGGGATTGGGGCGTTGTTTGTCCCACAGAAATTTGATACCCTGTTCTTTGCCATTGGCATCCAGTTGATTTGCGTACAGGCGATACTGTGGAGTGGATTGATGCTTCAGAAGATGACGAAGCACCCTTATCTGTTCCGGTTGTACTGCGCTACCAATGCAGTGCTTTTGTATAGCATTGCCCTGGAGAAGTATCAACTGGCTGCATTCTTTGTGGTTTTGTATGTGTACTTGCGTATGGAAAACCACAAGGGCAGTGATACGGCGATTGTGCTGGCAGCAGGCACGATGTTAACCTCTGCTTGGATTGGTATTCTTGAGTTACTAGGCGCAGATAAATTGATCGATAAGTGCAAGCGTGTGGGTCGTATCCTGTTGTGGGCAGTGGTGCTTCTGATTGCCAGCGGACATTTTCTGTTTTTCCATCAGGAGGTGTTCTATCTTTTTGGCATGCACCGGGAGTTCTCCGTGGAGATTCCCATCTTAGGACGCCTACAGGCGGTGTTTTGGATGATTCAATCCGCCTTCCTGCCACTGAACGCCATCGAGGATGCGAAGTATATCATCTGGCGTGATGTGACGGTGGGATGGAGTTT
>JAILOI010000061.1 GCA_024690885.1 Lachnospiraceae bacterium
AATAATTGTTCGAGGATGACCTTCCGGCCTCCGATGATTTGACTCTTGTGACTCTTGCAGTTGGGGCAGCAGTAATCGTTGTCCCGGTTGGGCTCATAGATGGTGCCGCAATCGTCGCATTTTGCGGTAACTGCCTTCGGGGTCATGGTTAGAATCGAGCCTTCCAACACCGTTCCAGCCACAGCCTGGCGATAGCACTTCTCCATCAACTCCGGAACCACGCCGGCCATGGCGCCGACCTCAACGCGCACCTCGTGGACGTGGTGCATTTGATTTTCTCTTGCCATTTCCATTGCCAGGTTTACAAACCTGGACACATAACTCATTTCATGCATAGTTTTATTATAATACAGACGGAAAGAAAAACACACAATTCGAAGTATCTAAATTTGTACAATTTTCCACCACGTAACATTAGATTTTGCGGTATAGAATGCTATAATATAATATTTGTGGAGGATTGTTGATTTTCACAAAAAGTCACAGTTTGGAGCAGGGTCCATGTGACTAGAATAACAAGTATAGTGGAGGAAAAACTATGCAAATCGTACCGTTTTTGATAATCTTTCCGCTTGTGGTATCCGTATTGATGTTTGCGATCCGCGTCAACAAGGTTCGTAACTTCTTCGCTTACCTAAGTGCAGTGATTATCATGGTGGGGGCCGGCGTACTCACCGTTCAATGGGGAATGCAAGGATTCGCGCCAATTGCGTTGCAGTATGATGCAACTATGGTGGACCATGTCATTCTTGCCGCCGAGATCATTTTAATGATTCTGGTAACCGTACTTTCTTTTAAGTACAAAAAGTATTGGGTAAGCTTACTTTCTATTTTGCCAACCGGTTTGATCGCTTATTTCGAGTTGAACAAACCCGCATTAGAAGAAGTAGGCCAAATCTACATTGATCACTTATCCATTCTGATGTGCCTGATTGTAGGTGTCATCGGTGGCCTGATTGTTGTATATGCAGTTGGCTACATGCATGGATATCATCATCATCACACCGAGTTTGAAGATCGTAGATACTATTTCTTCGCATTGCTCTTTGCTTTCCTTGGCGCAATGTTTGGATTTGTATTGTCTGAGAACCTCTTGTGGATTGATTTCTTCTGGGAGATGACCAGTATTTGTTCCTTCCTGTTGATTGGATACACCAAGACACCGGAAGCCATCAACAACTGCTTCCGTGCATTGTGGATGAACCTTCTTGGTGGATGTGCATTGGCTGTCGGTATCGTATACTTTGGCTACAATGCAGGTGTGGTTAGCTTACATGGCTTGGTAGACTTGGCAGTTGCAGGTAACAAGGTAGCCGTTATTCCGGTTGCATTGATTGCGTTTGCTGCGTTGACCAAGGCTGCACAGTTGCCGTTCTCAACCTGGTTGATCGGTGCCATGGTTGCTCCGACACCGTCTTCTGCCTTGTTGCATAGTGCAACCATGGTGAAGGCAGGTATTTATGTATTGTTCCGTTTGGCTCCTGCAATGGCAGGTACCACCACCGGATTTATGATTGCCCTCATTGGTGGTTTCACCTTCCTGGTAACTTCCATCATGGCAATTGCACAGTCCGACGGTAAGAAGGTATTGGCATTCTCGACCATCTCCAACTTAGGCTTGATGGTTGCTTGTGCCGGCGTGGGAACCGCTGAGACCATCTGGGCCGGCGTATTCCTTATGATGTTCCACGCCATCAGTAAGTCTCTGTTGTTCCAGGATGTGGGAGCTACCGAGAACGCCCTTCATTCCAGAGACATCGAGGATATGCACGGATTGTTGTATATCTTACCGCGTCTTGCAATCTTTATGTTCATCGGTATTGCAGGAATGTTCCTGGCTCCGTTTGGTATGTTGATTTCCAAGTGGGCAGCCCTGAAGGCTTCCATCGATGAGCGTAACATCATCCTGGTATTCTTCATCTGTTTTGGTTCTGCCACCACGTCCTTCTATTGGACCAAGTGGATGGGCAAGATTATTTCTGCCAGCCATCTTCAGGAGAAGACCTTCAAGGATATTACCAAGAAGAATGAGGTCATTTCCTTGACCATTCATGCCATCATGATGATTGCGCTTTGCGTATTGTTCCCATTGATTTCCAGAGTCTATGTTACTCCGTTGATCAACGAGATGTTTGGCTTCGGTGAGAACGTTCTTCCGGATGCCATTCTCTATACCTTAATCGTGGTTATCGTTTTGGTATTTGCAGTTCCGTTCTTTGCACACTTGTACAGCAAGCATGCCAAGGTCAACATGAAGTTGTCCTACATGAACGGTATCAATACCGGTGACAACCGTAAGTTCGTGGATTCCATGGGCGAGGAGAAGACCTTGTGGTTATCAAACTACTACATGCACAAGGTGATTGGTTCCCGTAAGCTGATGGTTCCATCTCAGATTTTTACGGTAGCAGTTCTTTTGATTATGCTTAGTATGATTATAGGAGGTGTACTCGTATGAAATTAGGATTCGCTTACGTACTTCTATACATCGTCCTGGCTCCGTTCATTGGCGGTTTCTTAGAAGGATTGGATCGTAAAATTTCCGCTCGTATGCAGCGCCGTGTTGGACCGCCGGTCCTTCAGCCGTTCTACGACGTGAAGAAATTATTGAACAAGCAGACCATCACCGTATCCACCTCACAGATGTTTCTGTTGATTACCTACTTTGTATTGATGGTATTAACCGGTGCACTGTTCTTCTATGGTGCGGATTTATTGATGTGCTTTTTCGTTATGTCCACCGCAGCAACCTTCTTATATTTTGCGGCAGTGGTTACCAGCTCTCCTTACTCCTCTGCAGGAGCACAGCGTGAGTTGATTCAGATGATGGCTTACGAGCCGGCGGTACTTTTGACCTGTGTTGGTTTCTACCTTGCAGCAGGCAGCTTCAACGTGGCAGACATTGCCGGTGGTGCAATGTCCAACATCGTATTTTTGCCGGGCTTTTTCGTAGCATTTGTATTCATCTTGACCATCAAGATGAGAAAGTCTCCGTTTGATACCAGTGCGTCTCACCACATGCATCAGGAGTTGGTCAAGGGTCTCACCACTGAGATGGGTTCCCGCAACTTAGCCATCTTCCAGATTACCGAGTGGTATGAGAATGTATTTTTGATGGGTGTTGTTGGACTTTTTATCGTCAACAGCAATCCAATCAGTATTGCAGTGGCAGTGGCCGTAATTCTGTTGGTATACTTCCTGGAAATCTTAATTGATAACTCCAGTGCACGTATGAAGTGGCAGCAGATGTTGAAGATCACATGGGTGGTTACCTTGCTTGCAGCAGGTGTGAACCTCATCATGTTGATGGTCGTACGATAGGAGGCGAAAGCAATGGCTAATATAACGAAATCTCCATGGCTTCTCCACTACGATGGATCAAGCTGTAACGGATGTGATATTGAGGTGTTGGCAGCCCTGACACCTGTATACGATGCAGAGCGTCTCGGTGTGGTAAACACCGGTGACCCAATGCAGGCAGATATTTTCTTGATTACCGGTGGTATCAACGAGCAGAACAAGGACGTTGTTAAGCAGATCTATGATCAGATGCCACGTCCCAAGGTGGTAGTTGCAGTCGGTGTTTGTGCTTGTACCGGTGGTGTATTCAAGGATTGTTACAATATTTTGGGCGGTGCGGATACCGTCATCCCGGTGGATATCTATGTTCCGGGTTGCGCCGCAAGACCACAGGCCATCATTGATGGTGTGGTACAGGCAGTTGCTCTTTTCCAGCAGCGTTTGGACGAGCACAACGCACAGAAGAGAAAGGAGGCCTAAGACATGGCAGAAGTAATTCATCCGGAGGATGTGTTAGAACAAATCGAAGTTGGCGACTTGCTTCGTCGTGCTCTTGAGTTGAAAAAGGCAGGCTTCCGTTTTTCTCAGGCACATGCAGTGTATGTGGCCAAAGAAAGCAAATATGAACTGAGTTATTCTTTTTCCGACTATAGCACCTATCAGTTGCACAGCTTGCGCGTGGTGATTGATTTGGATACGGTGGTTCCGAGTATCACCGAAATTATCCCGGCGGCTGTATTCTATGAGAACGAGATGAAGGAACTGTTTGGTGTGAAGATTGAGATGATTTCTACCGACTTGGATAATAAGTTGTATCGCATTGCGGTAGAAGCTCCATTCGGACCGAAGAAGGAGGAAGCATAATGGGTAAAAGAAGTGTCATTCCTTATGGACCTCAACATCCGGTTCTGCCGGAGCCGGTCCATATCGATTTAGTTGTAGAAGACGAGCGTGTCATTGAGGCAATTCCTTCCATCGGTTTTATTCACCGTGGCTTGGAGAGCTTAGTAGAGAAGCGTGACTTCAACCAGATGACCTACGTTGCAGAGCGTACCTGCGGAATCTGTAGTTTCCAGCATGGTATGGGATACTGCGAAGCGGTAGAGCACATCATGGGGGTTGAGGTTCCGGATCGTGCCAAGTTCCTTCGTACCTTGTGGGCAGAGACCTCTCGCATGCACAGTCACTTATTGTGGTTGGGCCTCTTGGCAGATGGATTCGGATTTGAGAATCTGTTCTATCAGTGCTGGAGAGTCCGTGAGAAGGTATTGGACATCCAGGAGATGACCGCCGGTGGACGTTTGATTTTCTCCGTCAATAAAATCGGTGGTGTGTTGAAAGACATTCCCCAGGATCAGTTAAACTTCATTCTGAAGACTATGGATGAGGTAGAAGCAGAGCTTGCAGTGATCAAGGATACCTTCTTCGAGGATTATTCCGTCAAGGCGCGTTTAAAGGGTGTCGGCGTTTTAACCGCAGAGCAGATCAATGCACTTGGCGCGGTTGGACCGTTTGCCCGTGCATCAGGAGTCAACGTGGATATGCGTAAGCTTGGTTATGCTGCGTATCCGCACATTGATTTTGAGCCAATTACAAGCACCGATGGTGACTGTTATGCAAGATGCTATGTACGTATGATGGAGGTATTCCAGTCCATCGATATTATCCGTCAGGTAATTGCCAAGATGCCGGCAGAGACCGACCTTGCAGTTGCTGTTAAGGGTAACCCGAACGGCGAATACTTCATGCGTGTGGAGCAGCCTCGTGGTGAGGCATTCTACTATGTCAAGGGTAACGGAACTCCGAACTTGGAGCGTATGCGTATCCGCACCCCTACTTTTGCTAACGTTCCGGGACTTTGCGAGATGCTGAAGAACACCGAGTTGGCTGATATCGGATTGTTGATATTGACCATTGACCCATGCATCAGTTGTACCGAGCGTTAATGGAGAGAGTGGAGGAAAAAACATGGCTATTATGAAATTTGCGCCGCAAGCGCTGAGGAATTTATTTTTAAAACCAGTTACCACCACATATCCGGCGGAGCCTTATGTGTATCCGGAGCGTAGCCGCGGACACATTGAGATTTCAATCGATGATTGTATCTCTTGCGGTATGTGCGTGCGTGCATGCCCATGTGGAACTTTGTCAGTGGATCGAAATGCAGGAACTTGGAGCATTGACCGTATGGATTGTATTGCCTGCGGTTTGTGTGTTGAGAAGTGCCCGAAGAAGTGCTTGACCATGGTTCCGGGTTATCAGACACCGGGTGGAGAGAAGAAGGTGGATGTATTCCAGAAATCTCCGGAAGTGATGGCAGCTGAGGAAGCAAAGCGTAAGGAAGCTGCTGAGAAGGCGAAGGCCGCAGCTGCAGCAAAAGCTGCCGCAGCCGCTGCAGCCAAGGCAGCAGAAGGACAGGAGACCCCTGCACAATAACATGAATCATGAAATTGTAACCAATCATGTCACAGTCTTTGGTTTAGTCCAGGGCGTGGGCTTTCGCCCGTATGTGGCAGAGTTAGCGGAACAATTGCATATGACCGGCACCGTACGAAATGCCGGTGGCATCGTGTACATCGAGATACAGGGATGCAAAGAGGCGATGGAGGAATTTCTTCATCGCCTTTCGTTGCTTGATGGAACAAGGGAGGAATTGCCGGGTGCCAGGGTCGATCATATGGAGATTGGGGAGGCAGATGGGCCCCTGGATGTCTCCGGATTTACCATTGTATCCAGTGAGGATTTCGGGGATGGCCTGCGGTTTTTGCCGCCGGATATCGGAACCTGCAGCACTTGCCGTGCACAGCTTTTGAATCCCGGGGATCGGCGCTACCGTTATCCCTTCATCAGTTGTGTTTCTTGTGGCCCCCGTGCGACGATTATGCGAGAACTCCCCTATGATCGGGAGCATACCACCATGGAGGCATTCCCCTTGTGCCCGGATTGCGCAAGGGAGTATGTAACGCCGGGAGATATTCGTCGGCATGCCCAAACCATTGCCTGTGATGCCTGTGGACCGAAGCTTATGGCCTATACGGATGCGGGATTGGTGGCAGAGAAGGAGGAAGCTCTTTTGCTGGCAGAAGAATATCTGCGCGAGGGCAAACTGGTGGCGGTGAAGGACATCGGTGGCTATCATATTGCAATGGATCCCTATAATGAGGAGGCAGCCCGTCGGCTGCGTGCCTTTAAGAATCGTGAAAATAAACCTTTTGCTGTTATGTTTCCGGATGTGACATCTCTGGAAGCGTACGCGAGGGTATCCCATAGAGAACAAGAACTGTTGGAAAGTGATGCAAGACCCATTGTGTTGCTTCGTTGGAATTCCAACATTTCGCGCCCGCTGGCTCCGGGAGTTTGTGCCGGCAGCAATCGACTGGGCGCTATGCTTCCCTGCAATCCCCTACAGATTTTACTGGCAGTGGATTTGGGTCCATTGGTGATGACCAGTGGAAACCGCGGGGGAGAACCCATTGAAATTTCGGATGAGAAGATGTGTGCCTACCTGGGAGCAGAGGGCATCGATTTGGTACTGGCCAATGACCGGGAAATCCTCCAGGGGTTAGATGATTCCATCTGCCAGGTACAGGAGGATGTGATCCAGTATATTCGGCGGGCCAGAGGCATAGTTCCAACGCCGATTGCCATGGCACCATCCCTAGAAGAAGATGTGTTGGCGGTGGGTGGAGATCTCAAATCCGTTTTTGCCTTTGGCCGCAAAAACTACGTATATTTAAGCGGCCATTACGGTGACTTGGAGGATGTGCGTGCGGTGGAGGCCAAGGAGCGGGGCGTGGATCTTTTTTCCAAGCTGTTTGGATTTCATCCATCCGTCTATCTCTGCGATGCACATCCGGGTTATATCAGCACCAAGTCCCTAAAGAAGCAGCAGCCAGGCGGACGTATCTATCATCTGCAGCACCATATGGCGCATGTGGCTAGCGTGTTGGCAGAACACAAGGTGGATGATCCGGCCATCGGATTTGCTTATGATGGAACCGGATACGGTGGTTCCGGTCGTATCTGGGGCGGTGAGATGTTTGCCTATGATGGAAAAAAGATGGAGCATGTGGGCTCCATTGCACCCATTCCGATGACCGGCGGAAATCGCATGGCTAAGGATGCCACCATTCCGGCCATCTGTTATCTGCATGCAGCCATCAAGCGGGGGTATCTCTACGAGGAGGAGAATCCCTTCATTGTAGAGCCATCCAAGCCGCTGTTGGAAGCTGCCTTAGACAACGGTATTCAGACCGTGGAATCTTCCTCCATGGGACGGTTGTTTGACGCGGTGGCGGCCATTCTTGGCATCTGCCGGGAGAATACCTTCGAAGGAGAGTGTGCCAATCGTCTCCAGGCTGCAGCAGAGCGCTTTGAGGAAGCCGGAGGGACAAGTGAGGGCCTTCTGTCCATCCCCATTGGGGCAGAAGATGATATAATGGTAGCAGATACCCCTGCCATGATTGGACAGATGGTACGATTGTTGGCCCGGGGAGTATCGCCGGAGCAGTTGGCCTATGAGTTTCATGTGGCCATTGCAGAGATGACCGCAGATATGTGTTACGACGTTCGGCCGGATCGAGAGCATTATGTGGCCCTCTCCGGTGGAACAATGTACAACCAGTTATTAATCAAGTGCATGCTTCCAAGGCTGAAAGCCCTAGGATTTACGGTACTTCTCAATGAGCAGGTACCGGCGGGTGACGGCGGATTGGCCCTCGGTCAAATCTGGATGTATGCAAAGCAGATGTTCGATGAAGGAGATTTGGTATGTGTGTAGCATTACCGGGAATTGTAAAAGAAATCGGTACGGACGGATATGCCACCGTAGATTTTAGCGGCAATACCGTACGCGCAGCCCGCGGCCTGGTGGATATCCGGGTAGGTGACCATGTACTGGTACACGCCGGCTGTATTATTCAGACCGTACAGCAACAAGAAGCAGAGGAGTTACAATCCCTCTTTGAGGAACTTAAGGCCTTTTCTTAGAAGGATTGGATGAAGAACGTGGAATTACAGACCTATATTGACTATTTAAAAAATTACGACGGCGAAGAAGTGACCTTCATGGAGGTGTGTGGCAGCCATACAGCGGCCATTGCCAAATCCGGCATTCACCAGATTATCTCCAAGAAGATTCACCTGGTTTCCGGCCCGGGATGTCCGGTGTGTGTCAGTCCGTCCGGCTATGTGGATCGACTGATTGCCCTGGCATTGGAGGAGCATACCTGTGTGTGTACCTTCGGAGATTTATTGCGTATTCCGGGTACGTCCATGAGCCTGAATGAGGCCAAGGGACAGGGGGCACGGGTAGAGATGGTGTACTCTCCCATGGATGTGATTGCTCTGGCTCTAGAGCATCCCGAGACCACCTACGTCTTTGGTGCAGTGGGATTTGAAACCACCATTCCGGTGTATACGGTGCTTCTGGATGAGATGGAAGCAAAGCAGATCACCAATATTCGCCTGTTAACGGCATTGAAAGTGATGCCGCCGGTGATTGGGTGGCTCTGTGACAATGGCGCCAACATCGACGGATTTATTGCGCCCGGGCATGTAAGCGTTATTACAGGAAGCAAGCATTTTGAAAGTCTTTCAAAGCAGTATGGCATTCCCTTTGCAGTTACCGGATTTTCTCCGAAGGAATTGGTGGTTGGTATCTATGGATTGCTGCGCATGTGGGAACAACGGAAGGAACGCCTGGCAGCAGGAGAAAACTTAACCCGGAATTTCTATCCATCGGTGGTGACACCGGAGGGCAATGTCATTGCCCAGCAGAAGGTGGCGAAGTATTTCGAACCCGGCCCGGCGGTATGGCGCGGTATGGGAGAGATTGCAGATTCCGGTTTATACCTGCGAGAGGCCTATGGGGCTTACGATGCAGGAAGTCGTGGGTTGGACGAGGACAACAAGATCAACAAGGCCTGTCGTTGTGACCAGGTGTTGATGGGCAAAATTTCGTCCTATGACTGCCCGTTGTTTGGCAAGGTTTGTACGCCGCTGACCCCACAGGGAGCCTGCATGGTTTCTTCCGAGGGCAGCTGCTATCAGAGATATTTGAACAGATAAGGAATAAGAACATGATAATAACCATGGCCCACGGAAGTGGCGGAGCAGCCACGTCCGAGTTGATTGATGAGATTTTTGCAAAAGCATTTGATAATGATGTGTTAAACGAGATGGAAGACAGTGCAGTGGTTCCGGGAAGCGGACGCATTGCAGTGACCACGGACAGCTTTGTGGTGACTCCTCTGGAATATCCCGGTGGAAATATTGGACGCCTTGCGGTATGCGGGACCGTCAACGATTTATTGATGCGCGGCGCAACGCCGAAGTATCTAACCTGCGGTTATATTATCCAGGAGGGTACGGATTCCGAGGAGTTAAAGCGCATTGCCCAAGCGATGGCAGAGACCGCCAGAGAAGCCGGCGTTACCATTGTGGCCGGGGATACCAAGGTCATCGAAGGTGGCGGCGGTGTGATGATCAATACCGCCGGTGTGGGATTTGTACCGGAGGGTGTGGAGATTTCCGCAACCCGCATTGCAAGTGGCGATGTGATTCTTGTTTCCGGTAATCTGGGTGATCATCATGCAACGATTTTAGGTAGTCGCATGAACATCCAAAACTCCATCCAAAGCGACAACGCACCGCTGGGAGAGATGGTACAGGCTTTATTGGAGCATCAGATTCCGGTGCATTGCCTGCGGGATGTCACCCGTGGTGGATTGGCAACGGTACTGAAGGAATTATCCGAAAGTTCTCGGGTCACCATCACCCTGGACGAGGAGGCACTTCCGGTGGCTCCGGCGGTCCGGGATTTCTGCGGTTTGCTTGGACTTGATCCATTGTATATGGGCAACGAAGGCAAGCTGATTGCAGCCGTTCCGAAGGCGCATGCGAAGGAGGCCTTGGAGCTGATTCGTGGTGCAGCATACGGAGAAGCCGCTGCCATCATTGGGGAGGTGACAGAAGGCGTGGATGGACATGGAGAGCTTTTGGTGAAGACAGCCATCGGTGGCTTGCGTCAGCTGGATGTGTTACAGGGTGAGGGTCTGCCACGGATTTGCTAAATTGAGTGGCATGGGAAGTTATCCCATGTTAGAATAGGAGTACACATTCCATTGTGGATAAGTGTCATAGAATGGAGGCGTTACTGTGGACAACAGTATTCGAGTGAAAGAAGTGAAAGCCCACGTATTGGAAGACAATGATGCATTGGCTGCCAAGGTACGGGAAGGCTTACGACATAAGAAAACATTTTTGGTGAATTTGATGGCAAGTCCCGGAGCGGGCAAAACCACCACGTTGGTGCGAACCATCAATGCACTGAAGGATACTTATAGAATTGGCGTGATGGAAGCGGATGTGGATTCCCAGGTGGATGCAGACACAATCGCAGAAACCGGCGCCCGCGTGGTACAGTTACATACCGGAGGATCCTGTCATATGGACGCCGGGATGACCCAGAGTGGATTGGATGAACTTGCCATTGATGATTTGGACATCGTCTTTTTGGAGAACGTAGGCAATTTGGTTTGCCCGGCGGAATTCGATGTAGGCGCTGCGAAGAAGGTTACAATCCTAAGTGTGCCGGAGGGGCATGACAAGCCACTGAAGTATCCACTGATGTTTACCATAACCGAATGCTTGCTGATTAACAAGATTGATACGGCACCGGTATTTGACTTCGATTTAGAGGCTCTGCGTGGCTATGTAGAGAAGTTAAATCCCGGACTTCCGATTCTTCCGTTGTCTTCGTTGACCGGAGAGGGATTCGATGCTTGGATTGATTGGCTGAAGACAGAAGTGGAGGCGTGGAGAGCAGAATGAAAGTCATAGAAGTACATCGCAGTGTGACCGATTCCAACGATCGGGATGCACAGGAGTTACGGGAGGAACTGCTGCGTCAGAAAACATTGTTGATTAATTTAATGAGTTCTCCGGGAAGCGGTAAGACCACCTTGCTATCCAAGTTGGTTACCGATATGAAGGAGGACACCCGCATCGGCGTTATCGAAGCAGATATTGATTCCGATGTGGATGCAGTGAAGATGGAGAGCTACGGTGCCAAGAGCATTCAGGTGCATACCGATGGCATGTGTCATATGGATGCCGGAATGACTCGTCGGGGGATTGAGGAACTTGGTACAGAGGGCGTAGACATCGCCATCTTAGAGAATGTTGGCAATTTGATTTGCCCGGCGGAGTTTGATACCGGAGCACATTTGAATGTGATGATTTTAAGTGTACCGGAGGGGGATGACAAGCCGCTGAAGTATCCGTTGATGTTTTCCATGTGCGATGCACTGGTCATCACCAAGATGGATACACGTTCTTATTTTACGTTTGACTTGGAGAAGTGCGAAAGCCATGTGAAGAAGCTGAATCCGGATGTAGAGATTTTTCCGGTATCGGCAAAAACCGGGGAAGGTATGGCTGAGCTAGAGAACTATTTGAGGGGACAATTTCATGGAAGGATTGACGAAAACTAGAGAGATTGAGGGGATTATACGGCGTCGTATGGCCAAGATTGTAACTGCTTGTGCTGTCGGAATGACCGTATTCGATATTGTCTATTTTATCTATGGCTTAGCGGCCGGGATATTGCCGGGAACACCGATTTCCTACTTGTTGAAGCGGGTTCTGGGGCCCATGCTGCTCAATACCATTCTTTTAACCGTAATGTGGTGTTTTGAGAACGGAATCCACACCTTTGACTGCAAGAATGCAGTGGTGGCTTTTTCCGTCAGTTCCGTAGGAGGCCTGGTGGCCATCTTCCACGGATACCATCTGGTATTGTGGTTGGCGCCGGCCTTGGGACTATTCTTTGTTGCGATTTCTCATAACAAAATCTTACGTCGGAGTATCCTGGTGTATAACTACATTCTGTTGACCGTGGCATATGCCCAGCAATTGTGGGAGTGGGGCGATTACGGCAGTGTGTTGCGCCAGTCGGTATTTGCCTATTATACCCAGCATTTGATTATCGGATATATGGTGCTTGGGGTGGTGTACGCTTTTACCGAGTGTTTGCATGCCCACATTGTGGATATCATCGAGGTCAACCAGACGCTTTTGAAGCAGTCCGATGAGTACCAGGAGCGGGTGGAGCGAGACGCTCTGACGGGTTGCTATTCCAGAGACTACTTAAGCCATCACATGGAGAAGCTGTTCCGCAAATGCAGCAACCGCCTGGCAACGACCTGTGCACTGATTGATATTGATGATTTTAAAAAGGTCAATGATACCTACGGTCACGACTGTGGAGATCAGGTGTTAGAGCGCATCGGAAAACTGGGACGCATGTTGGGCAATGCGGAAGCAGAACGACCGGCCTATCGGATTTGCCGATATGGCGGAGAGGAGTTTTTATTCGTGTTTACGGACCGAAATCCGGTCACATGCCAGAAACAAATCGAGGAATTCCGGCGGGTGTTCGAAACCCAGGAATATGACTTTACGGATCGGCGCATTACATTAAGCGGTGGAGTGGTCACCTGCTCGAGCCCGCAGGAGTTTAACGTGGTGTTCAAGGCAGTGGATGAAGCCCTCTATCAAGCCAAGGCCACCGGTAAAAACAAAGTGGTGGTAGGCAAGGGGATTTAACCACGAGTTTAGAATCTTGTACCATCAAAAGGTTGCGATTGAAAAATAGATTTGATATAGTTGAGTGGTCACGGAAGTTGCATGACAATTTCTGGAGTATAAAACACGAAAGGGAGATTAACCATTATGAAGAAATTAGGAACTGTACTTGCAATGGCAGTAACCGCTATGACCTTATTGGTTGGATGTGGAGCACCTGCAAATTTGGAAGAGGCTGTAGCCAATGACAAGGAAGCAAAGGAACAGATTGACTCCATGGCAAGTGAGTCCGGTGTTGCAATTGATATTAAGGAGAACACCTTAACGTATACCTATGATTTGGGTATGGAGTTAGATGATGAGCAGAAGGAAGCTGTTGTAGAGCAGTTAGATGCCAGCATTGCGTCTAACGATTCCGTATTCGTTGATATTGCGAAGTCCTTAGAGGATGAGACCGGTGTCAGCGGAGTACAGGTAGTTGTTACTTACACCGATAGCAACGGAAACGCAATTTACAGTGCTACATACAACTCTACAGAGCGTGTAGCAGAGTAATATAGCGGGTTTGAAAGAACTAACAAATGTGCTAAACTAAAGGAGCGAGCAATCGCTCCTTTTTGTTATGAAAAAGATTACTGGATAAGGGAAAGGTAGGTAGGAGAGATGTATCAAGAAGAATACAAGCGTTGGTTAGCGGCCGACTTGGAGGATGCAGATTTACTTCCGGAATTGTTGAAGATTCAGGGGAATGACGAGGAAATCAAGGATCGCTTCGCAGTATCCCTGCAGTTTGGAACCGCAGGATTGCGTGGTACCATCGGTGCCGGAACCAATCGTATGAATATTTGGGTGGTTCGTCAGGCAACCCAGGGATTGGCAAATTGGGTGAAGACCCAGGGTGGTAACCAGACTGTTGCGGTTAGTTATGACAGCCGTATCAAGAGCGATATTTTTGCCAAGGCAGCAGCCGGTGTATTGGCAGCCAACGGCATTCAGGTTCGGATCTATGATGCATTGATGCCAGTTCCTGCATTGAGCTTTGCAACCAGATATTATCAGTGTAACGCAGGTATTATGGTGACCGCATCTCATAACCCGGCCAAGTACAATGGATATAAGGCCTATGGTCCGGATGGATGCCAGATGACCGATGATGCAGCAGCAATCGTATACGATGAGATTCAGAAGACAGATATTCTCACCGGTGCCAAGTATATCTCTTTTGCCGAAGGTGTGGAGCGTGGTTTGATTCGCTTCGTCGGAGATGACTGCAAGCAGGCCTTATATGAGGCCATTGAAGCACGTCAGGTCCGTCCTGGTCTATGTAAGAGCGCTGGCTTAAAGCTGGTATACTCTCCTCTGAACGGTTCCGGATTGGTACCGGTTACCCGTGTATTAAACGACATGGGAATCACCGATATTACCATCGTTCCGGAGCAGGAGCATCCAAACGGATACTTTACCACCTGCCCGTATCCGAACCCAGAGATTTTAGAGGCATTGCAGTATGGCTTGAATCTGGCCAAGGAAGAGGGCGCAGATTTGATGCTGGCAACCGATCCGGATGCAGACCGTGTTGGCATTGCCATGAAATGCCCGGACGGAAGCTACGAGTTGGTTTCCGGTAATGAGATGGGTGTATTATTGTTGGATTATATCTGTGCCGGACGCATTGAGAAGGGCACCATGCCAAAGAATCCGGTAGCGGTGATGTCCATCGTATCCACACCACTGGCAGACAAGGTGGCAGAGCACTACGGTGTTGAGTTACGACATGTCCTAACCGGATTTAAGTGGATTGGTGACCAGATCGCACAGTTAGAGGCAGCCGGAGAAGTGGATCGCTTTATCTTCGGATTTGAGGAGAGCTACGGATATCTGGCCGGCCCATATGTACGAGACAAGGATGCCATCATCGGCTCCATGTTGATTTGCGAGATGGCAGCATATTATCGCAGCATTGGTTCTTCCATTAAGCAGCGCTTGGAAGAAATCTATGCAGAGTACGGCCGTTATCTCAACAAGGTAGATAGTTTTGAATTCCCGGGATTATCCGGAATGGATAAGATGAAGGGCATTATGGATCAGTTGCGCACCGACGTACCGACCGATTTTGCCGGCATCAAGGTAAGCAGTGTCATTGACTATGCGAAGCCGGAAGAAACCGGACTTCCGAAGGCCAATGTATTGATTTACGGTTTGGAAGATGGATCCACTGTTGTGGTACGTCCATCCGGTACCGAGCCGAAGATCAAGACCTATTTCACCACCAAGGGAGCAGACTTGGCAGAAGCAAGCGCCAAGAAAGATAAATTAGCAGAGGCATGTAAACCAATTCTTTCCTAATATAGGAGAACGTATATGGCGAACTTAGCTGATTTGTCCGCAGGGGCGTCCATCCGTGTTGCAGTGTATGGCAAAAACCATACCGGAATTTTTTTCGAAACAACCGTGGTGGCGCAGTCCATGCGAGACCGTGAGATTTTGAGGGCAAATACAAAAGAGGACGTGGTTCTGGTTTCTCTGATTCACACAGAGGACGGGTCGAATATTGTCAATTTTGAGAGCGAATTGGTTCGTTGCGAAGTATTGGTTCCAAGCTCCGGCGAGTTCTACAATGATATACGGGTGCGACGGGTATTCTTGCCCGATGCCGGGGATGTGCATGTGGTCATGTGTCCCATCAGCGAGCATTTTATCAATCGTCGTGCATATTTTCGCTTGTGGGTTGGCGTCCAGGGGACGGCCAGCACCACCGGCCTTACGGATTTTGCCCAGGAGACCGTAACGATTCGTGATGTGTCCGCCGGCGGCGTGGGATTTTTCTGCCGGCGCGGATTCCCTGCAGATGTGGGGGATACTTTGATTGTCACCTTCGCAGATTATTCCTCGAAGAAGAGCTTCTGGTTCTCCTTAAATTGCGTCGTTGTACGGGCAGTGGGCGCAGACCGCGGGGACAAGATATTGGGTTGTCGCTTGTTGCGGGAACATGAAGAAGTGCATGATTACGTGCACAAGAAACAATTGGATCGTATTCGTCGACTCTCCCTCGAACCGGGACAGCAGATGGATGAATTCGATGAAGAAGATGAGTAAACAAAAAGAACAGGATGCATCGCGCACCCTGTTCTTACTTTCGAAATATACTCGTATTGGGATAATTTCGAGTCCATGAAGTTCACACCATTTCATCTAGGATTATCTTACTACAGTGAAATCAAATCAGTGAAGCACACGCCACATCATCTCATTCTTGAGAGAACTTGTCACCTGAAGCACACGCCAGGTTTCTTCCTCCTCTTTATTTAAGTACATCTCGTTTACTTGTGTTTATAATACAATACAATTCATTATCCGTCAATAAGTTTTCAGATAAAATACAAGAAAATACAATTATAATCTGACTATACAATATCTAGTGCCATGGTGTATTCCGGTATACAAAATACCCATTTTCGATCCAATCCTTCACCTGGGCGAGGGGGATATGAAACTCCTGGGCGACTTGTGTAGCAGTTGCATTGTGGGTTTCAATATAAGCCTTCACCTGCTGGTAGAGGGCTTCCTCTTCGCAAGCCGGACAGGTGTCACCCCGATAGGTGCGGGGAACGCGTTGTCCGCATTGTGGACAAAATCGAGCGTTACTGGGTTCTTCTGTTGGGAATTGTGGATTCATGTATCTTCCTCTTTCTAAAAACTAGAGGGTCAGACGTTTTGCAGCTTCCATAGCCAGAGGACTACGTACACTTTCTTCCTGGTCAAAGGTGAGTTGTGCGCAAAGCTTGCTGCCTTTCATCTTCTCTGCTGCAAAAACCAACCCGTTATTCACTTTATCCAGTTTCGGATTATCAATCTGGTCCGGATCCCCGGCGACAATGACCTTGGTACCCATACCTGCACGGGAGATAATCTCTAGAATCTGACCGACGGTGGCATTCTGAGCTTCGTCGATGATCAGATAACTTCCGGTGATAGAACGACCACGCATGTAGGCCATGGAACAAATCTCCAGGATGCCTTCGTCCAAGAGGTCATCAATCTGAGCATGAATCTGATCCATGGATTCTTCCTTGGTGTTGGCCTTCAACAACACTTCCAGGTTATCAATAAACGGTGCAACCAGCGGTCCCATCTTCTCTTCCAGGGTACCCGGGAGGAATCCCATGTCCGCATCGGAGAGGACGTTGTTACGGGTAATCATCACCTTCTGGTAGCGCGCGCCGCCACTGGCATATCCCTGGCGATAGCTTTCATCTAAGCCGGCGGCAAGGGATAAGAATGTTTTCGCACATCCGGCCGGACCACGTAAGATGACCAACGGAATTTCTTCCGGTGGTGCCATCAAGGCGTGAAGCGCAAATTTCTGAGCAATATTGCGACCGGTAATACCGAAGGGGTGCTCATTGTCTTTGATTCGGTATAGCATACCTTCCCGATACATGGCAAGTGCCGTACGGTCGTTTGGACGATCGGAGTCTCGCACGAGGCAAAACTCATTTTCTTCTACATCTACCACGTGATTGTCTTCGGAATAGAAGGTGATTTCCTTATCTACAGAAACCACACCGTCACCCATCAGTGTGGAGAAGGCTTTGCCGGATACGTAAGCATCGCAGCGGCCGGTGTAGATGTCATCTTCGTCGTCAATTTCTTCGTTGTGATAACCCTGGGTCTCCACACCGCAAACCACGGCATTGATTCGCATGGACACGTCGTTGGTGATGAGAATGACCGGGGCCTTTGTGCTTTCTGCTCTGGTAATAACAGAGCTGATGATGCGGTTATCCGGGGAGGAAATATCAAAGCCCTGAGGCAGATTCTCCTGATGGATTCCATCGGGATCGATATAAAATTTTCCGCCGTGGGGAAGAGGAATTCCTTCGATGTAATCGCCTTGAGGCCGTAAGGAATCGATGATTCGGATTGCTTCTCTGGCATGATAGCCAACTTCGCCGGGAGCCGTCTTTTTCCGGTCCAACTCTTGCAGTGTGGTGCCGGTGATGACCACGTTGTTGTCTTCAAATCCGAAAATAGAATTTGGTTGCTGAATGAGAATGTTCGTATCTAGTACGTAGGTTTTAGCTATACTCTTTTTCCTTGGCATAGGCAGTCTCCTTTGTTGCAAAATTTTCGAGTGTAACGGCTACCCCCCTTATCATTTTTTAGTTACCCTTATTATAGCACGACACCCACCTAAATAGTATATACTTTTAGGGCTAAAACATACTAATGTCAGAAATCTCAACGGGGGAAATCCCTAGTGAAACCACCGCGGCTGTGTTATATTTATAGAGGTTATATTGTGTGAGAAAAGGAGGCGCTTTGTCGTCTATGAAAGATGATAGAAGACCAATCGCAGTGATGGATTCCGGTGTTGGTGGAATCAGTGTACTGCGGGAGATGGTGCGTTTGATGCCCCAGGAGGACTTTATCTTTTTCGGGGATTCTGCCAATGCACCCTATGGAACGAAAACAACGGAGTTCGTACGGGATTTGACCGTCGAGCATGTGAATACATTTTTAGATCGTGGCGTGAAAGCTGTAGCCATTGCCTGCAATACGGCAACTGCTGCAGCATTGAAGGACTTGCGGAAGCTGTATCCGAATTTGCCTATGGTAGGAATTGAACCGGCCTTGAAGCCGGCAGTGGAGCAGCATCCGGGTGGACGTATCCTGGTGATGGCGACCCCTATGACCATTCGGGAGGAGAAGTTTAACTTGTTACTGTCTCGCTTTCAGGAGAAGGCCATCATCTATCCGCTGGCATGCCCTGGATTGATGGACTATGTGGAAGCCGGTATGTTTGACAGCCCGAAGCTTTATAAGTTTTTGGAAGAGCTGTTGTGGGATTATCGCAACGGAGAAGTGGATGCGGTAGTTTTAGGATGTACCCATTATCCTTTTGTGAAGCGGGCCATCAGCAAGGTCCTTGGACCCGAGGTGGAGATTTTTGATGGAGCAGAGGGGACGGCGAGAGAATTAAAGCGTCGAATCGAGACCGCCGGTGTGGCGCGTAAGGATGTCACCCATGTGGGAGAAGTCACCTTTGAGAACAGCAATCCCACTGCCAAGAAACTGGCCTTGTGTCAGAAATTATTAGAACTGGATTTGGATAAGAGAGCATGAGTATAGAAGAACAAAAGCGTATTAAAAGAAGATATAAGGCACAGTTTATGAGCAAGCGCTGGAAGGAGCAGAAGCGGGAGAATTTCCGTCACTTCATGGAGCGTTTTCCTGCGAAGAGCCACTACTTATGGAAGCGTGGCATTGCAGCTTTCGTCATCGTAGCAGTGATTGCCGTAGCGACGATTCTGGCGCGCCACCAGGGTAGCGCTTCCAAAGTAGAAGCAGAAGAGGAATTAAGTGCTGCACAGGTCGTGACGAACTATGTTGGAAATCCAACGGCAACCGTGGTTACCTGCGGTGCTGTGAAACTGACACCGAAGTATAATTTCGTACCGGATGATAGCACCCAGGGATTTGCCAATATCAACAGCCAGTTTGGTGTGCTGATTGATTTGGATGAGAATCGGGTAGTAGCTTCTAAGGATCCGCAAACCAAGATGTATCCGGCATCTATGACCAAGGTATTAACCGTCCTGGTTGCTGCGGAGCATATCACACCGGAACAGTTGGATGATGTGTGTACGGTAACCTTTGATACCACCAACTACAGTTATGTGAATGAGTGCAGTGTGGTTGGCTTCGAAGTAAACGAACAGGTGAAAGTACGGGACCTGTTTTACGGAACCATTCTTTGCTCCGGCGCTGATGCGTCCCTGACCCTGGCAGAGTATGTGGCCGGAACCCATGAGAATTTCGTTGTAATGATGAATGAGAAGTTGAAGGAATTGGGAATCTCCGAGACCTCTCACTTTACCAACTGCGTGGGTCTCTTTGATGAGAATCATTACACCACGGCCCATGATATGGCAGTCATTATGGCGGCTGCCCTCGACAACGAGCTGTGTGCCGAGGTTTTAAAAACCAGAGAATACAACATCGATCCAAACACCTTCCATCCGGAAGGCCAGTGGCTCTATGACAAATTCATCGGCTGGATTGAGGATCAGGAAATCAACGGCACCATTATTGGCGCCAAGACCGGATATGTGCAGGAATCCGGAAACTGCTGCGTCAGCGCATTGCGTTCTACCGGAGGACACCGTTACATCTGTGTGACCGGTAAGGCAGAATCCAGTTTGATGGAGCGCCTCGACCATGTGGCGATTTATCAGACGTATACAAAATAATTAAATTTGAGGTGGGGGATATGAATCAGATTTTGAAGGATGCCATCGAGGATAATCCAATCATCGTGGCAATCAAGGACGACGACTGCCTGCAGAAATGCAAGAGCAGTGAGAGTCGCATTGTGTTTATCCTGTATGGGGACATTCTAAACATTGCAGACATCGTGCAGCAGGTGAAGGACGCAGGCAAGATGGCCTTCGTGCATATTGACTTAATCCAGGGATTGCATTCCAACGAGATTGCAGTGGATTTTATTAAGCAGCACACCAAGGCGGATGGCATTATCTCCACCAAGGCACCCCTGATTGTACGGGCCAGAGAGTTGGGCCTATATACGGTGATGCGATTTTTTATGATTGATTCCATGGCCTTTTCCAACATGGAACGCCAGATTAGGAATGCCAAGCCGGATGTCATCGAAGTATTGCCGGCGCTGATGCCCAAGATGATTCGCAAAATCTGTGCCGTAACCACCCATCCGGTCATCGCCGGGGGCTTAGTCTCCGACAAGGAAGATGTGATGGGATGCCTAGAGGCAGGTGCCAGTTGTATCTCATCCACCAATGCCGGTGTATGGTTTCTATAAGGGGGACATATGGCAAATCAGCAGAACCAGAAATTAAAACTGTTGAAGATTATGGAGTATTTGCTCCGGGATTCCGACGAGGAGCATCCCATCGGGATGAGTACCCTCATACAGCGCTTAGAAGCAGAGGGAATCTCGGCGGAGAGGAAGAGTATCTATACGGATTTGCACATTCTTCAGGAGTTTGGACTCGACATCATCGCCTCCAGAAGTCGTACGGATGGAGGTTATTATCTAGGCTCCAGGGATTTTGAACTACCGGAAGTGAAGCTTTTGGTAGATGCGGTATCCGCGTCGAAGTTTATTACCGAGAAGAAGTCGACACAGCTGGTAAAGAAGCTGGAATCCTTGGTAAGCAAGGAACAGGCGAAACAGCTTCATCGTCAGGTGGTGGTGATGGACCGCATCAAGGCAGAGAACGAGGATATCTACTATGCCATCGATGTCATCTATAACTGCATTGATAACGACCTTCGGATGGAGTTTCAATATGCGGAGTGGACCCCGGAACAGACCTATCGATTGCGCCGGGATGGAGCTATCTACGAGGTCAGTCCTGCCTTCTTATTATGGGACAACGAGAATTATTATCTGGTGGCATACGATGAACGCTCCCGGGGCATTCGCCATTACCGGGTGGATAAGATTCGAAACGCCAGGGAGACCGCGCAGCGCCGCGGTGGTATAGAAGAGCGTAAGCAATTGAAATTAAGCGATTATAATAAGCAGACCTTCGGCATGTTTGCCGGCAAGAATGCGACGGTGCGCATACGCGCAACAGAGGATATGGCCGGTGTATTCCAGGATCGGTTTGGAAGTGAAGTCTCCATGCGCCGGGAGGGCGATTGTCTTTTGATTCGTGTACCGGTGTCCGTAAGCTCCCAGTTCTATGGCTGGCTCACCGGGCTTGGCAACAAAGTTGAACTACTCGGGCCCAAGGAAGTGCGGCAGGGATATCAGAAGTACCTGCAGGACATCCTGACCCAATATGAAGCATAAGAAAACCCCACGTTTTGTATGGTACGGACGTGGGGTTCGTTTTATAAATAAGCACCATCTAAGGTGATGATCTGGCCGGTTAAGTATGGGGTTTCTAAGATGCCTAGAACGCATTGTCCCACGTCCTCCGGGGTACCGAAGCGACCGATTGGAATTTCATCCATGAGGGCAGCCCGTTCCTCGGCGTCGAGGTGGCGGTTCATATCCGTATCAATTACGCCACAGGCAATGGCGTTGACCTGGATGTTGGACGGGGCCACTTCTTTGGCAAGTGCCTTGGTGTAGGCATTGATGCCACCCTTGGTGGCGGAGTATGCAACTTCACAGGACGCGCCCACATTGCCCCACATGGAGGAGATGTTGATGATGTGTCCCGACTTGTTGTGAATCATCCCGGGCAAAAAGGCCTTGGTGGTATAGAAAGTCGAGGAGAGATTGACAGAGAGGATACGGTTCCATTCTTCCAGAGAGAGGTCCGTAATCAGACCTACATAGGAAATCCCGGCGTTGTTCACCACCACGTCAACGTCTCCTAGGGTTTGGCGCACATCTTCCGCCATCTTGAGAACAGCCGCAGCATCGCCCATATCACAAGCATAGGTACGTACCGGAATGTGATAGGTGTGGGATAACTCCCGGCCAAAGGACTCAAGGGCATCCATATTCTTTTCACAAGTCAGAGCCAGTCCATAACCGCGGGCTGCAAGGGCACGGGCGATACCGCGACCGATGCCCCGGGATGCACCGGAAATAAAAGCTGTATTCATCGGATCTTCTTTCTACGTAAGGTCTCCCGAAGGGAGCAAACTTTATCAATGAAGCAAACCACAGCCGCTTCCTTGGAAGAGGGCACCTTCGTAATGGTCAGGGGCCACATATGGCTGCGGATAATATCAAGTTCCTTGGGACTTAAGGCAAAATCCCGGCTGGCATTGGCCACCGCAATCTCCGGATGATGGTATCCATGGAGGTGATCGTTGTGGGTATGCCAATCATAGAGATAATAATCGTGCAAAAAGGCGCCGCGAACCAGGGCAGCCTCATCTACCTGTAAGTGCAGGCGTTTTGCAAAAAAGTAACTGTGACGCGCCACATCTAAACAGTGGTCATAGGTGGACTTGTCACTGTGTTGGATGAATTGCTTCATCCGCTTGGTGCGGGCGTCAGCCGCCAGCTCCTCAATCAGTTCCCGGAAACGAGCATGTGCAACTTCACGATTCATGCTTGTCATCCTCCTCTTTGCTTAAGGTGGCAGATGCTTTCTCTGCCAGAGTTTCAGCAGCGTCGATGGCCTTGTCCTTGAAGGCCAACACCGCCTCCTTCAGGGATACGGCGACGCTGGTGTATTTTACATTACGGAATTTGGAAATGCTAACCAACTGATGCTTCTGTACGAAGCTTAAGGAGGCTAAGCGTTCCTTAAATTCATCCGGCGCATTCTGGATGCGTTCTACGTTGGAAGCCATCCGTGTATCGAAACTCTCCTGCATGGCGGTCAGTCGTGCAATCAACGTGGAGAGGGAAGCTACGGTAACTCCGATATCTGCCCCCAGAAGCATCGCAAGAAGCAATGCAATCAACTGACTGGCCAGGGCCGGCAGCGTCGGAACGTTGGCGTCCATAAAAGGGAAAATCACCCGAACAAATAATACGCCTGCCACACCGAAACCACAAGTGGCCGGAAGACAAATCCGTCCCTTGATGTTGAGGGGGACATTGCTGTAATCCCACCACATGGCATGGAAAAAGGTTTCCAAAAGCCAGGATACGGAGTATTCCAAAATTGCACTACCGATGGCACAAATCAGAAATACCTTCCAGGGAGTATTTACAGAATGCCCGGTCAGGTAAGGCAGAAGTTGATGAAAAATCAAGTTGGTAACCACCACGCCTATACCATAAATCGGACAGATGGGACCAAATAAGAATCCACGATTTTGCCAATGTTTGGATGTAGTGGTTGTATAAATTGTTTCGTAAATCCAGCCTGCGAAGCTGAAGAACATAAACTGGTTAAACAAAGCAGACAGACTCATATAAAAACCTCCAATCGTATTTTTACATTATACATGATAGAATAAGATGTAGCAAAGGTGATTTGCATAAACAATGAGAAAAGTCAAGGATAAATTATCAGAAAATATAAGCAAAACACACTTGCTATCAGAACGATATATGCTATAATCTAGATATGAATCAAATACGCAGTACTGATTCAAATACATTGAAAAAGGGGTTGGACATCATGAGAATCAACATCGCAGGTAGAAACATTGAATTAACGGACGGAATTAAGGCAGCAGTCGAGGAGAAACTCTCGAAACTGGAGAAGTATTTTGCACCGGATGCCCAAGCGAATGTGACATTAAGCGTAGAGAAGGAGAGACAGAAGATCGAGGTCACCATCCCGATGAAGGGACATGTGATTCGAAGTGAACAAGTTTCCAATGATATGTATGTATCCATTGATCTGGTAGTGGAGGTTATTGAACGCCAGTTAAAGAAGTATCGTACCAAGTTAGTAACGAAGCAGCAGGAGCCGGGTGAGTTCTTCGCAGAGGAATTCATCAGCAAGGACGTCGACGATGAGGAAGAAATCAAGATTGTACGTTCGAAGAGATTTGGCATCAAGCCAATGTACCCGGAAGATGCTTGTGTACAGATGGAGTTGTTAGGACATGATTTCTTCGTATTCCGCAATGCAGAAACCGACGAAGTCAACGTGGTATATAAGCGCCGCGGCAATACCTACGGACTCATCGAACCGGAATTTTAATTACATAGGATAATGAAATCCCCGTTTCCGAAAAGGAAGCGGGGATTTTTGGATTACATGTGTTTTTTGTTATCTTCTAACATACCGGCTATGATGCCCCTCGTGTAGTCATTGATGTGCTTCTTGTCTTCCGGCGCAAGCTGGGACGGAATAATTGGAGCACCATAGCGGATGATCACTTTGGTGGGTTTGATAAACGGTAGGTGATCTTCGAATACATCGGAAGAATTGGTGATGGCCACCGGAATAATCGGGCAATCCGTACGAGTGGAAATTTTGAAGCTGCCGGCTTTAAAATCTCCCAATTTGCCATCCTTGCTTCGGGTTCCTTCCGGATAGATGAAGATGGAGTAGCCGCGGCGGACTTCTTCGATAGCATCGGTAATCACCTTCAGACCCTGGCGTAAATCCTTGCGGTCTAAGAAGAGACAATGGTTAATCGTCATCCAGGTGGACAGCAGGGGCACCTTCTTCACTTCCTTCTTAGAGATAAAACCGGTAATGCCCGGAACCTGACTGTAGGAAATAACGATGTCAAAGAAGCTGCAGTGGTTTCCGATGTAGAGTACCGGCTGATCCCTTGGGACATCTTCAAGTCCGATGGTCTCTAGACGGATGCCGGCAATCTTGCGAATGCATCGAAATCCCCACTGCACGAAGTGGAAGCACTGGCGCTCCATGGCTTTCTTGCTAAAAACGCCGACGATGGCTTCAAAAATCCAGACAAAAATACTGGAAATTAGATACACGATCAGAAATAGTACAATAAGTATTGTTCGAATCATATGGACCTCACTTTAAAAAAATTCACTTCCATTATATGCATTTTATGATTGGAAAACAAATATAACGATAGTGTGTAAGATGGGATCATACTCCAAATTCCAGTTATGAGCCAAAGTACACATACAACAAGGCTCTTGATAAGCTGCTTCTTGTCTTTCATATCCTTCTCCCCAAATCTTTTCTTCGTTTTATATCATAATCTGTCAGGTTAGTTCAGGCATTTTGCTTTTCCTGATAATAAACAATCCCAAACCTCCGAATGCGACGCAGATCAATACGGATCTTAAGATAACCTGAAGCGGGTCGCCTCCGATGACTTCACTTATGGAAACATCACTGTTAATAAACAGAGTCTTAAGCAGAGCAGAAATATCCACATAGAAATGTAACAGTATGTTGAACCAGATGTTTTTTGTTCTGGCATATATCGCAGCAAGATAGAAACCGATACCGATCGCATAGATAACCTGTCCTATCGTTCCGGCAACATCCGGATTACCCTTGAGATTTGTAAGATGTAAAAGTCCGAAAAAGATACTCGATACAGCCATTCCGATAATAAGACCTTTTCTGGTATCATTACCGGCTGCGCTGCGGATAAAATTCATGAATATGCCTCTGAAAATAAACTCCTCCCCGATTCCGGCGCCCATAAAGAGCCCTATAATATAAAGAAACATAAAAAGAGGGGACATGGAAGGCGTACCGTGATCTTTTAAACCATTTAAAAGATTGGTGATCAACATATATGTGGCGTAACTTATCAGAATGATTCCTGTCGAACATCCGGTTATGAAACTGCCCTTTGGTCTGCTGAACAATACATCTTTTCTTTTAAATAGACAGAGTATGGATATAAGCCCGATCGCCATTAAGAATAGATATGTCAGGTAAACCAGTTGTTCATACAGGTTATCTCCGAGTCTGCCCTGCGGCATCAGCTTTGAGAGAAAGCTTGATGCGATACATACAGCTTCAGCACATAATATCGCACTGATACATTTTATCCAGCTTATTTTTTTCCCCATTTTTTATTTCCCTTCATTATTCCTTGTTTTGAATTCTTTTTTAAGCTGGATAAGTGATGAGATTACAAATAATGATGTTATCGCAAGTACTATCAAGGCTTCTGAGATAGTGGAGTCAGTGACTTCTTCTATTGCAGTCTGAGCTGCTCTGTCTACAAGAAAACAATTCCAGAACGATGAAGCATAATCCACCAGTCCGTGAAGAATCACGCAGGATAAAAGATTACCCGAACGGTAGTAGACGGTCGCGAAAAGCATTCCAAAGAAGGTAGCGTATATTACCTGTGTAATGGTTGATACCGTGTTATATCCGTTAAGATTGAAGAGATGCAATGAACCGAAAAGTAGTGAAGAGATCAGTGCTCCCAGATAAACTCCTTTTTTGTTATCCCCCCAATATTCTTTGAAGGTATTAAAAAGCAGTCCTCTGCAAAGAGCTTCTTCAAACAAACCTACGGCCAGATTTGCAATAAGATAAAATATGAGTAAAGGCATTGCCTTAATAAAGGCTATCTCGGGAGTTTTATAATTGAATACGAACATCAGACAGGCGAAAAGAAAGATGACGCTTCCGTACCAAAAGATTCCCTTAACGAGATTGTTTTTTCTGAGATCGGGTCCGATTCCATATATTTTTTTTACATAAATGAAAATACCTGCCGAAGCAACTATACGTGATATGAGTTTTATTGTATCCTGCAGGATATCGTTTTCGACCTTTTCAGCCAATGTTCCTATCACGATGAACGGG
>JAILOI010000092.1 GCA_024690885.1 Lachnospiraceae bacterium
CGCTCACTCCACGGATTGCTGTGGGGTGGTGGTGCTTCATGGTACGGACACCATGGCTTATACCGCTTCCGCGCTTAGCTACATGCTGTTGGACTTCTCGCTTCCGGTGGTGTTGACCGGTTCACAGAAGCCCATCCATGCAGAGGGAACCGATGCCATCCGCAATATCACCTGCGCCATCGAAGCCGCTGCATCTGCTCCGGCACCGCTGGTGATGATTGCGTTTGCCAACCATCTGATGCTTGGATGCCACACCAGCAAGGTTTCTGCGGATCGTCTGGCGGCCTTCCACACCCTCTATGGAAAAGATGTGGGGTACTTCCGCAAGGGCGAGATGCACTGGTACAAACGCCGCATCAAAAATCTGATGGATGCCCGCAAGGAAGTTGCATTTCATCCCATCACCGGCAAGACCTTCCTGTTGAAACTGGTTCCCGGTATCCGCAGCGATATCTGTGACTTTTTCCATGGCGGCAGCTATCAGGCCCTGGTCATCGAAGGCTTCGGTAGTGGCGGTATCCCGAATCGCAAAACGGAATTTCTGAACAAGCTAGAGAAGTTAGTCGCCGAGGGCATGGTGGTTGTGTGTAAAACCCAATGCTTCTACGGCAAAACCGATATGTCCATCTACGAAGTTGGTCGCCTGGCAATGGATGCCGGCGTCATTTCCATGAGTAACATCACCACAGAAGCCCTGGTCACCAAGCTGATGTGGCTATTATCCTTAGACCTTACAACCGAAGAAATCCGCGAAGCCCTGGCCACCAACTATGCCGGTGAGCTCGTGGTTATCTAGCAAAATCCCAGCATCCACTGCTGGGATTTTTTGGACCCCCGGGACGGGGTTCGTGGTCCATTTTATTACACACCTGTAGAGCTACAGCCGCAGGCTGGCCTCTTGTGGGGGTACTGGGTGTCCGGTACTCGAACAATGATTTTCTAACATGCCCTGCCACCACTTCCTCTATTATGCGTGTCTTTTCAAGTCTTTACACGGCGCGAGCCCGGTGCTTCGGTCCGCGGACACCCCCACTTTTTTCGAAATCTCCATGTTCACAAAATAACAGCGCATGAATCATGGGGATTTGATGAATGGACTCTGTCCGCGGCCGATAAGCACACGGGCCTTGCCGTGTAAAATCCGTGAAAAGACACGCAACCTCAGTGGTGGCGGGACATGAAGAAAATAGATTGTTCTCACACATGGACACCCAGTACCCCCACACGGGGCCATCCTACGGCCACAAACCACCGCAAGTGTGTAATAAAATGGACCACTAACCCCGTCCCGGGGGTCCATTTTGGACAAGTGTCCAGTATTGGACACGATGTCCAAAAATACTGGTAAAGGGGAGGGAATTTTGATATAATTAAAACGTTTTCGGGGGAAGACAACGCAGTATATAGAGGTAATTATGGAACGTTCAAAAGAAGAGCATAGAAACTATCTCGGCTCTTATGAAATTGATCCGGCGCAGCTGAAATTTGCCTTTCAGCCTATCTGGGATGTGCGCACAAATCCCATCTCCATCTATGGATATGAGTGTTTGATGCGACCATACGGAAATCTGCCCATGAGCTATATCTGGGCCTACGAGAAAGCCGGCCGATTAAATGAAATTGAAGAGATGACCGCATATTACGGTGCGAAGGCGTTCCTGGATGCGAAACTGGAGGGTATGATTTTCTTGAATTCCTTCCCGTCCACCTGCATGTCCTTGCAACGGGCCTACGAGACGGAGTGCATGTGTGATACACGCCTGATTGATCGTATGGTAATCGAGATTCTGGAGTATACGAAGCATGATGACTTCTCCTGGCAGGTGAAGAAGCGTGCCTTTGAGGCTGCCGGCGTGCATCCCCGCTACGCCTTAGACGATTTCGGAACCGGAGAGAACCAGGACCTGGAGTGCATCCATCGATATCATCCGGATCTGGTGAAAATCGATCGAAAATACATCTCCAACATTGATTCGGATCCCGTCAAGCAGCATATCGTAAAAACCATGGTGCTCAAGGGACACCACGACGGCATCGAAATTCTGGCCGAAGGTGTGGAGCGGAAGGAAGAATACGATTACCTGTTGCCGCTAGTGGATTATATGCAGGGCTTCTACTTGGGCAAACCCAAGATTTACGAATCAGCCCATACTACGGTAGCACCCACCGCATCCTAACGCCTATAAACCAAAACCCCAACCAGACCACAACGCATCAATGCGGATGCGGTATCCGGGGAAACCAAATCAAACTCCGGTTTGACAAAACAATGGAATAGCGATACATTTTACCTGAAGTTAGATTAGCCTAACTTCAGGTTTTTTAATTAGGGAGAACAAAAGAGAATGAAAAAATTAACCGGTATCGGATCGGTTTATGAGTACACCACGGGAGAAAAGCAGTTTCCCAAGGAATACGGGAACTTAGATATCACTAGGGAAAAATCAAAAACCGACATCCATTATTTAAATTGGAAGTTGACCTTCCATAATAGCTACGGCGCCAAGCGGGCCATCGAAGAGTGCAACGGGGAAGTGCAGATTTTCTTCTGCCTGAGTCAGCCGGTGCACTGGGTGTATAGGAAGGCGGGCGACGAAGAAATACAAACCGTCGACATGCAGGTGGGGGACGCCTGCATCTACTATAACTGCCAGGCGGAGACCTCCATGACCTACACCCCGGAAGTGCAGTTTCAGTTCAAGAGCCTGCACCTCTCCACGGAGCGGTTTGAAAGCTTATTGCAGCAGTACTTCTCACCGGAGGACTACAAAACCATTACCGGCCTTGTCTACAACGGTCCCCAGGTCCTCGCCGCCACGCCGGAGATGTATAGCATCCTAGGCGAGTTGGACCACGGCGAGAAGTATCATAACTACAAGGACGTGATCCTCGACGCCAAGATGGTGGATCTGGTGCTTCTGATGCTGTGCGAACTCCAGGATGAGAAAAAAGCCCACACCCCTCGTATGGCCAAGCTTGACCCCATTGATTTGGAGGCCATCCGTAGCCTCCACGATGAAATCATGGACGCCCCGGCCAATAGCTACGACGCCCCGGAACTGGCGGCCCGCATGAATATGAGCGTGAGCAAACTCAATCGGATTTTTCGCCGGTTGTACAACACCTCCCTCCACGCCTACGTGGTGGACCAGCGGCTGTACCACGCCCGCATGCTCCTCGAGCAGGGCGGATTCGCAGTCTCGGAAGCGGCCTTGCAATCCGGCTATAATCACTTCAGCCATTTTGCCAGAGCTTTTGCGAAAAAGTACGGCATGACTCCAAAGAAATTTTTGGAGCAACAAACATGAGTGAAAAGTGCTAGAACGTAACTTGGAATCGTTAGCACCCATGAGCGAAATTGGTTAAAATCTTTTGTGGTTAGTGAAAGCTAACACAAAAGATTTTTTTATTATAAGAAAGGAATGTGACTATGTTTCGAAGTGTCGCCCCATACGTGGGCAAATACAAAATCTATACGCGCCTGGCTGTGGTAGCCATGGTCATCGGCATCGTAGCCAGCGTGGTTCCCTACTTCATGCTTTATCAGATGTTAGGACCCCTGGCCAGAGGAGAAGCGCTGACCTGGGCGGCAATCTGGCCGCGACTTCTGGTGATCATCCTCTGTGAGATCATCTACGCCCTAAGCTATGCCAAGGGCTTAAGCCTGTCACACTACAGCGCTTATCACACCCTGGAAAACGTGCGCATCAAATTACAGGGAAAACTGGAGAAGCAGTCCCTGGGAGATATTGAAGACTTAGGCAACGGCCGATTGAAGAAGATGTTCACCGACGACATCGAACAGTTGGAGCTCTTGCTGGCACACGCCATCCCGGAGGGCATCGCCAATATGCTCATCCCGGCCATCATCATCGTCGTGATGTTTATCAGCGACTGGCGCATGGGACTTCTATCCCTGATTCCCATGGTCATCGGCATGTTTGCCATGTCTATGATGATGAAAGCGGGCATGGCCAAGATGGACGATTACTATCGCTCCGGCGCCGAGATGAACAACACCATCATCGAGTACGTCAACGGCATGGAAGTGGTGAAGGTGTTCAACAAGGACGGCGAGTCTTATAAGACCTTCGGGGAAAAAGTCATGGCATACCGTGATTTCACCCTGGCCTGGTACAAGGAGTGCTGGCCATGGATGGCACTCTACACCAGCATCTTCCCATGTCTGTGCATGTTTATGTTGCCGGTGGGCTCTCTCATGATTTTGCATGGCAGCTTAACTCTCGAGAAGTTAATCCTGGTGATCTGCATGTCCTTTGCGGTGGGACCATCCTTCCTAAAGGCCCTAAACTTCGCCGGCAAATTCCCGCAGTTGGATTATAAGATTGCGGAGCTGGAAAAGTTGATGAACCACGAGCCACTGAAGGCCGGCACCAACGACTTTAAGGGAAGCTCCTTGGATGTATCCTTTGAAAATGTTCACTTCGGATATGAGGAGGAAGAGGTGCTGCACGGCATCAGCCTTAAGCTTCCACAGAAGACCACCACGGCCTTGGTGGGAGCCAGCGGAAGCGGCAAGTCCACCCTGGCAAAGCTGCTCATTCATTACTACGACATCAAGGAGGGCAAGATTACCATCGGTGGACAGGATATCACCGATATGAGTTTGGAAGCCCTCAATCAGCAAGTGGCCTACGTGGCCCAGGAGCAGTTCCTGTTTAACACCACCCTATATGACAATATCCTTGTTGGAAATCCAACAGCAACCAGAGAGCAGGTGGAGGATGCCGCCCGTCGTGCCCAGTGCATGGAATTCTTGGAGCGCCTGCCACAGGGCTTAGAAACCCAGGCAGGAGACGGGGGCAAGATGCTCTCCGGCGGAGAACGTCAGCGAATTGCATTGGCCCGTGCTATTCTTAAAGATGCACCAATCATCGTGCTTGATGAGGCCACCGCATTCATGGATCCGGAGAATGAGGAGAAGATGAATGCCGCCATTGCAGAAATTGTAAAAGACAAGACCGTACTGGTCATTGCACATCGACTGGCAACCATCAAGGATGCCGACCAGATTTGTGTCATCAAAGACGGTAATTGCATTGCAGCCGATCGCCACGAGGCGTTGTTGGAAAGCTGCGAGGAATACAAGAAGTTTTGGGCAGCGACCCAGTCCGCCAGCCAGTGGAAGATTGGAGGTGCCACATGTTAAAAATTATGCATCGATTGGTTTCATTTTGCGGGAAGTATCAGGGCCGTATTCGGGCCAGCTATCCGGTATCGCTTTTGAAAGGCATCATGATGAAGATGCCCATGTTTCTGTGTTTTGCAGTGATTACGATGTTCATGGATGGCACCATGAACGAGCAGAAGTGCCTCTATATCGGATTGGCACTCATCGCAAGCGTGATCTTACAGGCGGCATTCGAGCATCTGTGCAACAAGCTGTTGTCCGCAGCCGGCTTCCTGGTATTTGCAGACAAGCGTATGGAGTTGGGAGAGCACCTGCGGAAGCTTCCGATGGGTTACTTCACCGAAGGAAACATGGGAAAAATCAGCGCTGTCCTCTCCAACGACATGGTATTCATTGAAGAAAACTGTATGGCAGTCTTGGCGGATATGGCGGCCTTTATAATATCCCAGGCCATCATGTTAGCTATGATGTTCTATATGGATGTGCGCATTGGTGTGGCTTCCCTCATCGTCGTAGCTGCGTACATGCTTTTGGGTCGTGGGGCACTTCGCAGCACCCTCATGCACTCCAAAATCAAACAGGAGGATGCCCAGGAACTCACAGATGCGGTGTTGGACTTCACGGAAGGCATCGGCATCATCAAGTCCTATAACATGTTGGGCTCCAAGTCCAAGAAGCTTTCAGAGGAATTCAAAAAAACCAGTGAGAACTGCATTCGATTTGAGGAGGAATACACCCCCTGGTCCGCCGGCTTCAATTTGACCTACGGCCTGGGAAGTGCAGCCATCCTAGGCGTGGCCCTGTATCTCTATCTGCGGGGCGAGATGAATGGCACCTATCTGATGGGCATGATGCTCTTCCTCTTTGATCTCTTTGGCTCCATCCGCGCTTACTACAGCCAGATGGCCCGCCTTACGGTCACCGAGGCAGCTTTAAATCGTATTGAGGAGGTCTTTGCCGAGGCAGAGATGGCCGATGCGGGCACCAGGCAGATTCCGGATACCTACGAGGGACCGGAGATTTCCTACGAGGATGTCACCTTTGCTTATGAGGAAAAAGATGTACTAAAGCATATCAGTTTTGAAGCCAACGCCGGCCAGATGCATGCCTTGGTTGGCCCAAGTGGTGGCGGTAAGTCCACCATTGCAAGCCTTCTGGCAAGACTGTGGGATGTAAAAAGCGGATCCATCAAGATTCGTGGTGTAGACATCCGGGATGTGCCTATGGCGGATCTGATGAATCACATCAGTATGGTATTCCAGCGTGTTTACCTCTTCCGGGATAGTGTGTATAATAACATTGCTATGGGACGCCCCAATGCAACCCGAGATGAGGTATATGCCGCAGCTAAGAAGGCTCGTTGTTATGACTTCATCATGGCGTTGCCCGACGGATTTGAGACCATTCTAGGAGAAGGTGGCGCATCCCTCTCCGGAGGCGAGAAGCAGCGAATTTCCATTGCCCGGTGTATTCTAAAAGATGCGCCGATCATCATCCTAGACGAGGCCACAGCATCGGTGGATGCCGACAACGAAAGCCTCATCCAGGAAGCCATCAGCGAGTTGGTAGCCGGTAAGACACTCATTGTCATCGCCCACCGGTTGAAGACCATCCGCGATGCGGCCGGCATCTATGTCATCAGCGACGGAGAGATTCGAGAGCAAGGAACCCATAGCCAGTTGATGGAGCAGGGCGGAATTTACGCCAGCTTCATAGCCAAAAGCCGGGCATAACGCCTAGCAAGCAACAAGAGAACGAGTAGAAAAGGGAGGCAACAACATGGCATCTAAAATTTGGAAGGCAATCGTGGTCATTCTTGGAATGTGGCTGGTAACCATCGCAATC
>JAILOI010000138.1 GCA_024690885.1 Lachnospiraceae bacterium
CGCAGATTACGACAAGTTTATGGATATGAGTGATCAGTATCAGGCAGACGCCAAGGGCTTCTCCGATGCCATGGATGAGATTTATAACATGATCGGTGAGCTGCAGGAATCCACCACAGAGATCAGTCACTCCATCGAAGCCATCAGTAAGACCGTAGGCGAAGCAGCCGATGCCGTTACCACAGTGGCAGAGAAGACTACCGATGTGGCTATGTTATCCACCGGCGTTGTGGATGTGGTATCCCAGACCAAGGATAATTCCACAGAATTGCGTGATATCAAGGAGTCCTTCACCCTCTAAAAGGTGGAAACATCCGTTGACAAAAGAAAAAACCGTCGATATAATCGTCTTTAGTTATATACGAAAGGCGAAGAAGGGAAGAAGTACAAAGCCACCCCTTTCTACAGAGAGATATCGGTTGGTGCGAGATATCGGAAGGCACTTTGGAATACATCCCGGAGCTTCATAGCTGAAGCGGCAGTAGGCTATGACGGAGGAGCGCACGTTATCGCGTATAAGGTGATCTAGCAATAGAAGACCGAAGAGGCAGGCGTTGAGAAGCGACTGTGAATAAAGGTGGTACCACGGTTTATCCCGTCCTTTATTTCCGTTATAGGAAGTAGAGGACGGTTTTTTTGTGCCTGTGCTTCCGGTGAGGAATCTATCAAAACCCCTAGGAAAAAGGAGAAACAACATGGGAATTTATGAAGAACTCGTAGCAAGAGGACTCATTGCTCAGGTAACCAACGAGGATGAGATCCGAGAGATGATTAACAACGGTAAGGCAACCTTCTATATTGGATTTGACTGTACCGCAGACAGCTTAACCGCCGGACACTTCATGGCATTGACTTTGATGAAGCGTTTACAGATGGCCGGCAATAAGCCAATCGCTTTGATCGGTGGCGGAACCACCATGATCGGTGACCCAAGTGGACGAACCGATATGCGTCAGATGTTATCCAGAGAAGACATTGACCACAATGCAGAATGCTTCAAGCGTCAGATGGAGCGCTTCATCGACTTCGGTGAAGGCAAGGCTATGATGGTCAACAATGCCGACTGGTTATTGAACTTAAACTATGTGGAATTGTTGCGTGAGGTAGGTGCATGTTTCTCCGTTAACAATATGTTGCGTGCCGAGTGCTACAAGCAGCGTATGGAAAAAGGCTTAAGCTTCCTGGAGTTTAACTACATGATTATGCAGTCCTATGACTTCTATTACATGTTCCAGAAGTACAACTGTAACATGGAGTTCGGTGGAGACGATCAGTGGTCCAACATGCTGGGCGGTACCGAACTGATCCGTCGTAAGTTGGGCAAGGATGCACATGCCATGACCATCACCCTCTTAACCGATGCCCAGGGTAAGAAGATGGGTAAGACCGCCGGCAATGCGGTATGGTTGGATGCTAATAAGACCAGCCCATTCGATTTCTATCAGTACTGGAGAAATGTGGATGATGCAGACGTTATGAAGTGTATCCGTATGTTGACCTTCCTTCCGCTGGAGCAGATCGATGAGATGGACAAGTGGGAAGGTGCCGAGCTGAATAAGGCCAAGGAAATCCTGGCTTGGGAGCTTACCAATATGGTACACGGCGAGGAAGAAGCCAACAAGGCAAGAGAGAGTGCCAGAGCACTGTTTTCTGCTGGAAGTGCGGAGAATATGCCGTCCGTACAGATTGGAGCAGATGCCTTCACCGATGGAAGCATTGATATCTTAGGCCTTCTGGTGGCAGCAGGTATGACTCAGACCCGTAACGAAGCACGTCGTGCCGTAGAGCAGGGTGGAGTTACCGTCAATGGTGAGAAGGTGGCAGATGCCAAGGCAACCTACAGTGAAAGTGCATTTGATGAGGAGTTTATCTTGAAGAAGGGCAAGAAGAAGTTCTGCAAGGTGACCCGATAACATATGGTATAATGATAGATGCTGCAGTAATGTGGCATCTATTTTTTTATTGGAGGAATGAAATATGGCGTGGGAATTTGACGTCTTGCATGCATTACAGACCATACACAATCCGGTATTGGATGCGTTGTTTTCCGGCATTACCCATTTGGGAGATGGTGGCGTGTTCTGGATTCTACTAACAGCAGGAATACTAATCTTTGTAAAAGATAAGCGGGTGGCTGCGACGGCCATACTTGCCCTGTTACTGGATGTGTTGCTGTGTAACCTACTCTTAAAACCACTGGTGGCAAGAGATCGGCCTTTTTGGCTGGATGAATCGGTACAGCTCATTGTGAAGGCGCCGAAGGATTACTCCTTTCCATCCGGCCACTCCGCGGCCAGCTTTGCAGCATCGATTTCTTACGTGCAGTACAACCGAAAGTGGGGGATTGCAGCCATCCTTTTAGCGGCGTGCATCGCCTTTTCGAGACTGTATCTGTTCGTACACTTTCCAACAGATGTATTGGCAGGCATCTGCATCGGATGCACTTGTGGAGTAGTATCCGGTATGATTGTGCGCAGATGTTTTATGAAGTGGGAGCAGAAGAATGGCTGATTATACCTATGAAGCGGCAGTGGAATTTTTTCATCAGATGCCGCATTTTGTGCCGCCGAAGGAAGGTGGCGCCAAGAAGGATTACTTTACATTGGATGCAGAAATGGCCCTCTTAGAAGCCTTGGATCACCCGGAGCAGAAGCTTCGGTTCGTGCATGTGGCGGGAACCAACGGCAAGGGAAGCACCTGTGCGTATCTGGCCAATATGCTCAAGGAAAGCGGATATAAAACCGGAAGCTTCACCTCTCCGTATCTCTATCGCTATAACGAGATGATGAGGATCAACGGAGAAGATATTTCGGATGAGGAATTCGGCCGGGTGTTTACCCGGGTAAAAAAGGCCTACGATCAGGTGTTGGCCCGGGGATTTTCCCCCAGCGAATATGAGATACTGACGGTGATGGGGTTTGTGTACTTCCTGCAGCAGGGCTGTGATCTGGTGGTGTTGGAGGTAAGCCTCGGCGGACGAACGGATACCACCAATGTAATTCCGGCACCCCAGGTAGCGGTGATTGCACCCATCAGCTATGATCATACCAGCATCCTCGGCAATACCTTGACGGAGATTGCCACAGAGAAGGCGGGTATTATCAAGCAAGGGACGGTGGTGGTCACGGCACCCCAGGAAGCAGAAGTTATGGAGGTGTTAGAGCAGACCACTGCAGCCAAGCAGGTATTGCTACACGTCGCACCGGTGCCCACCCTCATACAGCGGGACCTAAGAGGACAGCGCTTTGAATACGAGGGGGAGGACTACGTCACCGGTTTATTGGGCGTCTATCAGATTGGCAATGCAGCAGTGGCACTGCGCGCGGTGGATGTGCTGCGTCAGAGAGGATATGAGATTTCAATAGAGGCAGCAAAGCGTGGCATTGCAACCACCACATGGTTTGGACGCTTCAGTTTGTTGCAAAGCCATCCAACGATTCTGGTGGATGGGGGACATAATCCCCAGGGCGCCAAGGTGCTTCGCCAGTCCCTGGAAGCGTATTTCCCCGGGAAAAAGATTACCTATGTACTGGGCGTTTTGGGCGATAAGGATGTGGATGCGATGCTGGATCAATTACTGCCGATCGCAGAGCGGGTGCTTACCCTAACCGTGCCAAATCCCAGAGCCTTAGGGGCGAAGGAGCTGGCAAACCGCATTCGTCTCTATGGCATCGAGGCCACGGAAGTTTCGGATGTAGGGGATGCAATGTCCCGGATTCGCCGGGAAGAAGTGGTTTGTATTGCAGGTTCCTTATATCTGTTATCTCAGGTGAATCGGAAGGATGATTCCGACAAAAGGAATTGACAAGGCGGGTCGGTTCCGTTATAGTAAAACTCAAACTTGTATACAAAATTATTTCCGTAAGGGAGTAGTTCGCGTGGAATACGTGATTTGTCAACAAACTCGGTCCTCCGGGACCTGGCAAATCTTAATGAATGAGACTTACGTGTGTATGTACTAGTAATGCAGCACACGGAAGTCTTTTTTTTACGGCGCAACAACACGAGATGGAGAGCTAGATATGAATGTAACGGATTTACTGTTTATTGGAGTTGGATTATCCATGGATGCTTTCGCAGTCGCAGTTTGCAAAGGATTGTCCATGTCAGAAATTAACAAGAAACAATGCCTGATGATTGCATTATTTTTCGGAGGATTTCAGGCGTTGATGCCATTCTTGGGATGGATTCTCGGAACCACCGTGGTAAACTATATAAAACAAGTGGACCACTGGATTGTATTTGCATTGCTGTTGTACGTAGGCGGCAAGATGGTGGTGGAGGCCATCAAGGAGTGGAATGAGGATGTACATCCGGATTATATGGATGTCCCGCTTCATGTGAAGGAACTTCTGTTTTTGGCGATTGCAACCAGTATCGATGCCTTTGCGGTAGGAATTACGTTTTCCTTCCTGTCCGTGAATATCGGCAAGGCCGTATCCATTATTGGACTGACCACCTTTGTAATCTCCGGTGCCGGCGTGTTTATCGGCAATTTCTTTGGAGGAGCATTTAAAAACAAGGCCCAACTGGTGGGCGGTATTATATTGATTGGTATTGGAACGAGAGTATTGATTACCCATTTGATGGGACTAGCATAGAGGAGGATTTGTATGATTTCAGGAGTGTTGACCATTGTATTTCTGGTCTTAGGATTTGTGCTATTGGTGAAGGGAGCGGATTTTTTTGTGGAGGGTAGTTCCTCCATTGCCAAGACCTTAAAGGTACCAAGTCTTGTCATCGGTATGACGGTGGTGGCCATGGGAACCAGTTTGCCGGAACTTTCTGTTTCCGTAACCGCATCGTTAAACAATGCCAATTCCCTGGCCATCAGTAATGTGGTAGGTTCCAATTTATTCAACCTGGTGGTGGTACTTGGTGCCAGCGCATTGGTTTGTAACATACCGGTAAGTCGTGATGTGCTGCGCCGGGATTTGCCATTCTCCATTTTCTGTGCCGTGCTTTTGGTGGTACTTGGATTGATTGGCAATGGCCTCGGACATGTGGACGGAATCATTTTATTACTGGTCTTCGTCGTATTTTTGGTTTCTATGGTACGTGCAGCCTTAAAACATCGGGAAAGCGTGGCGGCAGCAGGCGAGGAAGAAGAAATCAAAGTATTGCCAATCTGGAAAAGTTTACTTTTTATCGTTGGTGGAGCGGTTGCCATTAAGTTTGGAGGTGACTTCGTTGTAAACAGTGCGGTAGCCATTGCCAAGGTTCTAGGCGCCAGCGAAACCTTAATTGGACTGACCATCGTAGCTTGCGGAACCTCCCTTCCGGAGTTGGCAACTTCTATGGTGGCAGCCAAGAAGAATGAGATGGATATGGCAGTTGGTAACGTGGTAGGATCGAACGTCTTCAACATCCTGTTGATTTTAGGTGCTGCAGCAGCCATCAGTCCGGTGGCACTTCTTCCGGAAAACATCATTGATATTGTGGTACTTTTGGCAGCAAGCCTTGTCATTATGGCCTTTAGCTGGAGCCGTAAGGTGATCGATCGCAAGGAAGGCGTGACTATGCTGGTATTTTACGTTGCATTCTTAGGCTATATCATTGCGCGTGCATATCTGTAAGTTGTGTGGATAACTTTCGAAAAATACAGGGGTTAACGTTGAAAAACCCCTGTATTTTGTTATAATAAATTGGTATTTATGGGAAAAGGAGGAAATCAGATGGATATATTAGATCGTATTGGTGAGACGATTTCACAGGTTGGAAATGCAGCCGGACAGAAGGCCAAGGACGTTTCCGAATTTGCAAAGCTTACAACCGAGATGCGTACATTGCAGAAGAAACAGCAGGATTTGTACCTAGAACTCGGTAAGAAATACTTCGAAGAGCATATGGATAGCAAGGAAGAAGCAGTGGAGGCCCTGAAGGAAATCGCTGCGGATGTCGAGCATCTGAAGGATGAGATTGCTGCATTGAAGGGCGGAGATGCTTGTCCGAATTGCGGCGCTGTTGTCCCGAAGGGATCCAAGTTCTGCAATGCATGCGGAACCAAGATGAGCATCTTTGAGGAAGAAGAAACCACGGAAGAGGAATAAGTTAGATGAACAATAAGGGTAAATTTTACATGACAACTGCCATTGCCTACACCTCCGGCAAGCCACACATCGGCAACAGCTACGAGATTGTATTGGCAGATTGTATTGCACGATATAAGAGAGCAGACGGATATGATGTACGCTTCCAGACCGGTAGCGACGAGCACGGACAGAAGATTGAGACCCGTGCCATCGAAGAGGGAGAATCCCCAAAGGAATTCGTTGATGAGACCGCCGGTACCATCAAGCATTTATGGGATTTGATGAATACCTCTTATGATCGTTTCATTCGTACCACCGATGCAGATCACGAGAAGCAGGTACAGAAGATTTTCAAGAAGCTTTATGACCAGGGCGATATTTACAAGGGCTCATATGAGGGCTTGTATTGTACCGAGTGTGAGGCTTTTTATACCAAGTCTCAGGTTACCGAAGACGGACGTTGTCCGGTTTGTGGTGGCAAGGTTCATCCGGAGAAGGAAGAAGCGTATTTCTTCAAGATGAAGAAGTATGCCGATCAGTTGATTGAGTATATCAACACCCATCCGGAATTCATTCAGCCGGTATCCCGTAAGAACGAGATGATGAACAACTTCTTGCTTCCGGGTCTTCAGGATTTGTGTGTATCTCGTACTTCCTTCAAGTGGGGGATTCCGGTAGACTTCGATCCGGATCATGTGGTTTACGTATGGTTAGACGCATTGACCAACTACATTACCGGTGTTGGTTATGACGCAGAGGGCAACTCCTCTGATTTATACAAGAAATACTGGCCGGCAGATTTGCACTTGATCGGTAAGGACATCATTCGTTTCCATACCATCTATTGGCCAATCTTCTTGATGGCACTGGGTGAGCCGTTGCCGAAGCAGATTTTCGGACATCCTTGGTTGTTACAGGGTGGCGAGAAGATGTCCAAGAGCAAGGGTAACGTTATCTATGCCGATGATTTGGTGGATTTGTTCGGTGTGGATGCAACCCGTTATTTCGTGGTACATGAGATGCCATTCGAGAACGACGGTGTGATTACCTGGGAGTTGTTGGTGGAGCGGATCAACGCAGACTTGGCCAATACCTTGGGTAACCTGGTAAATCGTACCATCTCCATGAGCAACAAGTACTTCGGTGGTGTGGTTACCAACAAGGAAGTTACCGATGCAGTGGATGAGGACTTGAAGGCAGTTGTTTGCGCCGCATACGGCAAGGTAGAGAAGCTGATGGATGATTTGCGTGTGGCAGACGCCCTCAGTGAGATTTTTACCGTATTCAAGCGTTTGAATAAATACATTGATGAGACGGAGCCGTGGGTACTTGCCAAGGATGAAGCGAAGCAGGACCGTCTGGCAACCGTACTGTATAACTTAACCGAAGGAATTATGATGGGTGCATCTCTGTTGGCACCGTTCCTTCCGGAAACCGGAGAGCGTATTGCTTCCCAGCTGAATACCTCCCTTCGTGATTTCGACACCTTAGAGACCTTTGGTTTATATCCAAGCGGAAACAAGGTAACCGACACGCCGGAGATTTTGTTTGCACGTCTGGACAAGGAAGAAACCTTACAGAAGGCAGAGGTCATCCAGAACCGTCAGCGCGAGGAGTTTTTGGCACACCAGAAGAAGGCAAGAGAGAACTTAGTGAAGGCCGGACGTATGACGGAAGAAGAAGCCAAGGCATTGGAGCAGGCGGAGAATCCTGCAGCAGCTTCCGATGGTGTCATCGACATCGAGGCCAAGCCGGAGATCACCTTCGAAGACTTCGGCAAGATGCAGTTCCAGGTTGGAGAAATCATTGCCTGTGAGGCAGTGGAGAAGTCCAAGAAGTTGTTATGTTCCCAGGTTCGTGTGGGATCTGAAGTGAAGCAGATTGTATCCGGAATCCGTAAGTATTACACTCCGGAAGAGATGGTTGGCAAGAAGGTAATGGTTCTTGTAAACTTAAAGCCGGCCAAGTTGGCAGGCGTATTGTCCGAGGGTATGCTTCTTTGTGCAGAAGATGCGGATGGAAATCTTGCACTGATGACACCGGAGAAGGCAATGCCGGCCGGAGCAGAAATCGCATAACGATATGATGAATTACGCCTGTTGTTGTTATGAATCCATGAGAGCAACAGGCGTCTTATGTTTTTGGAGAACCTATGATTTTTGAAACCCATGCACATTACGACGACGAGAGCTTTGACGAAGACCGTGATGTGCTTCTAGCACGTTTACCCCAAGAGAATATTGAGACGGTAATTAACGTGGGTGCCACCTTTGCGGGAGCGAAGGCATCCTTGGAATTGGCCCATCAGTATCCGTATATTTACGCGGCAGTGGGGGTCCATCCCAGTGAGATTGCGGATTTATCGGAGGGTACCTTAGAAGAATTGCAGCAGATGGCCCGGGATCGAAAGACGGTGGCCATCGGAGAAATCGGATTGGATTATTACTGGGACAAGGAAGCAGATGTTCAGGAAGCCCAGCGGATGTGGTTTCGACGGCAGCTGGAGTTGGCCCGTCAGGTGCAGCTTCCGGTGATTATTCATTCTAGAGATGCAGCCGAAGATACCTTCTCAATGATGAAGGAAGCCGCAGGATGGGGGATGGAAGGTGTCATCCATTGCTATTCCTATTCTGCCGAGATGGCCAGAGAATATGTGAAACTGGGCTACTATATTGGCGTAGGAGGCGTGGTAACCTTCAAGAATGCCAGAAAGCTGAAGGAGACGGTGGACCAGATTCCGCTGGAGCAAATCCTGTTGGAGACGGATAGTCCTTACATGACACCGGAACCCTTCCGTGGCATGCGCAACGACTCCACATACATTCCGTATGTGATAGAAACCATTGCAAAAATCAAAGGCATCACCCAGGATGAGGTGATGGTTACAACCAGAGAGAACGCCCGGAGGTTATTTTCCCGGGTGAAGTAAGGGAGAGAATATGGCGACACTTGGAAATCGTGCACATACCAATGCAATACTGGAGAAATACGGATTTCGTTTCCAGAAAAAATATGGACAGAACTTCTTGATTGATGAGATGATTCTGGAGGATATCATAGATGCAGCCTGCATTACCAAAGAAGATGTTGTGGTGGAAATCGGTCCGGGAATTGGAACCATGACCCAGTATCTGTGTGAGCAGGCCGGCCATGTCCTGGCGGTGGAGATTGATAGCAATCTAATTCCGATTTTGCAGGAGACGTTGGCAGAATATGACAATGTGGAAGTCATCAATGAGGACGTATTGAAGGTGGATCTGTCGGAATATGCTGCAGCCCACGGCAATCGTCCCCTTAAGGTGGTGGCCAATCTGCCCTATTATATTACCACCCCGATTATTATGGGCTTATTGGAAAGTAATCTGCCCCTGGCGTCCATTACGGTGATGGTCCAGAAGGAAGTGGCGGATCGTATGCAGGAAGGACCGGGAACCAAGGATTACGGTGCCCTCTCTTTGGCGGTACAGTATTACAGCAAACCGGAAATCGTAGCAATCGTTCCGAAGAGTAGCTTTATCCCGCAGCCCAAGGTGGATAGTGCAGTGATTCGTCTGGATATCTACGATGCACCGCCGGTGGATTGCGAGAATCCAAAGCTGATGTTTCAGTTGATTCGGGCAGCGTTTAACCAGCGTCGAAAAACCTTAATGAACGGGTTAAATAATGCCGGAATCTTGCCGATGAATAAAGAGGCCCTTGCCAAGATCCTCGTCGACATGGGATTATCGGAGTCGGTACGAGGGGAACAGCTAAGCTTGACACAGTATGCGCAGTTGTCCAACGCAATTGTGGCCCATGGAAAAAGTCAATCATAGACGATATAATAAGAGTAGAACATCTCTTTTTTGAATCAAAGCATTTTCCCAACAGACGGAGCAAGATATGGATATAAGCTTATACCGCAGTGAAATTCAAAACTTAATAGCAGATATCCGTGACCGAAAGCTTACAAGCCCGGAGGAAGTCATCCACCATTGCAATCGGCTGGAGGTTTATGGCCGGGAGCAGAATGATAGCGGGTTGATTGGATTTGCGGCCTTTTCCCGTGCAGAGGTATACTTCGGACTCAATGATATGAGTAACTTTTACAACGATATCATAGCGTGCATGGCTCCCATGGAAGAAGTGCAGGAGTGGGGATATCTGGCGGTTGCCAACAACATGCTTGGCATCATGTCCTACACCCGTGGAGATTCCCCAATTGCAGTGGATTATTACACCAAGGCCATTCGCATCTGTAAGCAGTATCATCTGCCGGACATCGAGTGGAAGGTGCATATGAATTTAGGAAACCTCTACAGCAATGTACAGGCTGGGCGTGAAGCCATCCAGCATTTGCGGGAGGGTCTAAGCTATATCAATCTCCATACCGATTCCCCAACCTATGTACTGGATTTGGCTGCAGCCTGTGTCGGTATGGGCAAGGCCTATATCGTACTGGGGGATTATGAGAGTGCCATGCAGTATTACAATCGTCTGGAGCGGGAGTGCCTGCCATATCTGATGGAAGTGGGCAAGCTTCCGGTATATGCATTCGGAGCGATGTTGTTTAACCGACGTGGTCAGGAAGAGGAGTGCCAGCGCTGCATTCAGGAGATGATGCATATCATTCGTCATCAGGAATTTCCAATTATGGAATTCATTGATGAGGTGTACGATTTCCTTCAGGTATTATTAGAGAAAAAGGAATACCAGCGCTATCGGGAAGTTGCTCCTATGATTATGGAACTTGCGTCGAAGACGGAGGTTCGGAATATGCAGCGGCGGCTTTTAACCTTAGAGATTGAGTATTGTCGTGAAATCGGGGATATGGAAAACTACAAGGAGAAATCCGCGCAGTTTTATGAGCTCTCCCGCTTACAGGAGCAGGAGAATAACCTGATGATTTCCAGCATGATTACCATGCGCTTAAACTTCTATGATTTGGTGGATGAGCATCTCGAGACCTTGCATCAAAGTGCGCAATTCCAGAAGAAGTCTGAGACCGATCCACTGACCGGTATGTACAACCGTCTCAAGATCAATGAGTTTGGAGAGGAAGCCTTCCGCCGTGCTATCGCCAACAAGGTGGGCATCGGTGTGGAGATTTTGGATATTGATTTCTTTAAGGAATACAACGATAACTATGGACACCAGGCCGGCGATACCTGCATCCAGTTTATTGCAGACAGCATTTTGTCGTTGCGTAAGCATGCGGGGGTATTCTGTGCCCGATATGGTGGAGATGAGTTTGTTGTTATTTACGAAGGACGCAGCGCCCAGGAAGTATTTGCGCTGGCCAAGGAATTGAAGGCCACCATTGTAGGAGCCAAGTATGAGCATAAGTACAGCCGTTCCAAGTCGGGAATCGTTACGATTTCCCAGGGAATCTTCTGGCATGTACCTCAGGAGGGCCAGACCATGTGGAACTATCTCCATGAGGCAGATAATCTGTTGTACAAGGTGAAACGCACCTCCCGTAACAGTATTATGTTGGGACAGGATTTTGATGTGGAGGAAACCGAGGCCATACATGAGGCGGGAGACAGTATCGAGAATGATACGAAGCAGATGACGGCAGTGGCCAATCCGGTGGATGAATTGCCATCGCCCATAGAACCATAAAACGCTATCAACCCAAGGTGGGTGATAGCGTTTTTTTATAGATCCAAATCGGAAGGAGCATCCTTGGAAGCTTCCTTTAATGCAGCTTTTTCCTGGCGTAATTCTTTGAAAAAGTTGGTGAGCATGGAAGAGGTTTCTTCTTCCAACACACCGCGAATCACCTGGCACTGATGGTTGAATCCCGGCATATCCAACAGGTTAATCACACTACCGGCACAACCGGCTTTCGGATTCATGCAGCCAATTACCACAGTGGGAATGCGGGCTTGCACGATGGCACCGGCGCACATGGGACAAGGTTCCAGGGTGACATAGAGGGTACAATCTTCAAGGCGCCAGTCCTTCAGTTTCTTGCAGGCATCCCGAATGGCATCCAGCTCTGCGTGACGTAAGACGGACTTGTCGGTGTTCCGGCGGTTGTAGCCCTTGGCGATGACTTTGCCATCACGAACAATGACGCAACCGATGGGAACCTCCCGTAAATCTGCAGCTTTTTTTGCTTCTTTGATGGCCAGGTTCATGAATTTTTCCTGGAGTTTTTGCTCTTTTTCCTGGGCATGGACCTCTTTGGCCATGGAAAGACTTTCTTTGATACTCATGGCAATCTCCTATTTTTGAATTCCTACTGTTATTTTAATGGAAAAAAGGATAAATTTATAGATAGAAAAAGAAAGGAATCGGTCTATGAACACAAAGTACGAAACACAGCATCTGATCCTTCGGGTGTGTACCCGACGGGAAGCGTCCATGGTGTTGGACTTTTACAAACGCAATTTCGAAGACTTTGCCAAATATGAACCCCTGTCCTATCCCCAGGCAACCCAGCTGCGGTTTCATGAGGAAATTTTACAGTATGAGTACGATTCCTTCTTAAAAGGGCGTAACCTGCGGTTCTATCTGTTTGAGAAGAATAATCCCCTGAGGATTATAGGAACCCTAAGCTATCGGAACATCACCGGCTCCTATTACTCCTGCTGCCAGTTGGGCTACAAGATGGATGGGGGATATCGCCGCAAGGGGTACATGCATGAAGCCATTGCTTTGGGGAATGAGCTTTTGTTCCGGGAGACCTCCTTGCACCGCATCGAAGCGATTGTTATGCCGAATAACGAAGCATCCATAAAGCTGTTGGAGGGCCTAGGTTTTGTGCAGGAAGGATTGATGCGGGATAAGATTTATCTCAACGGACGTTGGGAGGATCACTATATGTATGCCTTGTTGAATTCGGAGAACTAGATTGATTGACAATACGGGACAAAGCCTGTAAAATGAGAACTTGCCGGAGCTGCCCTTCATAAGTGGCGTTGATATCTGGGTCTTGCGCGATGGGATGCCGCGAACCGTGTCAGGTCAGGAATGAAGCAGCACTAAGCGGATGGTTTCATGTGCCGCGAGGGTGCCTGGGTTGAGCTAACTGTGGAGGTAACGTCCGGCTTTTTGATTTGGTTAATGATACAAAATACCGCCAATTTTTTTGGCGGTATTTTTATTGTGGTAAAGTACGAAATCCCTTACAATGAAAACGTTTACAGGTAGAATTGTAAAGAACAGGGGAAGGATATGACAATCAAAGACATCGCAAATATTGCCGGCGTCTCAACGGCGGCAGTCAGCCGCTATTTGAATGGCGGATCCTTAAGTGAACCGAAGAAGAATGCCGTTCGTAAGGCCATTGAAGCTACCGGATATCGTCCGTCTCAGACGGCACGGGGGATGCGTACGGGAACCATGAATCAGATCGGAATTATTGTGCCACGGGTGCACTCTTATTCCGTTAGCCAGATTTTGGAGGGCATTACCGATGCCATCAATATCTCGGACTATATGCCGATTTTAGGCTGCACCAATGACGACGAGCAGAAGGAAATCAAGTACGCCCAGCTGATGGCCAACAACCATGTGGCCGGTGTGATTTTGATGGGAACCATGATGACCCCGATGAAGAAGGATGCCTTAAAGCAGATGGAGGTACCCTTGGTGGTAACCGGTCAGAACTTCAAGGGATTTGCCTGTGTATATCATGATGATTATCATGCCATGGAGGAATTGACACAGCGGGTCATTGCCCGTGGTAGAAAGCATATTTGCTATATTGGAGTAACCGAGCGGGATTTACAGGCCGGATTGGCAAGACGTCAGGGATTTGAGGCGGCGATTCAGGCCGATGGTCATGTAAGCTCCCATGTGATGTTGGCAGACTTCGATGCCCAGAGTGGATACGAGGCCATGAAGGAAGCCCTTGCCGAAAATCCGGAGATTGACGGTGTGATTTGTGCTACCGGTAATGCGGCCAATGGAGCCCTACAGGTGCTGTATGAGCAGAAGAAGAAAGTGGGTGGCAACATCAGTATTGCTGCCGTGGAGGATTCCTGGATGAACCAGGTTGCCAAGCCACAGCTTTCAACCGCACATTTTTACTATCGTCAGTGTGGACAGGATGCAGCCAAGATGCTGTTAGAGCAGATTGCAAACCCGGAGGAAGCCTCCATTACCAAGCAAACCTGCTTAAATTATTCCATCGTAGATCGAGGCTCTATCTAAATATATTTGTTTGTACTCATAATTATCCTATGCTATATTTAATGAGAAGATTTTTTGAAAGGGTAGTTTTTCAATGGGTGCACAAGATCGAACAGAGGAAGTCTTAAGAGAAATACATGTGCTTTTTTCCAAGGCTGAGCCTTACAACGGCAGCAAGAAGCGCGTTGTCATCGATAAAAGCAAGATGATGGATTTATTAAAAGAACTCAACGATTGTATGTACGACATGATGGAAGAGCATGAGTTGACGGTAGCCAGCCGGGATAAGGCCAATCGGAAACTGCAGAAGCAGGGAGACGATATGGTATTTGAAGCCCGCAAGAACGCCGAAGACGTTTATGCTGCCTCCCTGATGTACTCGGACCAGGCCTTGGCCGAAATCCAGGAAATCATGAAGGAAACAGAGGGTCGTATCGATGAAATTCACCAGGAGATGGTGAGTCGAATCCGTGAAGAAAAGCGTATCGTCAAAGAAAATCAATATGAACTGAAATCTCAGCTACAGGATATGATTGATACCCAGAAGTATCTACGCCTGATAGAGGAGGAGAACGTTCGTCGCAAGAAGGAAAAGGAAAACTCATCCGATATTCCAACCGCTAACCCCTATGCAGATATCAAACCGGAGATTCATATTAACGAGGACTATTTTAGAGCCAACGGACTTGCAATCGAAGGGGAAGAAGAGGCAGAACATGCACTTTCCGAAGAGGAGATTGCAGCAATGCAGGCAGATTTAGATGCAGAGTATTTCGACTGGAAAGAGGACGAGGAAAAGAAGGAAGACACAGCAAGCGGTGAAAGCCGCAAGGTCTTTTCCCTTTTCGGTAAGAAGGAAAAATAAGAGAAAAGACACGGAGGAAACAACATGAAACTGTATGAACACGGAGTCTATGTAGTCAATGGAAGCACTTTGATTGAGGACACACCGGAGGCAGCGGCTGCGATAAACCAGGCCGTAGGTCACAGTGTATCCAAGGAAGAAGCGCGTAAGGAAACCATCGCATACGGCATCCTATCCGAACACAATGTATCCGGCAATATGGATGCATTACAGATTAAATTCGACAAGATTACCAGTCACGATATTACCTATGTTGGTATTATCCAGACGGCACGAGCATCGGGATTAGAGAAGTTCCCGATTCCGTATATTTTAACCAACTGCCACAACAGCTTGTGTGCAGTCGGCGGAACCATCAACGAGGATGACCACATGTTTGGACTTTCTTGTGCGAAGCGTTACGGCGGAATCTATGTTCCACCACATCAGGCAGTCATCCATCAGTTCGCCCGCGAGATGTTAAGCGGTGGCGGCAAGATGATTTTAGGATCCGATTCCCACACCCGTTATGGTGCATTGGGAACCATGGCCATCGGTGAGGGTGGACCGGAGCTGGTAAAGCAGCTCTTAAACAAGACCTATGACATTGCACGACCGGAAGTGGTTGGTGTGTATATGACCGGATCTCTTCGCAAGGGCGTTGGTCCACAGGATGTGGCATTGGCAATTATCGGTGAAGTATTTGCCAAGGGATATGTGAAGAACAAAGTCATGGAGTTCATCGGTGACGGCGTGAAGAACTTAAGCGTAGATACCCGAATTGGTATCGACGTTATGACCACAGAGACCACATGTCTTTCTTCCATTTGGAAGACAGACAATCAGGTACGTGAGTACTATGATATCCATGGTCGTGTGGAAGAATACAAGGAGTTAAATCCGGGTGCAGTTGCTTATTACGATGGCATGATTGAAATCAATTTAGACGAGATTCGTCCGATGATTGCAATGCCGTTCCATCCAAGCAACACCTACAGCATTGCTGAGTTGAAAGCAAACCTGATGGATATCTTGGATGATTGTGAGAAGCGCGCCAAGGTCAGCTTAGATGGCCAGGTCGACTTCACCTTGAAGGACAAGGTACGTGACGGCAAGCTTTATGTAGAGCAGGGAATCATCGCCGGATGTGCCGGTGGTGGATACGAGAATATTACAGATGCAGCAGACATCTTGAAGGGTGCAAGCATCGGACCGGATGAATTTACATTAAGCGTATATCCGGCAAGTACCCCAATTTATATGGAATTGGTAAAGAACGGTTGTGTAGCAACCTTGATGGAGACGGGTGCCATCGTCAAGACCGCATTCTGCGGACCATGCTTCGGCGCAGGTGATACCCCGGGCAACAATGGATTCTCCATTCGTCACTCCACCAGAAACTTCCCGAACCGCGAAGGTTCCAAGTTGCAGAACGGTCAGATTGCTTCCGTTGCACTTATGGATGCGCGTTCCATTGCAGCAACAGCAGCCAACAAGGGCTTCTTGACCGGTGCGGATGAGATTGATGTGACTTACACCAAGCCAAAGTATTTCTTTGACAAGAACATTTACGCAAACCGCGTATTCGATAGCCACGGTGTGGCAGATCCGAGTGTAGAAGTGAAGTTCGGACCAAACATCAAGGATTGGCCGGCCATGAGTGCGCTTCCACAGAATATGATTTTGAAGGTGGTATCTGAGATTCACGATCCGGTTACCACAACCGATGAGTTGATTCCATCCGGAGAGACATCTTCCTATCGTTCCAACCCACTTGGACTGGCAGAGTTTACCTTGTCTCGTAAGGATCCGGCTTATGTGGGCCGTGCCAAGGAAGTACAGTTGGGACAGAAGGCAATCGAAGCCGGAGAGAAACCGGAAGAGGCATTGCCGGAGGTTGCCGCTGTTATGAGCACCATCCAGAGTAAGTATGCAGATGCAACCTGGAAGAACACCGGAATCGGAAGTACGATTTTCGCGGTAAAACCGGGTGACGGTTCTGCGCGTGAGCAGGCTGCTTCTTGCCAGAAGGTATTGGGCGGATGGGCCAACATCGCCAACGAGTACGCAACCAAGCGTTATCGTTCTAACTTAATCAACTGGGGTATGTTGCCATTTACCATTGCAGAGGGAGATCTTCCATTTGCCAATGGAGACTATCTGTTTGTACCGAATGTCTACGAAGCAATTCGTGAGAAGAAGACAGACATTGATGCATATGTAGTAACAGCAGATGGAATGAAGCCATTCCAGTTACAGATGGGAGCATTGACGGACGATGAGCGAGAGATCATCGAGGATGGATGCTTGATTAATTACTATCGTGCACATAATAAGTAAGTAGTAACTTCTGCCAGAGGAAATCCTCTGGCAGATTCTTATAAACGGAATTATTGTGGAGGGGCTATGCCGGAAGAGAATCAGAAAAAACCAGAATACCAGAGAACTCCCAGGGATGATTATCGACGTTACCAGGGCCTGATGTGGACGGCCATTGTGGCAGCTGTTCTGATTATCATTTTTTATTTTTGTATCCTGAGATATCAGGGGTTGATTGCGGCAGCTAACGCCCTCTCCTTGATTTTCCAGCCCATCATTATGGGACTTGTGATGGCGTTTTTGATGAACCCCATCATGAAGTTTGTGGAGAATCGCAGTCTGCCTTTTTTCCTAAAGCGAAGTAAGAATCCAAAGCGTACCAGGCAGCGGATACGAGGCGTTGCATCTGTGATTTCCTTGCTATTGCTCTTAGGCGTGGTGGTGTTGTTCTTCGCTGTGGTTGCTCCGATTTTTGTGGAGACGTTGAATGATTTAATTAAGAACATCAACGAGAAGGTATACAACGTCTTGGATTGGGCCAATGAAATCACCCAGGGGCGCTTCGAAAAAGAAATTATGGGCGCCAAGGACGACAAGAAAATCAACGATGCCATCAATACCGCCGTGGGATTTGTCCGTTCCTACTTCGACTTAAGCGAGCAGGAGCAGATGGTAAACACCTTGGCACGTTGGGGATTTTCCCTCGGACGAACCGTGTTTAACTTTCTCATCGGAATTGTGGTATCGGTGTATACCTTAACCAGCAAAGAGAAGTTTAAGTCCCAGATCAAGAAGCTGTTGTATGGTATTTTCCATCCGACCTGGGCCAACGTCATGGTACGCATCGGACGCAAAACCGATGAGGTCTTTTATGGATTTATCATAGGCAAGATCATCGATTCCATCATAATCGGATGTATCTGTTACGTGAGTATGCTCTTGATGCAGATGCCATATGCCGTACTGTGTTCCGTTATTATCGGAGTGACCAATATCATTCCGGTATTTGGACCATACATCGGAGCGGTCCCTACAGTGATTATTATCTTTGTGAATAATCCAATGCAGGGCATTTACTTTTTGATTTTTGTGTTGGTTTTACAACAAATCGATGGTAACATCATTGGACCCAAAATCCTGGGCGATAGCACCGGATTATCTTCCTTCTGGGTGGTATTGGCTATCGTAGTCGGCGGCGGACTGTTTAGTATTCCGGGTATGGTCATCGGTGTTCCGATGATGTCGGTGATTTATTATGTGTGTGGAGAAATTGCAACGTATCTGGTGAGCAAGCGCAAGTTGCCGACGGAGACGGATGTTTACTATAACGTAGAGGAAGTAAATCCAAGCACCTTGGAGGTTGTCTACAAGGGAGCCGAAAGCCGCAAGGAATCCAAGTATAAATTCCCGGGCAAGAAATCCAAGGAATCCAAGAAGGAAGAAACGCTTATTTCAGAAGAAGAACAGGGTGAGGAAGAACGCTAGGTTTTTGACATCAAATTAGGCGTATGATACACTGAAAAAAACTGTAATTATAAGTGAATGAATCCTTCTAGAGGTGGAGAAATTGGACAAATTAGAGTACAGTACTCGGCTGGATGAAATCAAGAAATTAGTGCGTCAGGGGAAACAGGATGAAGCACTGGATTTGTTGGACGGAACCAATTGGCGGAAAGTCCATAATGTAAACATATTGCTTAAGGCGAGCGAATTATATGAGGCAGCAGGTGCCTTTGAAGAGGCCAGAGAGTTGTTGGAGGTTGCCCACGAGCGGTCTCCCATCGGTAGAATGATTATCTATCGTTTGGCTTTGATTTCTATTGAACTGAAAGCAATGGATGAAGCGCGGGAATACTACGAAGAATTCGTGGAGATTGCGCCTCACGACAGTCTCAAGTACATCATCAAATACAAACTGAATGAAGCCAAGGGGTCGGATGACCAGACCTTGATTGCCATATTAGAGGAACTGCGTTCTCATGATTTGATTGAGGAGTGGCTCTTCGAATTAGCATGTCTATATCGCAAAACATCCCAAGTAGACAAGTGTATCGAAATCTGTGATGAAATCGCGTTGTGGTTCGGTGACGGTCCATACGTTGAGAAGGCATTGGAGATGAAGATGTTGTATCATCCGTTGGATAAACAACAGGAGGATAAGTATCGCCATTTTCAGCAGAAGCGGGATGGAATCACCGAGATTCGTCCGGAAGAAGTAGCCTATGGCAACGGCGAGATTTTAAGTCACGCCATCACCATTCCACAGGTAGAACTAAAGCCGGAGCGGTTTAATACCGTCAATCTCCAGGCTGAGATTAAGAAAAACATTGAAGAAATCATGCAGGCAACAGAGGCCGGCGAGATTTCCGAGAATATGGAAATTATCAAGAATTTGGTAGAGGAGATTCCGTATCTTCAGGTAACGGGAGATCTTCCTGCAGAAGAAATTGCTGCCGAAGAAGCAGGGGAACAAGTGGATCCCCAGTCTTTGAATACCAAATTCCGTGAATATCTGGCTGAGGAATACGATGGTCAGATGAGTTTGTATATGCCGACGCAGTCGGTGGGCGAGCGTCAAATCCAGGGACAGCTATCCATCCAGGATGTGATGGACAACTGGGAGAAGACCCGTCGTGCAGCAGAGGCTGCGCTACAGGAAGCACAACAGCAGAAGTTGGAACAGCAGAAGGCCAAGGCATTGTATGAGGCCAACCAGATTATGGACCGTTTGGTGGGAGCCATTCCGAAGTTGGATGCCGGTGTAGCACCGGAAGAACTCTTGAAGGAAGAATACCTCTCCAAAGAAGTGGCAGAGGAAGTGGCTGCACCGGTTGCAGCTGCGGTTGAAGTGCCGGCGGAAGAAGTGGCAGCCATCAAGGAACAGAAGACGTTTTCCATCCCGACGCTAGAGGGTTCTGTTGGACTGGAGATTCCGGTTATCGAAGCAGGTGCGGCCGGCGTAGCAGCGGTTGGCGCCATGGCAGCTGAGGGTATTTCCAAGGTTGCACACGATGCAACAGCAGCAACGGATTGGAAACCGTCAAACTTAGAAGAAGAGAAAGCGACCCAGATGTTCTCTGATATCAATCATATGATTCAGAAAGAAATCGATCGCATTGTAGCCGAGGACCAGCCGGCACAGCCGCAGGTAGAGGTACCGGTAGTAGAAGAACCGTTGGTCAAAGCGCCGGTGGCAGAAGAATTGCCGGAGATAGAACCGGTGACCATTGAGGAGCCTGTTGTGGAAGAGCCACAGCCGGAGGATCCGATTGGTGATTTACACATCGGTGATGATTTGGAAGAGATGCTGGCGGAAGAAGTGGTTGCGGTACAGCAGGCACCAAGTAAGCCAGACTTTGGCATGACCGGAGAGATTCGTCTGGATGAAGAGGAAGAAGAGGATCCGGAGGATGCTGCTCTTTCTGTTATTATTGCCGAAGAAATTCAGGAAGAATTACAGTCCGAGGGAGCCATTGAAGAAGATGCGGGCGTATACCGGAAGGAATTGACGGAGGAAGAGCAGGATATTTTTGCATACTTTACCCCAATCGAAGGTATGGAAGCAGCTCTTGCGCGGATTATCGATACCACCAAGGCGCATCTTTTGAATGACGTTGGTTCGAAAACCGGCAATATCATCGTACAGGGCGGCAAGGGCAGTGGTAAATCCACCTTGTCCACGGACATCGTACGATTGCTACAGAAGGAAGTACGCTTGCCGGCAGGTAATGTAGGCAAGATTGACGGCGTGAAGCTCAACGAGAAGAACATCGTGGACTTGTTCCAAAAGATTCAGGGTGGATGCCTGATGATTGAAAACGCCGGAAGCTTAGAGCGCGAGACCGTACTTAATCTGGCATTGATTATGGACAACGATACCTCCGGTATCCTGGTAATTCTCGAGGATTCCCGTATGGGCATCGATCGGGTATTGTCCTACAATCCAAACTTCACCCAGAAGTTTACACAGCGAATCGAGATACCGATTCTCTCCATCGATGAATTGGTGGCATTTGGTAAAACCTATGCGGCTGATTTGGGATATATCATCGATGAGATGGGCGTGTTAGCTTTATACAATGAAATCAATTTGATTCAGCGATTGGATCATCCAACCTACTTGACCGAGGTCAAGGAGATTGTGGATGGAGCCATCGACAACGCATCTGCAGGGGGATTCAAAGGGATGTTCAGTCGATTGGGAACCAAGCGTTATGATGAAGTAGGCAACATCATTCTTCACGAGCGGGATTTCCAGTCTCAATATTAAGCGCTAGACCAAAGCATAGGAGATGAGGGGTTATGTACAATTTTACAGAGATGGACAGCTATCTGTTTGGGCAGGGAACCCATTATGAAATCTTTAAAAAGATGGGCGCACATCCCATGCAAGTGGATGGCACCAAAGGTGTGATGTTCCACGTGTGGGCACCTCATGCCACAGCAGTCAGTGTCATCGGCGAGTTTAATGATTGGAACGAAACCAAGCATATGATGGAGCGTGTGGATCCGCCGGAACTGGGGGTCTATGAATGTTTCATTCCCCGTGCCAAGGAAGGACAGCTCTATAAGTTTTTGATTTATACCCAGGATGGAACCAAGCTTTACAAGGCGGATCCATATGCCAACAGTGCTGAAATGCGGCCAAATACCGCATCCCGCATTGCGAAGATCGAGGGATTCCGTTGGAGTGATGCTGCTTGGATGAACCAGCGGGCAGAAGCGACGCCGTATTACGAGCAGCCCATGGCAATCTATGAAGTCCATCCGGGCTCCTGGAAACGTCATCCGGGGCGGGAAGACGATGGATTCTATTCCTATCGGGAATTTGCAGAGAGCCTAGCAGAGTATGTAACCGACATGGGTTATACCCATGTGGAGTTGATGGGAATCTCCGAGTATCCCTTTGATGGATCCTGGGGATATCAGGTAACCGGTTATTACGCACCGACGTCCCGTTATGGAACACCGAAAGATTTTATGTATCTGGTGAATTACCTCCATAAGAAAGGCATCGGTGTCATATTGGATTGGGTTCCGGCGCATTTTCCGCGGGATGCTCATGGCTTAGCAGATTTTGACGGACAACCACTTTACGAGTATGCGGACCCGAAGAAGGGTGAGCATCCGGACTGGGGCACAAAGATTTTTGACTATGGCCGCAATGAAGTGAAAAACTTCCTGATTGGAAGCGCCATCAATTGGGTGGAGAATTACCATATCGATGGATTGCGTGTGGATGCGGTGGCGTCCATGCTGTATTTGGATTATGGCAAGCAGGACGGACAGTGGGTGGCCAATCAGTATGGTGGCAATGAGAACTTAGAAGCCATTGAATTTTTCAAACATATCAATACGTTAATCACCGGACGTTATCCGGGGGTTGTAATGATTGCAGAGGAGTCCACCGCGTGGCCGAAGGTCACCGGCAGTGTAGAAGACGACGGATTGAACTTTTCTTACAAGTGGAATATGGGATGGATGCATGACTTTCTGGATTATATGAAGTTGGATCCATACTTCCGTAAGGATAATCACAACAAGATGACCTTTGCTATGAGTTACAACGAGTATGAGAAGTACATTCTGGTGTTGTCTCATGATGAGGTGGTGCATCTGAAGTGTTCCATGATCAACAAGATGCCGGGATTAGAAGACGATAAGTTCAAGAACCTAAAGGCAGGATATGCTTTCATGATGGGACATCCGGGCAAGAAGCTTCTTTTTATGGGACAGGATTTTGCACAGCTTCAGGAGTGGAGCGAGAAGCGGGAGCTGGATTGGTACTTATTGGAGAATCCCAAGCATCGTGGCATGATGGAATGGGTGAAGGCGTTGCTACATATCTACACCAAGTACCCGGCAAGCTACCAGCAGGATACCAGCTGGGCAGGATTCGAATGGATCAATGCCAACGATGCCTATCGTGGAATCTATAGCTTCGTTCGGAAACCTTCGGATGGAAGCAAGCGATTATTGTATGTGTGCAATTTCACTCCGATGCCATACGAGGATTATCGCGTGGGTGTGCCGGAGAACAAGAAGCTGCATCTGATTCTAAACAGCGAAGATGTAAAATTCGGTGGAACCGAGAAAAAGCGGAAGGTCAACTACACACCGCAACATGCGGAGTGTGACGGCAGGGAGTATTCCATTGCATTTCCGCTGGCGCCATATGGAGTGGCGATATTTGAATACTAAATAAAATAGAAGGGCGCTATGAAGCTGCGCCCTTTTTTCTATCAATGGAGAACCGATGGAAGAAAAAGAACAAGAACAAGAGCCAAAGAAAAAACTGAAACTGCCGCTGTGGCTGATTCGAGTGGTGCTGATTTTGGTTGCTGTGCTAGTGATTGTCATTACCTTTATCCTTTGGCGCATATTGGCAACCTACGATCACTTTGAGGTACGAAGCTCTCGGGCGCGGACGGATTCCGAGCAGACCCAGTATATGGATTTTAACGGAAATCTCTTGGCTTACAGCCGCGATGGAATTTTCTATACCGATTACGAGGGTAATCTCATATGGAATGAAAGTTATGAGATGAACCAGCCCAAGGTGGAACAGTGCCAGAATTATCTGTTGGTCTATGATAAGAACGGCACCCAGCTACGCATCCTTTCCAAGATGGGAAGTGAAGGCAGCATCTCAACTACCTTACCCATCTCTGCAGCGGATGTGGCAGCGAATGGAACCATTGCCGTATTGATGCAGGAGAATGCGGTGGCCTACTTGCACATCTATGATGTGGATGGGAATATGTTAGCCTCCGGAGAGGTGCATATGAACAAGGGCGGATATCCAATGGATTTGGCCATCTCATCTGACGCAACCCGTATGATGGTGACGATGCTGGATTTGACTACCGGCGTGGTACAAAGCACCATCAATTTCTATGATTTTGATGCAGCGGGCGATGGGCAAACCAATAACCTGATGGGTACTTATACCTATGGGAATATGGTCATTCCGGAAGTAGATTATGTGGCAGACGATCGAGCACTGGCCATCGGGGATGGAGAGCTGATTGTGTTTGGCAGCGGCGATAAACCAAAGCCGGAAGCAGAAATCTATCTTAAGGAGGAAATCAAAAGTACCTTCCATGACGACCGTTACATTGGTGTGATTACCGCGGCAGAAGGCAGCGGAGAAGAAGGCGAGCATGCACTAACCGTATATAACTTGCGGGGAAAAGCGCTTTTTACCAAGAGCTTTTCAGAGGATTACAACAACTGTTATTTTATGGACAAGGGCGAATCCGTAATTACCGACGGACAGGTTCTTTCTATATATAATAGATATGGAATCCGGAAGTTTTATAGTGATTTTGGAGAAGGAATTTATCAGTTGATTCCATGGGAAGGAAATCGAAACTACGTCTTAATACGTAAGGACAGCATTGAGCGAATTCGAATTACAAAGGAATAAGAATGAAGATAGACGTTGTATTTATAATTGTAATTGTAATAGTAGGATTGTTAACGGTGCGTGGCGCGTATCGTGGATTGCGGGGGATCATCTTCGGCGTATTGGCCTGGATTTTTACACTGGGGTTTGTATCCTGGATGACACCCACCATCGAAGAGCATCTCAATGCCGGAAGCTATCGTACCTGGGTGTATGAGCATGTGGAAGTGCATATAGAAGACAAGGCCGAGGCCGAAATCGAAGAACAGGACGATGGGCTCGAGCATCTGGTGGATGGATTGGAGATTCCGCTGGTCCAGGATTTGATGAAGGCCGTACAAGAGAGCACCATGGAAAAGGTGGATGAGGCCAAGCAGGCGTTGGTGGCAGCAGTATCCGAGGAGTTGACCAACCGAATTGTCAATGCAACGGCGATGATCATCGCAATCCTGATGGCGGTGGCAATCTGCGGAGTGGTTTCTCTCATGCTAAAGGTCATTCATGAATTACCGATTGTGGGTGGCATCAGTCGATTGATTGGAGGCGTCTGGGGATTTGCGGAAGGAATCCTTGTGGTATGGGTATTGTTTATCCTAACCACCAGCATGAGTGTCAGTGAACTTGGGCAAAAAGTCATGATATCCATCACCAATAATCCTATATTATTATATCTGTACCAGAATAATCTGATTTTAGATCTGGTAAATCAAATAAGAAATGCAATTGGGGCCTGATTTTATGCTTGACACCCCCTATATATTTTGATAATATAAATGTCGCACCGCTGATAAAGCCGTGCGGCATTTCTTCTTAGAAAACACTGAGAGGAAGCGCGAAAAACTTTCGAAAAAACTTCAAAAAAGTTGTTGACAAGATAGCTTGAGAATGGTATTCTATCAGAGTTGTCGCCGATGACAAGAAGTTACGAAAGCGACAAAACCTTGATAACTGAACAGTGAAACAACCTTGAAAGATTCTAATGAATTTTATTTTAGCGATTTTTCAAAAAACGCAACCTAAAGCAGTAAAGTAAGGAAAAAGCCAAGCTTTGTCCTAAGAATCAACTTTTTAACAT
>JAILOI010000034.1 GCA_024690885.1 Lachnospiraceae bacterium
TGCAACTATATATAGTTGCATATCGCTTTGCTTCGTTCTAAAATAAAGAAAAGGAAGATAATGGGAAAAAAAGAAAAATTAATTGAAAAATTGAAAGGGAAAAAGAATTTTTCATATGAAGAGTTGGTTTCGTTATTACAGTATTTTTCTTACTATCCATGCGATAAAGGGAGAACAAGTGGATCACGAGTAATGTTTGTTAATTGTGATACGCATAGAAAAATATTATTACATAAGCCACATACTAGGAATTATTTACTGGAATACCAGATAAAGCAGATACTAAATCAATTAAAGCAGGAGGGATATCTATGAAAAATACAATGGAATACCGGGGATATATTGGAAGTGTAGAGTTTTCTGAAGAAGATGAGGTCTTTTTTGGAAAAGTGCAGGGTATTCAATCCTTAATTTCATATGAAGGGACAACAGCAAAAGCATTGATTAAGGACTTTCATAAATCTGTTGACTCTTATTACAAATTATGCGAAGAAACGAATACAAAACCAGAGATTGGATATAAAGGTAGTTTGAATATACGAATTAAAAAGGATTTGCATAAACGTGCTGCTGTATATGCTATGGCGCAGAGCCAGTCTCTGAATAGTTTTATCGAAGAAGCAATTCAGGAAAAGTTATTCTCTGTACATGCGTGACCGAAAAGCATAGCAAACCCAAGAATATGCCCTTCCCCTATGTGCAAACGACTCAATATGAAGGCCCAAGAACTCGCATGCACATAGGGGAAGCCTAGAAAACGACCATGCCTATGTGCAAAGCAGGGCATCCGACATCGAAATCTCCTGAAACCACATAGCAACTCCCGGAAATCTCCAATCTCCTATGCGCAAGCATCGTCTCAAGGCACCGAAATCCCCCATAATCACATAGCAAACGCTAGAATTTATTCAATCGCTATGTAATCGCATCGGACGTATGGTGCATCCGCGCCCGGGGCGCGGGAGAATTGACATCGTGCACGTAGCGCCCAATGCATCACAAACCAAAGCTGGGTATTACATCCCCGCCCAGGCTGCAAGGGCGGAATCGGAAAATTAAAAAAGCGGCAAGGCCTAGGCCCTGCCGCAGCAATATTAACCTTCGTTATCATTATCTTCGTGGAAGTGTTCCGGAAGCTTAATGCGAATCTTCTCAATGCGCTTCTTGCGAACGGAAGTAACGCGAAGCATCACGCCTTCCTCTGTGAAGTAAGTTTCACCCAGCATTGGGAAGTGATCGAATAAACCGATGAGGTAGCCGCCGATGGTGTCGTAATCCTCCGAAGAGAATCCCAAATCCAGGTCCTCACTTAAATCATCCAGATTTGCGGAACCTAGCACATCAAACTCACGCTCACTGAGACGAACCACATCGTCTTCCTCACCTTCGTCGTATTCATCACGAATTTCGCCGACCAACTCTTCCAATAAATCCTCTAGCGTAATCAGACCGGCAACTGCTGAATACTCATCCAAAACAATCGCCAAACTGATGGAACCCTGGCGCATCTCATCAAAGAGCTCCGCCGTGTTCTTCTGTTCATAAGTAAAAAACACATCACGCATATGCTCACGAATAGAAAAATGCTCATCCTCTTTGGCGAGGAGAAGATCCTTCATATTCACAATACCGATGATGTTGTCGGTATCATTCTCATACACCGGAAGACGGGTGTACATATTCTCCTGAAAAATTTCAATCAGCTTATCATAGGACCAGTTGACGTTTACCATGGCCATATCGATACGGGGAATCATCACTTCCTTGACGGCGGAATCAGAGAAATCGAAGACGTTGTGAATGTAGTCCTTCTCGTCGGTTTCAATGGTGCCGGATTCATGGGAGACATCCACGATGGTCCGAAGTTCGTCAGAGGTCATGCCGATATTGGGTGCTTCCTTGACGCCGAACAGACGTAGGATAACACGAGAAATGGCATTCACAACAATAATCAGTGGCGTCAAAAGAAACATCAGTTTTTCAATGATTGGAGCAAAGGCCATAGAAAGCTTCATGGCTTCTACCGTTGCCATACTCTTCGGTGTGATTTCACCGAAAATCAAAACCAATAAGGTCAAGATACCGGTAGCAATTCCGGCACCATAGCTGCCCCAGAACTTCACGGAAACCGTAGTTGCAAGCGATGAAGCAGACAAGTTCACGATGTTGTTTCCAATCAGGATGGCGGACAGCATCTTGTGGGAGTTGCCACTGATGCGTAACACGCGAGCCGCCTTGCGGTCGCCGTCGTCTGCCATGGTTTTCAGTTTGATTTTGCTTACGGTGGTCAAGGCAGTTTCTGCGGAAGAGAAAAAGGCCGACAACACCAAAAGTAATACTAAAACAATAAGTTGAAGGATTGTTCCTTGGTCCAAGTAAAATCTCCTTTGTTGGATTTCTAACATAATTTTGTAGGGATTTTGAAAAAGAAAATAAATCCCTTGTGCGATTTTATTATACGGGAATTTTTGGTATAATCCAAGAAGGTTTGATAGATGGGGAATTTACGAGGTAAAACCATGAAAAATAAAATGCGAAAACTAATAGCAGTATTAATGACTGCTATGACCATATGTAGTTGCACAGCTTGTTCCTTTGGTGAGAATAAGCAGCAGGAATCCTATAAGCAAGAAGGTATGGAAGCATTATCATCCGGAGATTATACCGGAGCAATCGATAAGTTCCATGCGGCATTGGGAGAATCCAATGCCATAGTAGGTGTGGAGGAAATCGACATCAGCTATTACCTGGCAGCCGCACAGTTCCTAAGTGGAGATGTGGACGGCGCAATTGCAACCTATACCAATCTTATCGCCTTTGATGAGGAGGATGCTAAGCCTCTGTTCTTACGAGGAAGTCTCTATTTAGATACCAATCAGAATGAATTGGCATTGGCAGATTATAAGGCAGCAATTGCTTGTGATGATAAGAATTATCAGCTCTACACGGCAATTTATTATAACCTGCAGGCCAAGGGGCTGACCGAGGATGCCTTGGAATACACCAACATGGCGCTGGCCATCGAGGGCAATAAGGCACACAACTATATGGAACGTGGCAAAATCTATCTGATTTTGGAACAATACGATGTGGCAGAAACCACCTTCAAGAAGGCTGTAAATGCAGGCGATGCAGATGGTTACATTTATTTGGCGCAGATTGCCTCCCAGGCCGGAGATTCGGAGGGGGCTATGAAATATCTGAAGAAGTTCCAGAAATCCGGGGAAGAGAGTTCCGAAGCATATGACACCATCGGAAAGCTCTATATGTTGGAGGGCAATTACAAAGATGCGCTGGAACAATTTGACAAGGGACTATCCCTTGAGAAGATTACGAATGAGAAGGATTTGCGCAAGGATCAAATCGCAGCCTTGGAGTACAGTGGCGATTTTGCCGGAGCACGGGACAAGGCATTGGAATACGTAGAGTTGTATCCGGAGGATGCAACGGTAGCCAGGGAACTGGTCTTTTTGCAAACAAGGTAAGTTATGGATAAATTTCAGTGGAACAATGAAGAAGAGCCGGAGCGCGTTCTCTTAGTGGCGGTGTGTACCGGTGAGGAGGCAGATACCCAGCGGTCGCTGGATGAACTTGGACAGCTGGTGGAGACTGCCGGAGGCGAAGTTCTAGGGCAGCTCTATCAGAACCGGGAGTATCCGGAACCGGGTACCTATATTGGCAAGGGTAAAATCGAAGAGATTCGTGAGTTGGCAGAACGTATGGATGCGGATGGAATTGTCTGTGATGATGAGTTGTCTCCGGCCCAGATGCGCAATCTCTCCAATATTTTGGGATTGAAGGTCATGGACCGTACCCTGGTCATCTTAGA
>JAILOI010000042.1 GCA_024690885.1 Lachnospiraceae bacterium
CACCACGACCGTCAGCGAGTTCATTCGTGATAAGAAGGGCAATCTAAAGAAAGTGGTTCTGGTTACTCTGAAGTCTGAAGTAGACAAGAAGACCGGACGGCGTATGATGGTTCCGGATGAATCCACCAAGCGGGAAGTTCCGTGCCAGTTGGTACTCATTGCCGCAGGCTTCCTTGGTAGCGAATCCTACGTTACCAAAGCCTTCGGTGTGGATGTGACGGAGCGTACCAATGTAAAGACCGGTGCAACGGATCACAAGACTTCTGTTGCCGGTGTATTCACCGCCGGTGATATGCATACAGGACAGTCTTTAGTTGTTAAGGCCATCGCAGAAGGTCGTGCCTGTGCAGCCGAAGTGGATGCCTATCTGATGGGATATACAAATTTGTAATTGATAAAAGCGTACGTTGTAAATCCAACGTACGCTTTTCTTATACTCTACTCTTATAGCCTTACCACTTCGTCAAAAGCTCGCAAATAATTAGGATCCCAATTATGTGTTATTACAATAACTGTTTTGTTTTTAATTCCTACTATTAATTCCTCAATCGACTTTGCTGTGTTCGGATCCAATCCACTTGTAGGTTCATCAAAAATTAGAACTGCCGCATCAGACATCAATGCCCTTGCTACCTGTAAACGTATTTGCTCACCACCAGACAAATGAATGCCCTGTTCACTTCCCACGTTTTGCTCGAATAATTCATCGCTTAATTGCGTTCTTCCAGCAATTTCTTTTGCACGCGAACCATGATTCATAAATCCAATATTGTCTATCACAGTACCATCAAACAAGAAAACCTTTTGTGGCACATACAGAACCTTTTTATGTAAATCACTTGGTAGTATATCTGCTACTTCTACTCCATCAATCGATACACTACCAGACAGTAGTGGCGCATCAGCAACCAGCAATCGCGCCAATGTACTTTTTCCTATTCCGGACGTGCCAATAATTGCATACTTTTTTCCTTCTTCAAACGTGCAAGAGAAATCCTTTATCAAGGGTTCTCCATCATATCCTACCGCCACATTCCTCATTTCAATTTTCAAAGAACTCCGGATGCTTTTTTCTCCTCTTGGAAGAATCTCTAAACTGTTTTTTATTTTTTCCTGTAATGGTTCTGTGGATTTCATTGTTAGCCATAATGCAATTGCCGTATTCAGAGGCATAAACATAAAATTCAATAACTGAGTTGAAGTTGTCAATGTACCTATGCGAATTCTTCCCATGGACACTAAATATGCTGCCACCGCCATGCATATAATCGACGCAATCATATTTATTATATATGCACCATTTGTAGCAAATGCATTTGACACATCCCGTTTCATGCGCTGGTTCTCAAGCATATTATCTGCTCCAACTAGTTTGTCTATGAAGAGTCTTTGTTGTGAAAAGAAATGAATGGTATCATAGCCACTTATAAATTCTTTGCTATTCTTAATGCATTGTTCGCTTTGACTAGAAAACAATGCCTTGTATTTTTGCATTACTCGCTTAAAACGCCTAGACACTATATTAGCTCCAAAAGAAATAATCGTAAATGCAAAGAACAAAACAGAATTGACATAGAATAATGCCCCCGCACAGAACAGCACCTGCGTTATCAAATTTATAACGCGCAATGAAGAATCAAAATAGTCTCTCTCTAATGTATCTGTATCATTCTGTATCAAGTTCATATAGTATGAATCCGTTTCCTTATGAAACGCAGTGACGCCATTTCCAGATAACGACTCATACAAATCTTTCTTTAACTCTTTAACACACGCTCCTGTTACCCTTTTTCTAAAAAAAACTGTTGTAATATTTGCAAAATAGCTTAATGCCAAACAAAGCACGCATAAGATGGCGGAAATAATAAGTATTCTTTCTCTGCTTTCGACCGCAGCATTGGTCATTACGCCCATTTGAAAGGATAAACATACTCTAAGCGTTGCATCTACCAATGAAAAAATAATTTCAAAAAAAATGAGTTTATATTGCTTTTTTAGATATCTTGCCATTCTCCGCTCCCAAGTTCCAGTACAAAGAACTATTTTGCCATATATACGTTTTCTTTTCTTATTTCTTCATCTCTTCGTAATCCTGGGATATCACGGTATGCAAATGCTTTGCCATCTGCACGGTACTTTGTAATTCCAGGGCTTGAGGATCCACAATCTCTCCGATGCGAATTCTTACGTCGGCCGGTTGAAACCAGTGCGTTTTCTCATAGCAGGCTTCGGAATTGTAGAATGTCACCGGGACAATGCGTACATTGGTCCGTGCTGCTAGTTTAAAACTGCCCGGCTTAAAATCCTTCACTCCATCTACATTCGTTCGACCTCCCTCCGGGAAAATAACGACAGAATAACCTCGTCGGATTCGATCGATTCCTTCATTGATAACCTTCAAGGATTTCTTGTTATCTGCCCGCTCTAAAAACAAGCAACCGATATCCTGAAACCATCTTCCAATGAATGGAAATTTTTTGATTTCGCTTTTTCCGATGAAAATCAGTGGCTTTTCCATCATCGCAATCATCATCAGACTATCAAAATTGCTTCGATGGTTTCCTATGTATACTACCGGTTCTTCGTAGATGGTACTTCCCTGCACCTCCATATGAATGCCTAATAATTTCAACAGGTTTCTTACCAATCTCTGCAAACTATAATAGTTCGCATCCTGTCTCTTTTTCTCATCCGGATACTTGAAATAATGAATCCATCTTTCCGGATACGAATATAGCATAGCTCCAAGCAAATACAACACCGCAGCAATTATTCTCAATGTCTTTCCTCCCTATGTATGTTTAGAAGCTCTTAATCTCATCCTCCGCATCATCGGTACTCTCATCAATCGCACGAATCTCTACATCGTAGGAGTAGTCATCGTCCACCTTGATGGTAACCGTATCTCCCACCTTGTGTCCAAGCAATGCCTTGCCCAGCGGAGACTCAATACTGATCTTGCCCTTCAGGGAATTGCTTCGGATGGAGGTTACAATCTTATATGTTTCTTCCATATCATCCTCCGGAAAATAGAGGGTGACGGTATTATTCATACCCACTTCGCCACTCTTGGAATCATCTTCCACGATGGTGGCGAACTTCAACATATTCTCTAAATAGCGAATGCGGCTCTCATTCTGATTCTTGGCCTTCTTCGCTGCATAATATTCAAAATTCTCGGAGAGGTCACCCTGGGCTCTCGCCTCTTTTACCTCTGCAATCAACTGTGGTCGAATCTCCAGCTTACGCTTCTCAATCTCTGCTTCTATCTTTTCCACATCCGTTTTTGTTAATCTCTCTGCCATTTGCACATTCTCCTCTTTCAAGTATGCAATTTTTGCACATTCCTTTTATATCATATGCAAATCTCTTTTTCAAAAAAAGCGCCCACGACATCGCCGTGGGCGCAAAACGTACCTATGCTTCTATCGATTACTGCTTTCGTCGCTGTTGATAAACCTGCGCTAGTATCTCTTCTTCGTACTTCTCATCGGAATGATCTGCAATCTCTTGCATGATTTGCTTCTTCCGACCCTCAATACGATCCAAATCCTTGCGAAGTTGCTCCGCTTCACTCTCCAATTTCGAAAGCTCTACTTTTAAATCTTCTATGATTTCTTTGTCTGTTCTCGATAACATAGCGTTTCCTCATTCTTATTTCTTCAGGACTTCCTGACGAACCAATGCCTTGCGAAGCGCAAGCTCTGCACGCATGACATCTAAATTAGTGTCCTTATGCTCCAATCGCTCTCTTGCGCGATCTTCTGCACTCTTGGCACGTGCTTCATCGATTTCCGATGGCCACTCTGCAATCTCTGCCAGTAAGGTTACCTTGTCTCCGAGAATCTGTCCGATTCCGGAATGTACGGCAGCGTACTTCTTGGTTTCTCCCTCCGTAATCGTTACGACTCCGGGAGACAGCACGGTTGCCAGAGGAATGTGATTCTTGTAGACACCAATCTCTCCCTCTACAGTGTTAAATTCCACCATAGAAGCCTCACCCTGATAGAATACTCGATCCGGTGTGATGATTTCGATTTCAAATAGATTCTTGTCTGCTTCTGCCATTGCCTCACCCCTTACTTCGCTGCAGCGGCTGCTTTTTCACGTACCTCGTCGATGGTTCCGGAATTTAAGAAGAAGCCTTCGGATACATCATCCATCTTGCCTTCCAAAATCTCCTTGAAACCACGTACGGTCTCAGCGATTGGTACATACTTTCCTTCCAGACCGGTGAACTGTCCGGCTACAAAGAATGGCTGGGATAAGAATCTCTGAATCTTACGGGCACGGGATACAACCAACTTATCCTCTTCGGACAACTCGTCCATACCAAGGATTGCGATGATATCCTGTAATTCTTTGTATTTCTGAAGAATTTCCTGTACACCACGTGCTACCTCGAAATGCTCCTTACCTACGATACGTGGGTCAAGAATTCGAGAAGTGGATCCCAGTGGATCTACTGCCGGGTAAATACCAAGCTCTGCAATGGAACGCTCCAATACTGTGGTTGCGTCCAAGTGAGCGAAGGTGGTTGCCGGAGCCGGGTCTGTCAAGTCATCGGCAGGTACGTATACAGCCTGAACCGATGTGATAGATCCGTTCTTTGTTGAGGTGATGCGCTCCTGAAGCGCACCCATCTCTGTCTGCAAGGTTGGCTGATATCCTACTGCGGATGGCATACGGCCAAGCAATGCGGATACCTCAGATCCTGCCTGTGTAAAACGGAAGATGTTATCGATGAAGAGTAGCACGTCCTTACCACCCTTATCACGGAAGTACTCTGCCATGGTAAGTCCGGTCAGACCAACACGCATTCTTGCTCCCGGTGGTTCGTTCATCTGTCCGAACACCATGCAAGTCTTATCAATAACGCCGGATTCCTTCATTTCGTAGTAGAGGTCGTTACCCTCTCTGGTACGCTCACCTACACCGGTAAATACGGAATATCCACCGTGCTCAGTTGCGATGTTATGAATCAATTCCTGAATCAATACGGTTTTACCTACACCTGCACCACCGAATAATCCAATCTTACCACCCTTCTGATATGGGCAAAGAAGGTCTACGACCTTGATTCCGGTCTCCAACATCTCGGAAGAAGTTGCCTGCTCCTCAAATGCCGGTGCCGGTCTATGAATCGGACTACGTTCCTGGGTCTGCGGTGCCGGAAGCTCATCGATTGGATCACCAAGTACGTTAAACATACGTCCCAAGGTTTCCTCTCCAACCGGTACACTGATTGGTGCTCCGGTTCCTAAGGCATCCATACCACGTACCAATCCATCGGTAGGTCCTAAGGCGATACAGCGAACCGTATCATCACCCAGATGCTGTGCCACTTCTACCACAAGCTTTTCGCCGTTGGTTCTGGTAATCTCGATTGCATCATTGATTTCCGGCAGGCTTCCAGCCGGGAACTTGATATCAAGAACGGCACCGATGATCTGAGTAATTTTTCCAATATTCTCATTCGCCATGTCTTCTATTGTCTCCTTTATTTTATTTGGCTCATCACGAAGCTATGAGATTGCCTCTGCTCCTGCGATGATCTCCGTCAGTTCCTGTGTGATGGATCCCTGACGGGCTCTGTTGTACTTCAACGTCAAATCGCTAATCATATCCTCTGCATTACTGGTCGCATTGTCCATCGCCTGCATACGCGCGCCGTTCTCGCTGGCTACTGCCTCCACGAGGGCTCCGTATACCAAGCTGGTAATATACTTCGGAATGATTAAGCCAATTGCTTCCTCTTCGTTGGGTTCGAAGTTCATCAGAAGGTTCTTGTCTGCCCCTTCCACATCTGCTTCGTCCACTTCCACCGGAAGCAACTTCAAAAGCTTTGGTTGATGAACCACCGTGTTTTTAAAATGCGTATAGGCCAGATAGATTTCTCCAATCTCGCCGGAGGTATATGCAGTTAACACATCCTGGCAAATCGCCATGGCATCTTCATAGGTTGGCGCTTCCATTACCTCGTTGTATTCCTTGGCAATGTGATATCCACGAATGGACAATCCCTCTTCGCCCTTATGTCCGATGGCATATACTTCCACATCTTCACGCGGCAGGTCTCCCTG
>JAILOI010000097.1 GCA_024690885.1 Lachnospiraceae bacterium
CAAACAAAACACATAAAGGGGCTGTGGGATGCCTTGGCTTTTGGGCGGGAGTTTCGTATAATACTAGGTGTTCACGGGGTGTGGACACTACGGTTTTGAAAGTTTAGTGAAAGTGATGATGAATAAGAAAGTTTTACAGACCTTAGAATATGACAAGATTATAGAGCGATTGGCCCACTTGGCGACCTGTGACGCAGGCCGTAAGAAGTGTGAGGGATTGCTGCCGTCCACGGATGCCACTGTGATTGCTAAGATGCAGAAGCAGACCGGGGATGCACTGACTCGTATCTTTCGAAAGAGTGCCATCTCCTTTTTGGGAACCACGGATACCACTGCTATTGCAAAGCGACTGGAGATTGGTGGAACCTTGAATGCGGCGGAGCTTCTGTCTGTGGCAGCCATGTTGGAAGTGGCAAAGAATGCCAAGCAGTTTGGAGCGCCTAGTCGGGATGATGAGGCCGGGGATTCTCTGACTCCATTGTTTGATGGGTTGGAACCACTGACCCCACTGTGTAAGGAAATCAGTCGCTGTATTATCTCCGAGGATGAGATTGCAGATGATGCGTCGCCTACCTTGAAGGGAATACGACGATCTATGCATCAGTGCAACGAGAAGATTCGAAGCCAGTTGAATGCAATGCTTAGTCGTAGTACCACCAGAGATTGTTTGCAGGATGCGGTGATTACCATGCGCGGGGGACGGTATTGTCTTCCGGTGCGTGCCGAGTATAAAACCCAGGTGCCGGGATTGGTCCATGACCAGTCCGGAAGCGGACAGACACTGTTTATCGAACCGCTTGGCGTGGTAGAGGCTAATAACCAACTGCGAGAGTTGGAGGGCGAGGAGCATGAAGAAATCGTGCGCATCCTGGCCACCTTGAGTCAGCAGGTGTTTGAGCAGGTACCGTCGATACAGGAGAACTTCCGCATCTTAAGTGAGTTGGATTTTATATTTGCCAGAGGTGCATTGGCCAAAGAGATGAATGGCGTGGAGCCACTCTTCAATGACCGGGGCATTATCCGGTTGCGGGAGGCCAGACATCCGCTGTTGGACCCAAAGACGGTGGTGCCTATAACCTTGACCTTGGGTGAGGATTTTACCCTGTTGATTGTAACCGGACCAAATACCGGTGGTAAGACCGTCTCGTTAAAGACAGTGGGCCTTTTGTCCTTGATGGGCCAGGCCGGACTTTTTATCCCAACCAAGGATCGCAGTGAACTTAGTATCTTCGATGATATATTCGCAGATATCGGGGATGAGCAAAGTATCGAGCAGAGCTTGAGTACCTTCTCCTCCCATATGACCAATATTGTGCGCATCCTAAAGGAAGTGGACGAGGGCATCCAGTCCGATAAGAATTACCTGGCATTGTTCGATGAGCTGTGTGCCGGAACCGATCCGCTGGAGGGTGCTGCACTGGCTACCTCTATTCTGGACCGCTTGCGGGGCCAGGGGGTTCGCACCATGGCCACCACCCACTATAGCGAGTTGAAGGTATATGCCATCTCCACCGCAGGGGTTGAGAATGCCTGCTGCGAGTTTGATGTGGAGACACTGAGCCCAACCTACCGACTCCTTATCGGAATTCCGGGCAAAAGTAATGCGTTTGCCATCTCCGAGAAGATTGGGTTGGGTCATGACATTGTGGACGATGCCAAGGGACGTTTGGATGAGAACGATCGCTCCTTCGAAGATTTGATGAGTGATTTGGAGCAGAAGCGTGTGGCCATCGAGAATGACCGGGCGGCCATCGCATCCGACCGAGCCCACATTGCAAACATGCGTGCGGAAGTGGAACGAAAACAAGCCAAGCTTAATGAGCAGCGGGATGCCATCCTTCAGGAAGCCAACCAGAAGGCTTCCAACATCTTGCGGGATGCCAAGGATACGGCAGATGCTGCAATCCGTAATATTAACAAGTATGGTTCTGCTGACGGTGATATGTCAAAGTTGGAGGCCACCCGTGCCAACCTCGGCAAGAAGGTGAAGCATACCCAATCCAAGTCCGGTACTGCGGTGGGTGCTGCCAAGAAATCCTCCGGCGTTTCGGCCAAGGATTTGCATATTGGTGATTCGGTAAAGGTTCTTAGCATGAACTTAACCGGAACCGTCCATACTCTCCCAAATGCCCGTGGAGATTTGGAAGTACAATGCGGAATCCTGCGTTCCAAGGTCAACATCAGTGACTTGGAGCTGATTATGGAAGATGCCTTTGGCAAGGTGGTTCCTAAGAAGCGGGGCATGAAATCCCAGGCCTCCTTCAGTAAGGCGGCTACTATCTCTACGGAGATTAAGCTTCTTGGTATGACGGCGGATGAAGCCCTGAGTGCTTTGGATAAGTATCTGGATGATGCCTATATCTCCCACTTATCCTCCGTTCGTGTGGTACACGGCAAGGGCACCGGTGCTCTGCGGAAAGCCGTTCATGAATATCTCAAGAAAAATCGCGTGGTAAAATCCTATCACCTCGCCGAATTTGGCGAAGGAGATGCGGGTGTCACCATTGTAGAATTTAAAGACTAAGAAAAGAGGTGTGCCATATGGCAATGAATCCATCTGCAATGTTTCAGGTTATGGAAGCCTTCAAGCGCTTTCAGAGCAACCACCCGAAGGTGGTATCTTATGTGAAAACCGTATTTGGTCCGGGCCTACCGGAGGGTACCGTGTTGGAAATCACCTGCACGAAACCGGGGGAAGAACCGGTGACTACCAATATGAAAATCACACAGGATGACTTGGACCTTTTACAATCCCTTAAGAATATTCAGGGATAACGAGGAGAGGGGGAGGACAATACGATTGCCCTCCCCTTTTTATATTGGTGAGTAAGGTACTACCATTCTGCCATGGTGCCGTCGTAGTTTCTCCACTTTGGATTGCTCCACTGCAATCCTTCCGCAGATACTGCTTTTACCATATCTTCATCAATGATCAATCCCAATCCCGGCTTGTCCGGCACCGCAACGAAGCCGTCCTTGTATTGGAATATCTCCTTATTCTGTACGAAATCCAACAAATCAAATCCTTTGTTGTAATGAATGCCCAGGCTCTGCTCCTGAATGAACACATTCGGCGAACATACATCCACCTGCAAGGTCGCAGCCAGTGCGATGGGGCCGTAGGGGGCATGTGGCGCTGCGGCCATATCAAATGCTTCCGCCATTGCCACAATCTTCTTGGTTTCTAATATTCCGCCCACCAGCGCTACGTCCGGCTGGATGATATCCACCGCGCCCTGGGTAAACAGGTTCTTGTACTGCCAGCGACTCACCAATCGCTCACCGGTGGCCAACGGTGTGGCCACATGGTTCGCTACTTCGCGAAAGGCTTCTTCGTTTTCCGGCAATACCACTTCTTCCATAAACATCAAATGGTATGGCTCTAGGGCCCGTGCCAATACTTTTGCCATGGGTTTATGCACCCGTCCGTGGAAATCCACCGCAATTCCAAATCCATCTCCCAATGCCTGACGAATGGATGCAACACGATCCACCACCGCCTGAACCTTGTCATAGGAATCGATGTAGTGCAACTCTTCCGTTGCATTCATCTTGATTGCATCAAATCCCATGTCCTTTCTGGCTTTCGCTTCTCTTGCCACATCATCGGGACGGTCTCCGCCAATCCATGAGTAGACTTTAATGGAATCCCTGGCTTTGCCACCGAGGAATTCATATACCGGCAGGTTATAGTACTTTCCTTTGATGTCCCAAAGTGCCATCTCGAATCCGGAGACAATGGTTCCGTTGATTGGACCGCCTCTGAAAAAGCTTTTGTACATCTCCTGCCACAGCCGTTCAATCTCAAACGGATCTCTCCCTAAGAGATAGTTTCCCATTTCTTTTGCGCCGCTCACAACGGTTTCCGTTTTGGTTCCGGAAATCATTTCTCCCCAGCCTTCATAGCCTTCGTCCGTTACAACTTTTACAAAAATCCAGCGGGGCTTAACCTCGTAAACTACAACATCAGAAATTTTCATTCTTCCATGCCTCTTTCTTCTTCGAATCTATTTAGTGAAACAGTCCTGCAATCAAGCTCAACAGATAAGATAGGAAGTGTGTTCCTGCATCCTCTGTGGAGATGAGTGCTGCGCCTGCCAAATCGTAGCCACCGGAAATTGCCAGTGCGGTATGTACCGGTGCAAGTGCGGTTGCAATCCAAAGCATAATACAGGTAAAGATAACGGTAGAGATAAATCCACGTACCACGTTACCCTTGGAGAATGCCACCGGATATGCAGCTAACCACATTGCCTGATATGCGATATCGGAAATCGGAAGCAAACGGTTGTATGGAAGTACCATAGCAAGTACGATGGTCATCGGTACCATCAAGATTCCGATTGCGATACAGCTTGGATTAGCAATGGTCAGTGCTGCATCGATACCAATATGGAAATTGTTTCCTACAAACTTCTTGTTTAATAAATCTTTGACTGCATCTGCAAATGGAATTAAGCCTTCCATCAAAATCTGCATCATCTTCGGTGTTAATACCATTGCTGCTGCCGTATACATTGCGACGGTGATGACACCTGCCACATCATTTCCACCAAGGATGCCAAATAATGCACCAAGAATGGTTCCGATCATCAGCGGTTCCCCAAGTACGCCAAACTTCTCACGGATGGTTTCCGGATCTGCCTCCAACTTGTTTAATCCCGGGATGTGGTCATATAACTTATTCAATCCATAAGCCAGTGGTGCCCAAGAAATGCTGTTGGATGTCGGGAAAGATACACCCGGTATTCCGAATGCTTCTTCCACCACCGGTTGTGTCCAGTCTGCTAACTTGAAGGTTACAATTGCACAGATGGCGCCACATACCAATCCGATGATGACGCTTCCGGATGCGTGATAGCAAATGGCGGAGCAGAAGATGAAGTGATTGTAGCTCCAGAAATCCACCATGACGCAGTTGGTTAACTTCAATACCAACATCAATGCATTGATTCCAAGTACTACGAATACCATGACTGCTGCCATTGGGAATGCCCAGGTTGCTGCTGCACGTGCCGGCCAGCCCACATCCATAATGTCTGTGTGCAGTCCAAAGCGAGCAACCATGTTCTGTACACTTGGTCCTACCTGGGCGATAAAGGTATCAATTACCAATTTAACGCCGCAGAAACCTACACCTGTGGTGATACAACATTTGATCAAGGTGCCGAATTTTACTCGTAAGATCAATCCGATGACGAGCATGATAATCGGCATCATACACATCGGCCCCAAGCCTGCGATCCAATTTAAGCCATCAATAACTACCTGCATAAAAGATTTCCTCCCTTAATTATGATTATTTATACTCCTACATTAATCTTTCAGGATTCCAACAATTTCCTTGATGGTCTCCTGTTCTCCCACGCCTGTTACAAAACATGTACCGCGTACAATCGGTACAGACTCTGTCAAACTATCCTTCAGTGCTCCGGTTGGAACAATCACATCCGGATGTTCAATTTTTACCTTGCCCGGTACTTCTGCAAACTTGCACTGGATGAACTGTACCTTGATTCCTGCGTCGTCCATTGCATTTTTCAATTTGTTGATTGCAATGGTGGATGTGATCATGGAAGATCCGCAGCATACCATAATTTTTTTCATGTTAACTTTCCCCCTCTTTCATAATTGCGATGAGTTCTTCCGGTGTGGTTGCTTTCACAATGCGTTGCAACTTGGCATCATCTGAAATCACTGCAATGATTTCCTGTAATGTTTCAATTTGTTTTCCGCCTTCACTTAAGGCGATGTTAAAAATGACGTTGACCTGCACTTCGCCGTCGCCATCCATCCGCTCAAATGCCACCGGGTGTCGAAGCACCGCGATGCCGATGGCGGAATTTGTTACGTGTTCCGGAGTTACATGCGGGATGGCTACGTTGTAGCTTTCCACTTCCAATCCGGTGGGATAGTTTTTCTCCCGGGCCAGAATGGCATCATAGAAGGTTTCCTTGACTTTATTGTTTTGGTACAACACCTCATAGAGCTGCTGAAGCACCGCTTCTTTGGTGTCGCCTTCTACGTCCAGCAGGATACATTCCGGAAAAAGAATGTCACTTAATTTCATTGTCTCCTCCTACAATCCCACGACTGCTTCAAAAGCTCGTAAGGATTCCCGCAAGCCCTCTTTGTTTCCTTCGGTTACATCTGTCTTGGAAAACATTCCGCTTCCGATGCCTAAGAAATCTGCACCGGCTGCTAAGTATTCCTTGGCGTTTTGCGCATTGACGCCGCCCACGGCCATCAGCGGCTGATGTCCCATAGGGCCTGCCAACTGTTTGAAAAAGATTGGCCCTGCCACAACGGCGGGGAATACTTTTACAATATCTGCGCCCCAGCGAAACTGTTCTTGTACTTCGCTTGGACTCAGTGCGCCCGGTACGCTGATGACGCCATGGTCCTTGCAATAAGTAAGCATCTCTTCCGTGTAGATGGTGGGTGACAAGACAAAATCTACACCGGCTTCGATGACTTCCTTTAGCGCTTTCATGGTGGTAACCGTTCCTGCACCTACCACCAGGCGATCTCCATACGCTTCTACTGCATGTCGTATGATTGCACCGGCATTGGGTGTGTTATAGGTTATCTCAACCGAACGGATACTGCTTTCGCAGAGCACTTCTAGGATGGTATCCACTTCGTCTAGGGTGTAACCTCGTAATATACTTGTGACCTTCGGGAAGTGTTCCAAGGTTACCTTCATACCGTCTAACCTCCTTCTTTCATAATTTTTTCGGTAAAAAATAGGGTGAAGATTTCCTTCACCCTATACTTAGCAATATTCGTGCCAAAACCCCGGCAGGTTTTGTCCGCTAGATTAAATTTTTAAAAATATCTGCTGCCGTCTCTGATTTTCTCAGGTTTTCCAAGGTTTTTTCGTTACGGATTTTTTCATAAAAAATTTGTACGTATTCCCCTGCATTCTCGGTTAGCGCAAACAAAAACACAAAATCTGCCACCAGACCACTTTCCCACTCCATTGGCTTTTTTAGTTTTGCCACACAGATGGATGGGCGATTCACCAGAGATGGCTCCCCATGAGGCACTGCGATTTTCTCTTCCAGACAGGTGGTGCCAAGATTCTCCCGCTTATACACCGACAGCAGAAATTCCGGCTTCACATATCCACGGGCCACTAACGTTGTACACATATGGTCGATGGCTTCGTTCTTATTGGCGAAATTAGCATCGCACAATACCAGCTGGGGCTCGATGATATCCGTCAGGCGTTTGTCCTCCTGACGATGGTTTTCCAACAAATTGGTCAGCGCCATGGTGCCATATCCGGAAAACAGATACTCCATGGATAGGAATGGAATGCCCGGCAGTTCCGGATTGATGGTGCCCACCGCAGCCACAATATCGAAGTTGGCCCGCAATTGTTCCACCTTCTGCAGCATGGCATCCCGGTTTAATAAGCCCACATCCTCGATATGGACGTTGCGGGAAGCTGCCACGGTGGTGCGAAGATAACTCTTGATGCGCTGTGCATAGCCCTCACCGGTGATACATACTGTCAGAATTGCGGATGGTTTGCCCTGGTATTGCTCGCTTCCGGAGAAGCCCGCGTGCAATCTTCCAACCTCTAAGGCATCGGCCAGTGCATCTAAATTTTGTCCATCCTTGCCATCGGCACGATATACCGCATCCAACGCCATCAGGGTATCCACCCGGGCCACACATCGTACCGGAACTCCGGTACGGAGGGAAATCTCCGGTGCAAAGGATGCCAGAGAGCCCATATCCACCAACAGCAGGCAGCCATGGCCTTCATCCACTTTCTGTACCATGGAGATGATCTGCTCCATCACCCGTTCACTGCTTTCTTCCCAGCCCATGGACACTGCTAGCAAATTATCATTGTCATAAATATGGTTCACTGCGTCAGCGATGGCCTTGCCCACATCTCCATGAGTCATCAGGATGATGCGCACCCTCCGCCTGCGCTTGCATGCAGAGAAGGCATAGAAACATAGGGTTAAGCCCGCTACCGCCCGTTCCGGAAAACTACAATGGGTTTTATCCAAATACTTCTCTGCAAACTGCAGCGCTGCCTTATACTCCTGGGGATACTGTTCCTCCGCCGAAAACATCAGCCGCTGTTCTACTGCAATTCCATATTCCATCATCGTCATGGTTTCCGTCACCACGCCGGTGATGTTATCGATGAGGGGGTCGGTCAATGGATTTAATACGCCCTCCATCTCCTCCAATATCTGGATTACGATTTGTCGATTTACTTCCCGCTTCTCGCCGCTTGCCGCATCCTCCGATTGTTTCTGTTCAATACGTAGAAAGTGTGCCGTCAGCTGGCGGCGTAGTGCATCCATCCGTTCCGATTCCGGGACACCGCTCATACGATGAATTCGATTCATTCGGCTATAGATGTTATCCACTTCTCCGTCTTCTTCCGACATATCCTCTAACCCGTCACCAAATACCAGCTTGCGGCAGTAGAGGTTCTCTCCAGGCACCAGCTTGGCCATCTCCCCTGCTGCCATCAAATTCTCCAGCAGTTCTTCCCGCACATAGATGGCATCATCACCGCGGGACATATGATCCAAAAAGGCATTGGCACAGGCCACCTGAATGTCACTTTGCAGCTGTCCGATATTGCCGCTGCAGCCATACTGCAGCAAAATGCGCACCGCTTCTTTTTCCACCACCATCTTCTGTCCGATTTTCTTCTGCTCCTCCTTGAAGAAATGGCAGACGATATCAAATCGCTCCGATAAAGGCCGCTCCGACAGGGCCGGCATGGAGATGACGATGGGAATTCTCCGGCGGAAAGTCAAGAGCAGCGCCGACTCCGGGGTAGAAGTGGTGGCTGCAATTAATCGCACCTGTACCTTGTGCATGGTCACATCTCCCAGGCGTCGATAGGCTCCCTTGTCCAATAGGTAAAAAAGCATCTCCTGCCCTTCACTGGATAGGCGATGTACTTCATCCAAAAACAGGATGCCGCCGTCTGCCTTTTTGACCAGTCCCTCATGGGTTTCGGTGGCTCCGCTGAAGGCGCCTTTCTCGTAGCCGAACAACTGGCTGTTCAAGAGCTGCGGGTTGTCGGCATAATCGGCGCAGTTGAATGCCACAAAGGGCGCATCCTTCGGGAGAATGCCATGGTGGAGCGCAAATCGATACATGTTCTCGGCCAGCATGGTTTTACCGGTTCCGGAGGGTCCGATGATTAAGGTATTTAATCCGTTGGACGGATAGGCCACCGCCGCTTTCGCTTGTCGAATCTGGGCACGCAGGCCTCCGTCATATCCGATCATCTCGCGAAAATCCGTATCTTCCTTGGGAATCATGGGCTTCATCGGTGCCACTACTTCTTCCGCCTCCGGCTCGGTATAGAGTTCCCGACGCAGATGCTGACACTTATACTCCGTGCGTAACTCGCTTACCAAATACCTGGACACCCGAAAGCCCCGCTCCTTTAGACGCGTGGTTAGCATCCGCTCCGACATATCCCCTTCTGCATCCAATATGGTGCGAATTTCTTCCACCAAAACCTTCCGCAGGCGCTGCCTCGAATCCGGAATCCCTCGTTCCTTCCGTGCTTCAATGACGCTTTCCCTACGGATTTGCAGAAGTTCTGCCAGTTCTTCGTCCGTATACGGATGCTCTCTTTTTTCCTCTTGTATCAATTGCTCTAATGACTTCATGCAATCCCCCACGTAATCCCTACACCCTTCCCGTCAGAAAATTGGCAGGGTTTCTTACCATCATGCGATGAAATGCTGCTTCATCCATGTAGTTTAATAATTCTTTTTTCAAATCCGTCAGGATATACGGTAAGCCCGGGCCACCACCATAGGCCAGCAGATATTCCTTCTTACCCATATCTCCGGAGATATGTAATTGATTCAGATAACCTGCATCGATCAACTCCGCTAACATCTGAACCCGTGTTGCATCGTGATTCTCTAATTCCCGTCCCACATGATCGAAACAGATATGTACACCCATCTGGCACAGCTTCTTGGCATACGTCACATCCAACGCAGAATCAATGTGACAGAGCAATACGTGTCGCAAATCCACGCCTAATGCATCTAAACGCTTGGCCTGCTCGATGCCCATGGTTCCCTTATCACAATGGGTACTGATGGGAATTCCGGTTTTCTTATGTGCCCGAGCAACCACCCGGATGGCCCGCTCCTCCTGGTCTGTGATTTTCCCGTAACTCGTACCAAACTTAATCACTCCGGGATGCACATCGGTTCCATCCATGCCGCATACAATCTCGTTCATCACAATTTCATAGAGTTCCTCTTCACTCTTGGTTGAAAACCAGGGTGGTAGAAACAATTCCTTATGATATCCCGTGGTACAGATAATATTGGTTCTAGTGGCCCGGGCCATCCGCTGCAAAGCGGGTAGGTTTCGTCCATAATGGATGGGGGTCATCTCTACGATGGTCTTTCCACCCACCGCCGCAAATGCGGCCACCTCTGCCCGCGATTTATCTTCTTCGTCCAAGGTATATGCTTCATATGAAGCGTCCGGCAATTGTGGTTTTACCATCAAATGCTCATGGATGTAGGTAACGCCCAAATCCTCCGTTTTTATCGTTCCGTTTACAGTTACTGCCTGATTCCAAAAACTCATATGATTTCCTCATTCACTTCTTTTTCTCTGGTGGGCAGCCGGTAGCTGTAATTCCTTCCGGTATTTTGCCACGGTTCTCCGTGAGATTGTGATGCCTTCTTCTGCTAGCAATGTCACCATTGCTTCATCCGAATATGGGTTTTGCGGAATCTCCCGGGCAATCAGGCTTCGCATGCGCTCCTTTACTGCATGAGAAGAGGTTCCATCTTGGACTTTCGATACAAACAGCTGCTTGAGCATCAGCTGTCGTCCCTGAAACAGGATATATTTCTCTCGCACCGCTCGACTGATGGTAGACGGGTGTACGCCGATGGCCTCGGCTACCTGATGCATGGTCAAGGGACGCAGCGGCCCTTGTATCCGGAAATAGTCCTTTTGCCAACCAACCACATACTCCAACAACAGCCGCATCGTATTGTCCCGCTCCTGCATGGCTCCAAGCACGCTCTCCGCTGCACGCTTGCAGCGATTAAGATATGCCTGCGCTTCTTTGCCTTGGGCTTCCAATAATTCCAGAGCCTTGGCGTTATAGGATAAGCGTGGCAGAAAGCTTCGATTCAGCCGTATGGTCAACCGCCCATTCTCCAAAATCACTTCCGCTTCCGGTATGGTATAGGCGATGGCTGATCCATCCGAATATCCGTCTGCCGGAATCGGCTGGTACGTTAAGATTCTCTGGACAGCATCCTCCACTTGCTTTCGATCACACTGCAGATTTGCCGCCATCTTCTCCAATTGCTTTGAAGAGGTATCCGTAATGCCATAAGCAATCACCTGATACACCACTTCCGTTGCCTTCGGATCACGCTTTGCCTGTATCATCAGGCATTCCTCCAGGGAACGGGCACCGACTCCTGCCGGCTCTAATTGCTGCAATTGAAAAAGGGCCTCCTCCAAAGTCTCAATGGTTGTTCCAACACGCACGGCCAGTTCATCCAAAGAGTCTTCCAGATAGCCCTTATGGTCCAGACAAAGAATCAAGTACTTACACAACATGCGCTGTTCATCATCCATATTCGGAAGGAACATCAACTGCTCATAGAGATATTCCGCGAAGGTCTGCCGAAAGGCCTCCTCCGACTGTCCGAACATCTCATCCCCCGCCTTCTGCGCTCCATCTGCAGATGTCATAAGCCCATACGCAGGCGTAGCCTCCACCAGCTCCAGAAGCGGATTGGATTCGTACGCTTCCTGAAGATAGTCCTTCAGTTCCACCTGATTCATATAGAGCACTTCCAGCGATTGTAACATACGCTGGGAGGCCTTCTGCTGTTGCACCTGCTTCTGCAGTTGAACGGAGTTCAGTCTCATGATCTTGTCACCCGTTTTATTACCGATTGTCCTTCCAAGAAGGACAATACTAATATAGCATAGCCTAACAAAAAATACAAAAGGCGAACTCCTCTGAGCTCGCCTTGTTGATTTATATCACCTTTTGCAAAAAAGATTGTAAACGTTCGGACTTCGGGCGCTCGAAGATTTCCTCCGGCGTTCCCTCTTCCACCAACTGACCTTCATCCATGAAGATGACCTTGTCGGCCACCTCTCTGGCAAATCCCATCTCGTGGGTTACCACCACCATGCTCATGCCATCGGCCGCTAATTCCTTCATTACATCCAACACTTCTCCAACCATCTCCGGATCTAAGGCTGAGGTTGGTTCGTCAAACAGCATAATTTCCGGATTCATGCACAGTGCCCGCACGATAGCGATACGCTGCTTCTGTCCACCGGAAAGCTGACTAGGATATGCGTTGGCACGATCTGCCAATCCCACCCGTTCTAACAGCCCTAACGCCTGTTTTTCGGCCTCTGATTTGGACATGCCTAGCAACTTTACGGGTGCGATGGTTAAGTTCCTTAAAATGCTCATATTCGGGAATAGATTAAAGTGTTGGAACACCATTCCCATCTTCATCCGATGCCGATTGATATTCACCTTCGGATCGGTAATTAATATATCATCCACATAGATGTTTCCATCCGTTGGAATCTCTAAGAGATTTAGGGAACGAAGCAAGGTAGACTTACCGGAGCCTGACGGACCGATAATCACCACCACTTCTCCTTCGGTTACATCAATGGAGATATCGTCTAGGGCTTTGATCTTGTCGCCCTTGTAATACTTTTTTAGATGCTCTACGCGAATAATCTTCTTATCGCTCATTGACACGTAACCTCCTCTCTAATTTGCCCACCAGGTAAGTTAAAATCATAACCAGCACCAGGTAGATGGCCGCTACTCCAAGCAGCGGAAAAAAGGCCGTATACGTGCGTCCGCGAATCAAGTCTCCCGCCTTGGTCAAATCCGTAATACCGATATAACCGGCAATAGAGGTTTCCTTGATTAATACGATAAACTCATTACACAACGCAGGAAGAACATTCTTTACCACCTGCGGAATGACCACGTAAATCATGGTCTGTACATAGGTAAATCCCAGCGACCGTCCGGCTTCAAACTGTCCGTTGTCCACCGACATAATACCGGCACGAATGATTTCTGCCACATATGCGCCGGAATTAATTCCAAAGGCAAAGATTGCTACCTGGACAGCATTCGTGGAGGAAGCAAATATAATGAAATACGCAATCATAAGCTGTACAACAGCAGGAGTTCCTCGAATAACGGTCAAATACACCTTACAGATGGTATTGGCGATTGCCAAAGCATAGTATCCGATGCTCTTACGCTTCTGTAATTCTTCCTTGTTCTTATCATAGGTGGAACGAATGGAAGCCACCAGTGTACCTAAAATGATACCGATGAGTACTGCAAACAGCGTAATCACCAGCGTGGTACCCAAGCCTTCCATAATCAACTTATAGCGTTCGCTCTCAATAAATACAAATTGAAATTGTGTTACAAAATCATTCCACCAGTTCATGTTTATTCCTCGGTTTTAATATATTTGGAAACAATCTCATCGATGGTTCCGTCTGCCTTTAACTTTGCAAGTGCAGCATTGATGTCATTTAATAATTGCTCATTATCCTTAGCTACACAGATTGCATATTCTTCCTCTGCATATGCACTCTCTAAGATTACCAGATTTTCATTGGAAGATACAAATGCTTTCGCCGGCTCGTTATCAATAATGACGCAATCCACCTTGCCGGAAACCAATGCTAATACCGCATCTGCACCGTTCTTATACCGAACCACTGCATCGCCGTAATCATCGGATGCATAGATATCACCGGTAGTATCCTGCTGAACGCCAATCTTCATATCTGAAGTAATATCATCGAGCGTCTGAATGGAAGAACCCTCTGGTACGATGACCGACTGTACCGCCGTTGCATAGGTATCGGTGAAGTTGACACTCTGCTTCCGTTCTTCGGTTACTGTCATTCCGGCCATACCCATATCATACTTTTTGCTTTCAACACCTGCAATAATGGAACCGAATTCCACATCCTTGATTTCCAATTCCATACCAAGTTCTTCTGCAATCTTACCTGCAATCTCCACATCAATTCCTGCATATGCATCATCCTCTACATACTCATACGGAGGAAATGCAGCGTTGGTTGCCATAATCAATGTGTTCCCATCACTTGCTTCCTTTGGGTTGGAAGAGCCACAGCCCACCAAACATCCACATACACAAGCCATAACCAAAATCAGTGATAAAATTTTCTTACCTGTTTTCATAACGTTTACCTCTCTTTGCATTAATATTCGTTCTTGCTGTATATTTATGCATATTAAAGCATAAAAATACATATGTCAACCACTATATGCATTTTTATTCAAAATTAAAGAGAAGAACATCGTAACGCGCCTTCATAAAAAAATCCCCTGTGAAAACTCACAGGGGATTCAAATTATGGTCTCTGATTAAACTAACTCAAGAACAACTTCTAAAGCGCCGTCACCCTTACGCTGACCAATCTTAACGATTCTGGTGTAACCACCGTTACGTCCAACATACTTTGGAGCAACTTCGTTGAAGAGATGATCTGGAAGGTTAACAACCTTAGTGTCACG
>JAILOI010000051.1 GCA_024690885.1 Lachnospiraceae bacterium
GGTGTGCTCCTTACCGTAAACTCCAAGAACGAGGAGGCCAATGCCCTCAGTGGATTCGAACGACCGGATAGTGTATTAAAGCGAGAGGATTTCATTAGCTTCAAGGCCAATTGGAATCCGAAGAGCATAAACCTACGAGAGACCGCATCGGAGATGACGCTCCTTCCGGAGAGTTTCGTCTTCGTGGATGATAACCCGGCAGAGCGCGCCATCATCGAGGGAGAACTTCCCGGTGTAGCAACACCGGTGATGGATGGAGTGGAGCATTATATCCAGACGTTGGATAAGAGTGGCTACTTCGAAGTGACCAACCTCTCCGGTGATGATATCAAGCGTAATGAGATGTACCAGGAGAATGCAAAGCGGACCCAGTTACAGTCCGCATTCACCAACTATGAGGACTACTTAAAGTCCCTAGAGATGAAGGGGGAGATCCAAAGCTTTATCCCCATGTATATGTCTCGGATTGCGCAGTTAACCAACAAGAGTAACCAGTTCAACCTCACCACCAAGCGCTACAGCCAGAGCGATATTGAAGCGGTAGCCGAGGATCCAAGCCGTATTACCCTCTATGGTAAACTAGGGGATAAGTTTGGTGACAACGGCGTGGTTAGTATCGTCATCGGTCGTATCGATGGCGCAAACCGGGACGAACTACACATGGAATTGTGGCTGATGAGTTGTCGCGTATTGAAGCGTGATATGGAGTTTGCCATGATGGATGAACTGGTGGAGAAGGCCAAGGCAGCAGGTGTTCGGAAGTTGGTGGGATACTATTATCCGACAGCGAAGAATGCCATGGTCAAGGACTTCTATAGTTTACAGGGATTTACCAAGATTTCCGAGGATGCCGAAGGAAATACCACTTGGGAATACGAGATCCCGGAACATTACGAGAAGAAGCAACATGTGATTGACGTGAATGAATAGGAGCTCTATGGAGTATCGGACACTACGAAATCAAAACCAAATACCGGCAGTGGGATTGGGCACCTGGCAGGTGACGGACCGGGCACAGATGGTGGATGTCATCGGAAGTGCCTATGAGGCCGGATATCGACTGATTGATACGGCAGCCGCCTATAGCAACGAGATTGCATTGGCCAAGGCCATCGCAGCCCATGAAATTCCCAGGGAGGAACTGATTCTCTCGGACAAGGTATGGAACACCAGCCGTGGATATGAAGCAGTGCAGGAAGCTTGTAAGAAGTCCCTGAAGAAGCTGAAGACAGAATATCTGGATTGCTATCTGATCCATTGGCCGGCATCCATGAAGTTATATCCCAACTGGGAGGAGATGAACGCCGATACCTGGCGTGGCATGGAAGCCTTATATCAAGCGGGTCTGGTACGAAACATCGGGGTGTGCAACTTCAAGGTGCACCACCTAGAAGCCTTAAAGAAGACGGCAGAAGTGATGCCGCTCATCAATCAGGTGGAACTACATCCCGGCATGCCACAAGAGGAGCTTCTTTCCTATTGCAAGGCCGAAGGCATTGCATTGGAAGCCAGTAGTCCGCTGGGCAACGGACAGATATTAACCCATGAAGTGATTACGGAGATTGCAGCCGCCCATCAGGTGACCCCGGCACAGATTTGTCTGCGTTGGGCCCTGGCAAAGGATGCAATTGTGATTCCCAAGTCTACGAATCCGGTGCGAATCCGGGCGAACTTGGATGTGTTTGGATTTACATTGTCAGAAGAAGAAATACGACGAATCGACGCCATGCCTTATTGTGGAGGCATCGGAATTGATTCGGATGAGGTAGAGGAATTTGGCTAATACACAGGAAGAACAGCAGAAATTATTACATCTACGAAAGCAGATTTTCATCACCGGATACAAGGGCGGGATGGCTCACTTAGCATCCTGTTATTCTTGCCTGGAGATGGTGTATGCCCTGTATTGTAAGGGGATTCTGCGCTTCGATGCCACCAATCCGAAGTGGGAGGATCGGGACCGGTTTATCCTAAGCAAGGGACATGCCGGACTGGCTCTCTATGGGGTTTTGATGGAAGCGGGACTTATCTCCGAAGAGATGTATCACTCCTATCTTATGGAAGATGCGCAAATCGGTGGAGAGCCTTGTATGCGGGACTGCGACTGGGTGGAAGCCACTACCGGATCCCTGGGACACGGCTTATCCATGGGCCAGGGCATTGCCATGGCGTTGCAGATGGATCAGAAGGACGCCGGGGTCTATGTGATGCTTGGTGACGGCGAATTAGAAGAGGGGACGGTCTGGGAAGCGGTGATGAGTGCACCGGCCTTCGGATTATCCAATCTGGTGGCAATCCTGGATTGCAATGATATTCAGAAGATGGACTTCGTGGAGAAGACCATCGGTGCTCCCAAGTGGGGAGAGAAGTTTGCCAGCTTCGGCTGGAACGTGGTGGAAGTGGATGGACACGATATGGAAGCCTTCACCAATTGCTTGCTGGGATTACGGGAAACTGCCGATCGCCCAACCCTGGTGATTGCGCATACGGTAAAGGGCAAGGGCGTCTCCATTATGGAGCATAACCCGAACTGGCACTTCAAACTGCCGGGACGCAAGGAACTGAAGGTGTTCAAGGAAGAACTTGGAATTACGGATGCAGAACTGGAGTAAGTAGATGAACAGTGCATATATAGGAAAACTGATGGAACTGGCAGAGAAGGATTCCAATGTGATTCATCTTCTGGCAGATAGCGGAACCGGTTATGACGAGATGTTTCGCCGGAATTTCCCCCATCAGATTTATAATTTTGGAATTGCAGAGGAAAACATGGTGGCAGCCGCAGCCGGTATGGCCACGGCTGGCAAGATTCCCTTCGTCTTTACGGCAGGTGCTTTCCTGGCCTATCGCTCCATGGAGTTTATCCGGGACGATGTCTGCTTCCAGAACTTGAATGTAAAGATTGTGGGGATGGGAAGCGGGCTCTCCTGGAGTTCTCTTGGACCGACCCACCATACCACAGAGGATTTGGCGGTGCTTCGTGCCATTCCGAATCTGATGATTCTATCCCCTGCCACACCGAAGCAGGTGATGGAGTGCGTACAACTGGCCTATGAGCATGTGGGCCCGGTGTATATTCGCATCGGAATGAATCATGAGAAGGAGTTCTATCCGGAGGATTACCGGATGCAGGCGACGGCGAATGATACGCTGATGGATGGAGGAGACCTTGCAGTATTTGTCACAGGCAGTATACTAGAAGAAGTGCACAAGGCGTGTGAGATGTTACAGGCGGATGGGGTGCAACCGAAACTTGTGAATGTAACATCAATCAAACCGTTCCAACCGCAGGAAGTGGTAGCGGCAGCCCAGGCCGGAATGCCAATCGTTACGGTGGAAGAACATAATATTCATGGTGGCCTGGCCGGTGTGATCGCAGAAGAAGTGGCGTTTGCAGGTATGGGAGCACGGGTATACCCAATTGGAATCGAAGATGTCTTTGCAGCCGGATATGGCAATCAGCTTATGGTACGGAAGGCCAATGGCCTGGATGCGGAACACATCTATCGACGAATGAAAGAGGTTCGAACCAATGAATGAATATACCTTAGATGAAATCGAAGTGGGGATGGAAGCTTCCTTCCAGCGGGAAATTACCCTGGAGATGGAGAATGCCTTCCGGGAGATTTCCGGAGATGAGAACCCCTTCCATCAGGATGACGCATACGCCAGAGAAATCGGGGAGGGAAAATTCCGGGGGCATGCAGCCTTTGGTATGCTGACCGCGTCCCTCTATTCCACCATGGCGGGCATGTATCTTCCGGGAAAATATAGTTTGATCCATAGCTTTGATGAGTTATCCTTCAAGCAACCGGTGTATGTGGGCGATACCCTTACGGTGACCGGTACAGTGGTAGATAAGAACGTGGATTTGCGCTTAATCCAGTTAAAGGTTATAATTCGAAATCAGGGTAATAAGGTTGTTTCCAGAGCGAAAATGAAAGTTCTGGTTATGAAATAAGGAAAAGTAAGAGAGGTTTTATTATGACAAGAGAAGAAGCATATGAGAGACTCCATAAGGTGTTTTGGGATATTTTGGATGACGATACCATTGAGTTAACCGATGAGACCGTAGCAGATGATGTGGATGGATGGGATTCCTTCGAACATATCAATCTGATCGTAGGTGTAGAGGAAGAATTTAATATGAAAATTCCGATGGGCAAAGTGGTTACCATGAAAAATGTTGGCGAGATGGTAGATATTATATTAGAATTAGGACAGTAAAGTAGAAATGCTCCATAATGGAGCATTTCTTTTGTGTTATAGAAAGTGAGTAAATCGCAGTGACTCTGACTAGTTTTTATTTCTTTGTATTTCTGATTGTTACTTTGCTGGCATATTATCTGGTGAAGCCCTTGCAGAAGTATATCCTGCTGGCAGCAAGTGTGTACTTCTATCTGCAGGTATCCGCCTATGACTGGAAGGTGATGGGTGGCCTGATGCTGGGAATGGTGGCCGTGACCTACCTGGGCGCACTTGGGATAGAGAAAACCGCGGGTAAGATTCGGACACTGATTCTGGGAGTGTGCATCACTGTCATCATCGCAGCATTGTTCCTGCTGAAGTATGCCTTCAATTTGTTTAGCGTATTTGTGTCCCTATTCCACTGGCAGGCGGATATCTCCTGGCTGCAGTTTGCTGCAGTCATCGGTATTTCCTACTATGCCTTATCGGCCATGGGATACCTGGTGGATGTGTATTGGGAAAATTATGGGGCAGAGAGGAATCCGGTGAATGTGGGATTATTCATCTTCTTCTTCCCGCAGTTAATCTCCGGACCATTCACCCGTTATAGCGAGATGCGGGAGCAGTTCGATACCAGACATACATTGGATTATGACCAGATCACCCATGGTATGCGTCGGATGGCCTGGGGTTACTTCAAGAAGCTGGTCATCTCCGAACGATTCGGATTGGTGGTATCCGCCGTCTATACCAACTATGGAGATCATAGTATGGTGGGAATTGTGGGAGCTACCTTGTGCTATGCCATCCAGTTGTATACCGATTTCTCCGGTTGCATGGATATCATTATGGGTTGTGCCCAGATGTTTGGAATTACCCTGCCGGAGAATTTCCGGGCACCATTCTTCTCCGAATCGATTCAGGAATTCTGGCAGCGGTGGCATATCACCTTGGGAACCTGGTTCAAGGATTACTTCATGTATCCGGTACAGAAGTCGAAACCGATTCAGAGAGCCGGTAAGGCTATTAAGAAAGTGATTGGCAAGAAGAAGGGCAAGCGTGCCCCATTCTATCTGTCTATGTTGTTGCTATGGATTCTGATTGGTATCTGGCATGGTGCAACTATGTATTATTTTGTGGCGTCAGCCGGAATACCTTGTGTGTTACTGATTGTCAGTGATTTGTGCCAGCCGCTGTTTGCGAAGATGGTACAGGTATTCCATATCAATACGGAGTGTGCCTCCTGGCATTGGTTCCGACGGGTGCGTACGCTACTTTTGGTGTGCATCTGCTGGTTTGTTGTATGTTCCGGAAGCATGGAGAACGTGGGATTGATTCTTCAGCATATGTTTGCACATCCATGGAGCTATATGACTTTCGGTGGATTCCTGGAGACATATGGTATGACGGCACTGGATGTGCTTGTGATGGCAGCAGGCGTGGTATTGCTGTATATAACGGATCGATACATCTATGAGGGAACCACGATTTTTAAAGTGATGGATCAGCAGAACTACCTGATTCGCGTTGCCATCATCTATGTGGAATTATTGACCATTCTATTCCTCGGTATGGTAGGTTCCTCGGCATTTATCTATTTTCAGTTTTAGTAAGGATGATTGATATGAGTAAATTACGATGGTGTGGACTTCTTGCGATGGTTCCA
>JAILOI010000011.1 GCA_024690885.1 Lachnospiraceae bacterium
AAAACATGATTAGTAGGTGGATTTTAGATCCGCCTGTTTGTTATGCCTAAAAAGGAAGAAACGGGAATGAAGGTTATCATCTTCATTCCCGTTTCTCTCATCCAAAGCATTATCCCAATGTTAACTTAATGACATTGGTCCTGGGACCTGCTGTTTTGGTATTCGCAATTATATTACAAGCTTTCTTTGATTTTAATATTGATATCCGTATAGTGGGTAACAGATTCCGGCTGCTTACCAAGCACCAGCACATCGGCTAACAGAGAGAGGGCACGGGAACCCTGGATAATGGGATCCTGGCAGATGGTGGCAGTGATGATACCGGATTGAATGTATTCCCGGGTGGTTTCAATATCATCGAAGGTAATCACTTTATAATCTCCATCTGTGGCAGCAATGGCCTTACAGCCACCGTAAACACCACCGGCAGTAAAGAAAAAGGCATTCAGCTCCGTATGGTCGGCCAACATCTTCTGTACAATCTCGTAGGAACGATAGTCATCATCCCGGCATTCTTCGATGGCATCCACCACCAGGCCCGGGTATTTCGTTTTTAAAATGTCCAGAAATCCCTGAATGCGGGCTTCGTGTCCCTGGAGATCATGGGAACCGGTAATAATGCCGATGTGACCACAGCCTCCGGTAATCATCCCCATCAAACCACCGGCCACCTGGCCACACTTAAATGGATTGGAACCCACATAAGCAAGGCGATGGGAATCATTGATATCTGTATTGACGGTAATCACCGGAATGCCATCGGCCTCTAATGATAGCAGTGCCTCCTTGACCAAATCATGGTTGTATGGAGCAATAATCAAACCGTTGATTCCAGAATCAACAAGCTCGCGAATCCCCGCTACCTGGGCATTGGCATCGAAATCGGTCTGACGAATCAGAAGGGTGATTCCGTAGACGGATAATTCCTCATTTTTCTCATTGAGCCCCCGCTTGATGTCTTCAAAAAAGAGATCGGACTGTTCGAACAATAATACTCCGATCTTCAGGTTGCGCTTCTGAACTGCTAAAGCAATGCCGGCTTTGTTGGGCTCGTAGTTGGACATCTCCGCAATTTCTAAGATTTTCTTCTTGGTTTCTTCATTCACGCCTCCCCGATTGTTTAGGACACGGTCGACCGTGCCGCGGGATACACCGGCGAGGGTGGCAATCTCTTGCATGGTTGGCATAATGTAAACTCCTTTGGGCTTGTGTTTGTAAAAAGCACAATGACCCGGTCATTTCATCTGAATCATGTTTCATACTAGCACATCAATCCGGACTTTTACAAGAAATAATTGTACACGTGCACGTTCCCAATTCTTTTTGTGAATAAGTGATAAAAACGAAAGGAATATTTCGGGCATTTTGTTTGATTGATATTTTTGCATACAGGAGCTATATTAAGAATGTACCGTGCACGTGCACGAACAAAGTAACCTATGTATCGCAAAAACAAGCGAGATGGTTTGTAACGTGGGGAAGGAGATTGTATGTTATACGCAGGAATCGATCTTGGTACCTCTTCTGTGAAGTTACTTCTAATGGATGAGAAGGGCGATATCAAGAAAATTGTGACAAGAGAATATGACTGTCAGTTCCCGCATCCGGGTTGGTCCGAGCAGGATCCATACATCTGGTATGAGGAGTCCATCAAGGGGCTGAAGGAACTGATTGCAGATTGTGATAAGTCTCAGGTGGCCGGCATCAGCTTCGGCGGACAGATGCACGGACTGGTAATCCTAGATGAACAGGATCGGGTGATTCGCCCGGCCATCCTCTGGAACGATAGCCGTACCACAGAGGAGAACGATTATCTGAATCAGGAAATTGGCAAGGAGACCTTATCCAAGTACACCGCCAATATTTCCTTTACCGGATTTACGGCATCCAAGATTTTATGGGTGCGCAACAAGGAACCGGAGAATTTTGCAAAAATTAAGAAGATCATGCTTCCAAAGGATTACCTGGCATATCGCTTAACCGGTGTGAATTGCACGGATTATTCCGATGCATCCGGTATGTTACTGTTGGATGTTGCCCACAAGAAGTGGTCCAAGGAGATGTGTGAGATTTGTCATATTACCGAGGATATGCTTCCAACCTTATATGAAAGTTATGAGAAGGTGGGATGCTTACTTCCGGAAGTGGCAGCAGAGCTTGGCTTAGAGACCAACGTTATTGTAGCAGCAGGCGCCGGCGACAATGCAGCAGCCGCTGTTGCAACCGGAACCGTTGGCGAAGGCAATTGTAATATTTCCTTAGGAACCAGTGGTACCGTATTCATTTCTTCCGAGAAGTTCGGAGTCGATGAGAACAACGCCTTGCATTCCTTTGATGCGGCGGACGGTGGATATCATTTGATGGGCTGCATGCTTTCCGCAGCAAGCTGTAACAAGTGGTGGATGGATGAAATCATCGGCACCAAGGATTACGCAGCAGAGCAGAAGGACATCACGACGCTTGGTGAGAACCATGTGTACTTTTTACCGTATCTCATGGGAGAGCGCTCCCCATACAACGATCCATATGCCAGAGGAACCTTCATTGGTATGACGATGGACACCAGCCGGGCGGATATGACCCAGGCAGTGTTAGAAGGCGTCGCCTTTGCACTTCGTGATTCCATCGAGGTTGCAAGAAGCTTAGGCATTCGAATTGATGCATCCAAGATTTGCGGAGGCGGAGCCAAGAGCCCGCTGTGGAAGCAGATCATCGCCAATGTATTAAACATTCGCTTGGATATCTTAAAGACAGAGGAAGGCCCATCCATGGGTGGTGCCATGTTAGCCGCCGTAGCCAACGGCGAATATGATTCGGTTCAGGCAGCATGTGAAGCAATTGTGGAGGTTGTGGATCATGTGGAGCCGACACCGGAGATCGCTGCCAAGTATGAGGCGCGCTATCAGCAGTTTAAGCAGGTTTATCCTACGGTGAAAGCCCTGTTCCCAACCTTGCAGTAAATTTCTTTGGATAGTGGAGGACTACCCCTAGAAATTAAAAATAATATGAAAAGTATATAGTAGGAGGAATTATTATGAATAACATCCCAAAGGTAAAAATTGGTATCGTGGCAGTCAGCCGTGACTGCTTCCCGGAGAGCTTGTCTGTCAATCGCCGTAAGGCTTTGATTGATGCTTACAAGGCAAAATACGACGCAGCAGACATCTATGAGTGCCCAATCTGTATCGTAGAGAGTGAAATCCATATGGTACAGGCGCTGGAGGACATCAAGAAGGCCGGATGTAACGCACTTTGCGTATATCTTGGAAACTTCGGACCGGAGATTTCCGAGACCTTGCTTGCAAAGCATTTTGACGGACCGAAGATGTTCGTTGCAGCAGCTGAGGAAAGCCAGAATGATTTGATCCAGGGTCGTGGTGATGCGTACTGTGGTATGTTGAACGCAAGCTACAACTTGAAACTTCGTAACACCAAGGCATACATTCCGGAGTATCCGGTTGGTGATGCAGAGGATTGTGCAGATATGATTCATGAGTTCTTGCCAATCGCTCGTACCGTCATCGGTTTGAACAACTTAAAGATTATCAGCTTTGGTCCTAGACCAATGAACTTCCTTGCTTGTAATGCACCAATTCAGCAGTTATACAACCTGGGTGTGGAAATCGAAGAGAACTCTGAGTTGGATTTGTTTGAAGCATTCAACAAGCATGCAGGAGATGCTCGTATTCCGGATGTTGTAAAAGACATGGAAGCAGAGCTTGGTGCCGGCAACAAGAAGCCGGAGGTTCTTGAGAAGTTGGCTCAGTATGAGTTGACCCTGTTAGATTGGGTAGAGGAGCATAGAGGTTATCGTGAATATGTAGCAATCGCCGGCAAGTGCTGGCCTGCATTCCAGACCCAGTTTGGATTCGTACCTTGCTATGTCAACAGCCGTCTCACCGGACGTGGAATTCCGGTATCCTGCGAGGTTGATATCTACGGTGCCCTGTCCGAGTACATTGGTACTTGTGTCAGCGATGACATCGTTACCCTTCTTGATATCAACAACTCTGTACCGAAGGATATGTACAAGGAATCCATCGAAGGCAAGTTCCCATATGTTCACAAGGACACCTTCATGGGCTTCCATTGTGGAAATACCTGCTCTAAGAAGCTGGCAGCTTGCGAGATGAAGAACCAGTTAATTATGGCTCGTTCTCTTCCGGAAGAAGTGACCAACGGAACCCTCGAGGGCGATATTGCTCCTGGCAACATCACCTTCTATCGCTTGCAGTCTACCTCTGATAATAAGCTTCGTGCTTATGTTGCAGAAGGTGAAGTGCTTCCGGTAGCAACCAAATCCTTTGGTAGTATCGGCGTATTTGCAATCCATGAGATGGGTCGCTTCTACCGCAACGTATTAATTGAGAAGAATTATCCGCACCATGGTGCTGTGGCATTTGGCCACTATGGCAAGGCGCTCTTCGATACCTTCAAGTATTTAGGAGTTCCAATGGAAGACTTAGATTACAATCACCCACAGAGTGTTCCATATCCTTGCGAAAATCCATTTGCATAAAATTTCTCCTTCAAAGAGGGCAACGTCAATGTGGCGTTGCCCTTTTCTAATTGGTGTTATAATAGGGGAAAAAGGAGGAACGTCATGAAAGAAGAGCATACCTATTTTCAAAATGCATTATCTGATTTTGTGTTTGACGTATCCTCGGGAGGGGCCCTAAGACACTTGGCAAATTTAGGGTATACCGTGGAGGAAATTTATGGAAGACTGGATTATCCCACGACCCGGGAACGGGTGGGTGCAGCGGTATGGAAGCATTATCTGGAGCAAAATATCGTGCGATTTGAATTGCCGAAGGAAGACGAGGAGAAGCGAAACTATCGTATCATCAAGGAACAGACGGAATATGGCAAGGTGACCTTCCGTCGTGTGGAAGTAGCGCCAACAGAAGTCGTAAAGCAGGAGTATGTGTACCTTCCCATCGGAAAGCTGCGCTATCAGCGACCGGGGGAGTATGAATCATTTCTTGCAAAATTACAGGAGCGTGACAGAGAATATGTCACGGGTCTTCCCTGGGAATTACGCCCCACCTATGTGGTAAAAGATGAACGCACCGCAAGAATTGCAGAAACCCTTGCTCCATATTTGTTGGAAAAACAACAATAAAGCTATGACTCCCGGATGGGAAGCCATAGCTTTTTTATTAAATTGCTTGCAAAAGATTACACATCTCGATCGCTGAGAGTGCACAGTCATAGCCCTTGTTACCGGCTTTGGTTCCAGCACGTTCGATGGCCTGCTCAATATTATCGGTAGTGACCACGCCAAAGAGCACCGGGACCTTGGTATTTAGGCCAACCTGGGCAACGCCCTTGGACACCTCATTACAAACATAGTCGTAGTGACTGGTGGCACCGCGAATTACCGCACCGAGGGCAATGACAGCATCGTACTTGCCGCTTTCTGCCATGGCCTGGGCAACGATGGGAATTTCAAACGCGCCCGGTACCCAGGCAACCGCAATGTTGTCCGCTGCTACGCCGTGACGGATCAGTCCGTCTTCGGCACCGCCTACCAGTTTTGATACAATAAATTCATTGAATCGGGCAGCCACAATGCCTACCTTCATTCCTTCTTTTGCTACCAGTGTTCCTTCGTAAATCTTCATGTGTATACTCCTTTTTTATTGTGCAATTTTCGTGGAGGGCTTGATAAAAATATGGCCCATCTTCTTTTCTTTGGTTTGCATGTAAAACTCATCATATTTTTGTGCCCGAATTTCGATGGGCACACGTTCGGTGATGGTGAGATTCATGCCTTCCAAACCATAGATTTTGCTTGGATTATTGGTCAAAAGACGCAGCTTGGAAATGCCCAAATCCCGTAAGATTTGTGCCCCTACCCAGTACTCCCGCAAATCCGGTGCAAAGCCTAATTGGATGTTGGCTTCCACGGTATCTAAGCCCTGTTCCTGAAGCTCGTAAGCCTTCAACTTGTTGATCAGTCCAATGCCCCGACCTTCCTGACGCATGTAGAGCAACACACCGCGGCCTTCCCGTTCAATCATAGCCAGGGCATTCTCTAGCTGATTGCCGCAATCGCACCGCAGGGAACCAAACACATCTCCGGTCAAACATTCCGAATGGACACGGCATAATACCGGCGCACCGTCGGACACATCTCCCTTGACTAAGGCAACGTGATGTTCGCCGGTAACATCACAGACATAACCGTAAGCCGTAAAATCACCGAACTTGGTGGGAAGCTGTACACAAGCCTCCTGCATAACGTGCTTCTCGTAGATTCGGATATAGTCTAAGATGTCCTGAATGGTCAAGAACAAAACACCTAAGCGTTCGGCCAATTGTTGTAGGCGTGGGGTACGCATCATGGTGCCGTCTTCTTCCATAATTTCACAGCAGAGCCCACAGGGGGATAAGCCGGCCAAACGCATCAGATCCACGGTGGCTTCCGTATGGCCGGGACGTGAGAGGAGGCCGCCTTTCTTGGCAACGAGTGGAAACATGTGGCCGGGACGACGGAAATCCAGTGCCTTGGAAGTTGGATCCACCAGTTTTTTTGCAGTGAGGGAGCGGTCGAAGGCACTGATTCCGGTGGAGGTGTCCACGTGATCTACGGATACCGCAAAGGCGGTTTCATGATTGTCGGTGTTGTGGGTCACCATCATAGGAATCTGCAATTTCAAGGCCAATTCTTCACTCATGGGAGTACAGATCAACCCACGACCTTCCGTAGCCATGCAGTTGATGTTTTGGGGTGTGGCAAATTCTGCTGCACAAATAAAATCCCCTTCGTTCTCCCGCTGTTCATCGTCTGCGACAATGATTAACTCTCCCCGCTGTAAAGCATGGAGGGCTTTCGTTACAATGTGTTCTTCCATCTGTGTTTCCTTTCTAATATCCATGGGTTCGTAAGAATTCCGGCGTAATGCCACCGGAGGCATGTTCTCTTTGTAAAAGGCGTGCAACGTATTTGCCGATGAGGTCACACTCTAAATTCACCGTATCCCCCACCTGTTTCAAACCTAGGGTGGTGGCATCTAGGGTGTGAGGGATG